>CAUZJQ010000545.1:0-2506 GCA_963580095.1 Lentisphaeria bacterium | reverse complement strand
GGCGGTTGAACAGCACGAGCACGTTGGCTCGCTGCAGATCGTTTTCCTGGAAGTCGAACATTCTTCGGACAACATGGCCGCGTGCCTCGAGATAATCAAAAAACACCGAGCTGCCATTGATGCTCTTACCGTAGCTGTGACCGTACTCGATCGTGTGCCGGCTGCAGCCGGCAATGAGCAGCAGCGCCAGCAGCAGCGCTGTCGCTGCACCGGTGCCGCCGGAAACAGTGGTTAGTTTCGGCAGCGCCTGTTCGAGATTCTTGTGGTTGGCTTCGAACTTGTCGTAGAGGTCACGGTCGGCATTGTGCCTACCGAAAAACACGGCCTCGAAAACCAGCGTCGATTTCTGAAAGGCCGACTGCACGGAGCCGTCGCGGAGCTGCCGGAGATATTTGCGGTTACTGCCGCTTTTGTCGAGACGGATGAGGTTGTAGCGGTTGAGTACACCGAGCTGGTGGTTAAAGAGGCAAACAATGGCTGAGCGGAAATCACTAACTTTCGCGGCCTGGGTGGCGGCAGCGTAATAGTCGTACGTGCCGTCATTGGCGACTGGTAGTTTGATGGCCGACTGGCGCGGTTGCGGTTCGGAGCCCAGCGGTTGCAGATCGACTTTTTCCCGGGTCGCGGCGACGATCCGGCACAACAGGTATAGGAGCGCGGGCAGCAGCAGGATCCAGGCAAGGATGTTGATCAATCGGGCAACGCCGGACGGCTCCCTGTTCTGTTGTTGCGGAGTCCGAAGCGGCCTGGCATCGTCATGGGCTTTGTCGTACCACGGATAGTTGCCGTGGCTGAGTGTTTCCTGAAAGGCGTCGACCCTGTCGTCGGCTTCCTGGCCGCTGGCGTTCAGGCAGAAGACGCAGATCAGCAGCGCGGCGAGTGGCAGGACGTGCCGTGCGGAGTCCGCAAGCCGGATGAGCAATTGTGTCATACGAGGCCTCGAGCCGTTTCGTGGGCGCGGCACTTGCGCACCTCGAGGAAAAGCTCCCAGCCTTCATGCACCGTACGCAGGTTGAGATAGTAGAGAAACTTCGATACTGCGAGGAACGCTTGGACGGTGAGGTACAGCAGGATGAACGGGAAGGTAATGTGGATAGTTTCCGGTGTGGCCAAGCGGAAATGGGATTCGAACAGCATGGCGGCGACCATCCAGGTGAGGTAGGCGGAACCGACCATAACACTGCCGAAAACAAGGTGTGCGAAAAAAATCCCGCCCGCTTCCGGTGACAGTTTACTTTGCAGATTGCGCAGCCGCGGCCCGAACTGTTTGCCGGACACGCGCTCGAGTAAGACGATTTCTTCAGCGAAATAACGCCACCAGATCTCGAAAAGCGGCGCGATAATAAACACTGCACCGAGCAGTCGCGGGAGTAGCAACCGGGTGATGATCGGCGACTGCAGGCCAAGCCAGTCGACGGTCATGTTTTTCAGTGACGGCCGCGAATTGAACATGGCACTGCTGGCGTAGAGCAGGATGGGATAGCGCACTACGGGTGTGGCCAGGACCATGATGAGTATGTAGAAGTACAGGCTATCCAGCGCCACTGCGTTGACCAGCCAATAGACCAGCACGCTGGCCGGTACAATGACAAGCAGAAACAGCTTGCCGTAAGCAACGGCGTCGCTTTTTATGAAGACGATGGCGAGATCGAGGACCTCACCCATCGTGCGTTCACGGACGCGGACTCTGGATTGATCGAGGTTCACCGTATTTCCTGCCAAGTACGACTATGAAGACGAAAAGGATCAACGTGCAGAGGGCGCCCATCGCTGCCTTGTAAAAGAGGGGCAGGTCGAGCGGCGACCAGAAACCCTCAATCATGGCGGCTGAACAAATGAGCGCGGCCGCGGTGACGACGAGCGGTACCGAGTCGTGGGCGGTCTTGCGCAATGAGGCCAACCGCGTGAGGCCGTTGGTGCGCACCATTGAATACCCGAGCTTGAGCCCGGCACCGCCGGCGACAGCAATGCCGGTAAGTTCGAAAGGCCCGTGGGAAAGGACGAAGGCGAGAAAGTTGTCGCTGTACGGTCCGGACAGCATGTGCCCGAATGCGGCCCCGAGCATGACGCCGTTAAACAGCAGACAGTAAATGCTGCCGAGCCCCAAAAAGATGCCACTGGCGAAACATTGCAGGGCCAGCGAGGTGTTGTGCTGAATGTAATAGCCGCTCATCTGGACGTTTTGCTCTGCCGATCGCTGTGCTGCACTGTAGCTGTAGATCTTCTCGAGGTGGAGGGTCGCATCCTCTCCGATAAGCGCGGCGCAGAAATTGTCGCCGATCGCTCCGAGCAACATGGAAACGGCGAACGATCCGTAGAATATGATCAGGGCCAGGCGGAAACAGTTGTCGTAATACAGCCGTGCCGACATTTCTCGCAGAATCTGTCGCATCCCCCAGATCCTGACCTTCTCGAAACGGTAAAGCTGTGCGTGCCCGCGCCCAACGAGCGTGTGCAGGTAGCGGATGACACCCTCGCTGCGCTGGGCGCTGACGGCACAGGAAAG
>CAUZJQ010000544.1:0-2513 GCA_963580095.1 Lentisphaeria bacterium | reverse complement strand
CCGTGCAGATCTGGAATGAAGAAAAGTAACGGAACGGTACACGGCAACACTGCCGCGCCGGCGATGCGGGTGCTTTCATGTGAATTCGATCGGCACCCTGGGACTGTAGTCGAAAGAAACGAGTAAAGTTCACCGGGTTTGCCGCCTGAATCGCTTGGCTGTTGGAACATATCTAGTATCTTGTCAGCTTGAAAAGCCAGCTTTTTGTCGTCATCCAGTGGGCCTGGTCATACCGTACCCGTTACCGCGGCGTGCGGCTGACCGTCAACAAGGAGCTGCGATCGGCCCGGACAACGAAAACCAACCCTGAACTGTAGAGTCATATGAGTTCTCATCTATCCGTTGCCCAGGTCGGGCTTGTTCACTTCATGGCGTTCCCATCTGCCCAGAAAGGGGAGGGCGACATTGTCGGCAGTATCGAAAAGATCGCCGCCGACGAGTTTTTCAATTTTCTCGAAATTACCACGATTCCACAGCAGGACCGTGCCGCCGTCAAGGCGATTGCGGAATCCGCACATCTGCAGCTTGGCTACGGTGCGCATCCACTGATTCTCGGTGGCAAACTCAACCTCAACGCCACGGACGACGCGGTGCGCGGTGCAGCGCTGGAGCGGTTGAAGGCCAGCATCGACGAAGCTGTCGAGCTCGGGGCGGTGGCCTGGACTTTTCTCTCCGGACCCTATGGTGACGCTGCAACCGAGGCCGAAGCGCTCGATGCCTTGGTAGCGGCGACCGTGGAACTTTGTCAGTACGCTGGCGAACGTGGCCTGGCAGTGACCTGTGAGCAGTTCGATCGGGATATCGAGAAAAAGTGCCTGATCGGCCCCGCGGCAATCACCCGGACCCTGGCAGATCGAGTCAGTGGGCAGGTGGACAACTTCGGTATTTGCCTCGACCTGAGTCATCTGCCAATCCTGGGCGAGACAGCAGCAGAGACCGTGCCGCTGCTGGGCGAGCACTTCAATCACGCCCACGCCGGCAACGCCTTCCTCAAGGACAAGGCCGATCCGATGTACGGCGATCAACATCCGTATTTCGGATATCCCGGCGGCGAGAATGATGTGCCCGAGCTGGCGGACTACATTTCGGTGCTCTTGCGTACAGGATATTTCGACCGTGCCAGTGCTACCCGACTGCCAGTGTTCTCGTTCGAGGTGAAGCCCGGCCCGAATCACAACATCGATCTCGTGCTGGCCAATACGAAACGGGTATTTCTCGAAGCCTGGGCTAAGGTGTTCAAGTAACACTCCCGCCTTCGGGTCCCGATTGCCAAGATCGATCAGGAACTGAGATCACAACATCTGCAATACAGTACCCCTCCACCCGGAGCTTCTTATGCCTGAGAGTCACAACGTTCTGAAACAATTCGATCTTAGTGGGCGCACGGCGCTGATTACCGGCGGTACGGGATGGCTGGGCACGGCGTTTTCAGCTGCCCTGGCGGAAGCCGGTGCTTCTGTTGTTATTGCCAGTCGCGACCGCGACCGTGCGCGTGCCGCTGCCGCAAAGCTGCCGGGTGATGCGACTCACTATGGTGTCGAGCTCGACCAGATGAACGGCGACAGTGTCGTTGCGGGGTTTGCCGAAGCAGTAGAAGTCGCCGGGCAGGTCGACATCCTGATCAATAACGGCCTCGACCCGTGTCCGAAAGATCTCAAGGATGTCACCTTCGATGAGTTTGCCAGACACCAGCACAACAATGCGGGATACTTCGTGCTGGCTCGTGAACTACGCAATCATGCCGTGGAACGCGGTGGCGGCGGGGCGGTAGTCAATATCGGTTCGATGTATGGCCAGGTTGCTTCGTATCCGGACGCTTACGAGGGTGTGAGCATTGCCAGTCCGGTCGCCTATCATTCACTCAAGGGCGGCACGATTCACATGACCCGTCACATGGCAGCGTACTGGGCAGAGGACAGTGTGCGCGTCAACTGCCTGAGCCCGGGACCTTTTCCCGGGGATGCCGTCAAAGCTGAGATGGTGCAGCGACTGTCCACAAAATTGCCGATGAAACGTATGGGCAAACCGCACGAACTAAAGGGTGCTTTGCTGCTGTTGGTCAGTGACGCCGGCAGTTATATAACCGGTCAGAACATTACCGTTGATGGCGGCTGGACGGCTTGGTAGGACAGCGATCCTGATCCCGATCACTTCCAGTCCAAAGCCGTTCCCGGTTTTGCTGCTTGACAATCTCCTACTGCGCGGCACCTCGCTCCTGGTCGGCACTCGCCACTCCAAGGAGCCGATTAATTAGAACTTGTCGCCGGTTGCTTTTAATCGCTGGCATAAATCTCGACATCATCAACTTTCCAGATGTGAGGTTGATAGCCCGCACCAGAGAGCGAGACGTAGGCGCCGTCGCTGACGGATTCGGGAGTCGAATTGAAATAGCCACTAATGTCAACGGTATCCATGAGCTTTCCGTCCAGCGTCCAGGACACGGTATTGCCATCATCGGTAAGGTAAAGTCCGTAACGTCGCCCCAATGGGTTAACAGCCTGGTCCGGGGAGTA
>CAUZJQ010000543.1:0-2537 GCA_963580095.1 Lentisphaeria bacterium | reverse complement strand
ACCCGATGTCTTCGCCGGCGAGAATGCGGTCGAGTACGGCAAAGTCAGTACCGTCGGCGATCCAGAGATGCTCGCCGGCGGCCAAAGTGATTTCTGCAGCGTTGAGCTTGCTGATCATGCCGCCGGTCGAGTATAGCTGATCGCCAGTGCCCTGTGCCATGTCGCGGATTTCGTCGGTAATTTCGTCAATCACGGACAGGCGGTCCGTGAGCTCGCCATCATCGCGGCGATAGAATCCGTCCACGGTCGTCAGTAGGATGGTCAGGTCAGCGCGAAGCATAGTGGCAACGAGGGCTGCCAACAGGTCGTTGTCGCCGAAGCGGATTTCATCGACGCTGACGGTGTCGTTTTCATTGATGATCGGCAGGACATTGTCGGTGAGCAATGCGCGCAGGCAATTACGCACGTTCAGGTGGCGGTTGCGCTCTTTGACATCGTCGCGCGACAGCAGCAACTGCCCGCAATGGAAGCCGTGCTGTTGGCAGGCGTTCTCGTAAAGCGACATCAAACGGCTCTGTCCGATGGCGGCGAGCCCTTGGAGCCGGGCCACATCCACCGGACGTTTCTCCGCACCCGTCATCGCCATGCCGGCACCGATGGCGCCGGAACTCACGAGAACAACCTCGAACCGCTCGCGCAATTTCGCCACCTGCCCGATCAGTTGCTCAATGCGTTGTCGACGTGCGTCCGAATTGCCAGCGGCCAGAAGGCGTGAACCGACTTTGAGCACTATGAGCTCGGTCCCGTCAATGATTTGTTTCCGTGTTTGGTCGATCTTCATGCTGTAGTCCGGTTACAATTGGTGCGAGGTCTAATTTACTGCATCAGCAGCACATCGCGCACTGTCAGTCGACATTGATGTCGTATTCCGCCAGCGCTGCGGGTAGCTCCTCCGCGTCCTCGAGGTGTATCGCGTGCATGCCGGCAGCCCGAGCAGCGGCGGCGTTCACGGCCAGATCGTCGATAAACACACAACGCTCCGCCGGTATGGCAAGTTGACGCAGCAGTTCGAGATAAATTTCCGGCTGCGGTTTCATACACCCGACCAGATGCGACGCGGTGACTGTGCCGAATAACGAAAAAATGTCCGCTTGCCGGACGGTCCGATCGAAGTGGATCGGGTTGGTATTCGACAACAACGCCAACTTGTAATTCCCGGCCAATTGCCGGATTACCCGACGGGTCACGGCGATCGGTTCGAAGATATCATTGAAAGCCTCCGCGAATTCCACAGAATTAATCGTCAGATCGAATTCGTGGATCATTGCCTCGATGAACCGGTCGGACCGCAGATCCCCGGTTTCGTGTGCCGTTTCAAGCTTGCTGTACCGGTCTCGTATGGCATCCATGCTGGTGATGTGCGGCGCTGCACGGGCCAGAAAGCGTCGAAAGTCGCACCTGTCGATGACATTGCCATAGTCGAATATGATCGCCTCGATCATCGATGTCTCCTGCTGGTTGATCACCTAGACAAAACGCGCCAATCTGCGGAATTTCGCGTAGATTGGCGCGGGACAAGTGAAAGACTATAGGTTATATGTATTACCTTGAACTCGCAATCAGGAGAGTTCCGACATGCGACGGTTTCTTTTTCACACGCTCATCGGCGGCTTGATATTGTCGTTGCCCTTGGCTGCACTGTCAGTGCAGTTCGATGAATTCGGTATGCCGACCTTCCAACCGGAAGAGGCAGTCGTCCAGGTTGACGCGGCGGACGTGGCGGCACGCGACTCGGAAACCGACGAGGTTGTCGAGGAGGAGATGACCGAGGAGGAACGCGCGGCCCTGCGTGAAGAGGCAATGAAAATCCTCGAAGGCTATGGCGCTATCAAGTGGGGCGCTTCGCGGGCCGAAGTCGAAGCGTTGCTTCCCGATCTCCGCGCCGTCGATAACGAAACGCCGCACAAGGAGTGGTTGCCGCACGTCGTCCACTACCAGTCATCCGGTTTCGCGATCATTCTCGAACGCCACTTCTGGTTTGTCGACGATCAGCTTTGGAAGATGGAGCATGTTCTGGACAAACGCGTCCTGAACCAAGTTGGCATGGAACACGCCCGCGAGGTTTTGAATCGCAAGTATTATGAAGACGAGGCGACCGCTGCTGCACTGCAGGAGGCGACCATCACTGTATCGATGATGCCCGCCCGGGAGAACGTCGTGGTCATCTACAAACGCTCCGAGATTTACGACGATGCCGAGCATGTGGCGCTGGAAGTATTTTATGAGAAACCCGCGAACGCAGCCAAGGAACTCGAGCTTGAGCGTCTGCTCTGAGCCCGTCTCGCGGTTTTCCGCTTGTGCACCCGTCGATTGTCCAGGCCGCACCTCTTCCAAATCGGTTCATCCGGATTGTGTGTCGGTGTCGTCCGGAAGCGGTGCCACGAGTTTGTCGTAGCAGCCCGGACATACACCGTGGCTGACGCTGGATGGCGTATGTGACTGCAGGTATCGATCGACACGGTGCCAAAAGCCTTCATCGTCGCGGACCTTCTGGCAGTAGGCGCACATTGGTATAATCTCCTGCAACTGCAGGATCT
>CAUZJQ010000542.1:0-2541 GCA_963580095.1 Lentisphaeria bacterium | reverse complement strand
AGGGTTACGCCGAACTCGCAGTCGAGCATAGCAACCTGCTCAATCCGGCTCATCGTGAATATCTCGGCATGTCACCCGACATGACCGGTGTCCGCGTCACCGACGTGATGTCCGTCGGTTCCGCTGCCGGGGTGCTGGAGAAGGACGATGTGCTCATGATGATCGACGGGCATCCCATCGACAATGACGGCCAAATCACGCTGGGAGACGAGTACGTTCAGTTCGCGGAGATCATCGAACGTAAGTTCCACGGCGACCACGTCGTTTTTGACATTCTGCGCGAGCACGCACCAATGACTGTCACCGTATCTTTGCGAGGTGCCTCGCCGTATCTGATCTATCGCAACGAGTATGACCAGAAACCCCGCTACGTACTCTTTGCCGGCCTGCTGTTCCAGCCGATGTCCCGCGATTTTATGAGCGCGCACAAAGTGAACAATCCGCAGATCAAGTATCTCTACGATTTTTATATTACCGACGACATCTTCGAAGAGCGGCCGGAGGTCGTCATTCTCAGCACGATTCTGACAGACCAGATCAATACCTACCTCGGCAATTTCACGATGTCCGTGATCGATGAAATCAACGATCACAAGATCAAGGGCATCACCGATGTCGCGACAGCGTTTGCGGAGTCGGCGGATCAATATGTCATCCGCACCATCGACGGTGGTCTGCCGATTGTCATCGATGCCGTCAATGTCGCAGCAGCGCGCAAACGTATCGTCCGCAACTACCATGTGACGAGCGAACAGTACCTCGGCCCGGAGGATGATCATGCCCTGCCGTAAGACCTGCCTCTTCCTGACTGTCGCTACAACATTGCTGGCGACCGCTGCAGCGGCCCGCCAGAAGACCGATGCGATCGTCCGAGTCCGTGTGACTGGTCAGGATTTCAGTTTCTTTCGGCCCTGGCAAAAGAAGGGGCCGACCTCGCGCGAGGGACTGGGTGTCGTCCTCGAAGGCAACCGTGTTCTGATCACCGGGCGCCTGGCAATGAATGCGACGTTTGCCGAACTCGAGAAGATCGATACCGGCGAAAAGATTCCCGCCTATGTAACGCACGTCGACTATGCTGTAAATCTGGCATTACTGGAACCGGCACTCCCGTCGTTCCTTAGCGATATGCGCCCCTGGCGACTGCGGACAACCTCGGAGATCGGCGACAAACCGCAGGCCATCCAATTCGAAGGCAACGGGCTGCCGATTGTGACCGAAGGAGAAATCAAGCGTATCGAACTGGCGACCTATCCACTCGACGTCCTGACCTTGCTCAGCTATCGCATGGAGATTTCGATCGCACGTAATGTCAGCAGCTATACTCTGCCGGTGGCTTACCGCAACAGGCTGATCGGCCTGGTCATGACCTACAGCTCCGACAACCGTGAAGCAGTGATAGTGCCAGCCCCGGTCATCAAGCATTTTCTCGAAGACTACGACGACGGGCATTACAATGGATTTCCGCGGGCCGGATTCGGATTTGCATCGTTGCAGGATCCGCAACTACGCCGCTACCTCGGGGTGCCGGCCCAGGGCGATGGCGTTTTCATCACTACAATCATACCGGGCAGCGGCGCAGACAAGGCCGGGATGCAGGAGGGTGACGTACTGCTGGCCATCAACGAGTTCACAATCGACAAATTCGGCGAGTACAGAGATCCCGATTTCGGCCGCCAGTCGATTGCCCACCTTACAACAACCCGATCGCATGTCGGCGACAGCGCAATACTGCATGTCGTGCGGGAGGGTAAGCCCAAATATCTCACGGTGAAGCTGGAATCCGTGCCACTCTCGCATTACCCGATCGAACCATATGTCCTCGACAAGCCAGCCGAGTTCATCATCGTCGGCGGCCTGGTAATCCAGGAACTATCCGGGCAGTACCTCAATGAATGGGGCAGCAACTGGGAGACAAAAGCACCCCGCCGGCTGGCACACTATGCACGGCATCAGTGGGACCTGTTTGAACCGGGCGAAAAGGTCGTCATTCTCAGTCAGGTGCTGTCGTCGGCTGCGAATATCGGCTTTTCAAATCTCAAATTTCTTCGCATCGACTCGATCAACGACATGAAGATTGGCAAACTGTGCGATGTCGTCGAGGCATTAAAGACGCCGATCGACGGTTTTCACAAGATCGCCTTCGACGAGTTCCCCAACTACGTCGTACTCAAAGCGGACACGCTGGAAGCTGAGAATGCCCAGATCCAGGCCCGCTATCATCTTCCGATGCTGCAACGCATCGAATGAGCCGAATGTTCAGATTGCAAGTGTCGTCTTTCGGCTTTCCGCTTGTCTTTCTGCTGTTGGTTCTCACCCCGCTCTCCAGCCCTGCCGAAAAACAGTGGCTGCACGGGGCCATTCGCATCAACAGCAACATCAGTGCGGGCAACCGAAGCATGGCACAGATCGCTGAGGAGGCGACCGCCGCCGAGCTCGACTTCATAGTCTTCACCGACCAGTTGGTGGCGCGCGCCGAGTACGGACTCTGGCCCTTGCGGCACGTCGTACGTTACGCCCGCGAGCAGCCTTCTATCGTCACCT
>CAUZJQ010000541.1:0-2547 GCA_963580095.1 Lentisphaeria bacterium | reverse complement strand
GGCGCCTGACCTTTGACGATGCGCTCATCGAGTCGCGTGAAATCATCGCGGATGATGGCACGGCCATGGCCGTCCTGGATCTTAAATTCCCGAAGCGGCACCACATATTTGCTCCCCTTGCGGCCGCCATGGCCATAAATCAAAATGCCAAACTGCCCGCCCTCCTGCGGCAGGCGATTGAAAACAACGCGGAAGGTCAGCTCCGCATCGCGCCCGCGTCGCACCGTCGGCGGCATTCTCTCGCCGATCAAGAACGCCTGCTTGTCGATCTGCAATGATGCCGGGGCGGCCTGCGAATAGAACGGCGCCACCTGTTTGATCAGTTTGTGGTCGTCGCGATGCAACGGAAAGCCGTTGTTTTTGAAGCCGTAATCCGGCAGGCTTCGACCTGCTTCAGCCACCAGGTCCGCCAGCTTTTTATTGATTTCGGTTGTTGCTTTGCCGCTGTCGATCACGTAGGTGCGAAGATCGGTGAGCAACCCGCGGCATTGCAGATATATCTCAATCGTCATGCCGCCCCGGCGCACCGCCTTGATCGTCTGCATGGTTCCTTTGATCGCCTGTTTCTTTGCAGTAGTGCGCAATGTCCGGGCCTCCTGTGCCGCTGCTTCCGGCAGCTTTGTCAACAGCAGCTCGTCCGCCAGCAGCTTAAGCTGTCGGCAAGTGTCAATCGACGCACTCCCCTGTGCCGCGAGTTTTCGCAATCTCGCAAGACCGGCGGTGTGGTAGCCGGCTTTCACCTTGGCGATGGCCGCCTGGGTCTGATCGGTGAAACGCCCCTGAACGTCCTTGTAGTCGATCATCCCGAGGTCGGTCATTGCGGCGTTGTAGGCCGCATAATCTCTGGCACCGGCATTGAAGGTGTCGAGCGCTTCCTGAACCGCGGTACCGGCGGTTTCATCTGTGCCCGTTCTCAATGCCAGCCATTCGTCATGCAGCGGCCGCAACTGTTTCTGCAGGTGCGGGTGGCTACCCGACAGCCCGTCGATCAACGTGATGACCCGCTCGATGAACTCCGGCCTGTAACCCTTGCCGCGGACGACACCAGGCACAACTTTGGCGCCTTTGACGGGCATGCTCGCCTCGGTACCCTTAGTCGTCGTATAAATCAGTGTGTCCCCGTCTTTTCTGACCTCCGCCGCCCAGATCGATCTGCCGGCAGCAGAGATTATCAGAGATTTGGCCGGTGCTTGGCAAGTGACGAGCAGAAGACAAAGTGCGTAGATGGAATGCCGGTTCATGTGGAGGCTTCTTGGCGGTGTTCCGCAATGAGTCGGGCAAAGCGCGGATGCATCACGAACTCGACAGCGACTCCCGGCTCCATGACGTCTTCGGCCGGTGGCGGGCCGTACGGATTGGACATTATTTTCTTTCTGGTGTTGCTGGTTGGCCTATGGATTATTCTAAATTATCTAATTTTTCCCACTGCTGGACGAATTCATGGCACGGCATCGACGACAAGCGTTCCCCATCAAGGCAGAGATCTAGCAACGCACGGACACGGTCCGCCGGAAAAATTCGGCTGGCGTTCGCGATGAATTTTTCTTCCAACAACGGCATCGCTTCCGCGCGTCGACGACGATGGCCGACAGGGTACTCGACTTCGACGACTTCGGTACTGGTGCCGTTGGTGAAATGAATCTGCAGAGCATTGGCGATCGAGCGCTTCCCCGGATCGAGATAATCCGCTGTGTACTGCGGCGACTCGGTGATCCTCATTTTGTCCCGCAGCGCGTCGATTGCGGCATTCGCAGCGTGGAAATCGTCTTCGTAATGTTCCGCCTCAAGTTTGCCCAGGAGCAACGGTACAGCGATCATGTATTGCAGGCAGTGGTCACGGTCGGCAGGGTTCGCCAGCGGCCCGACCTTCGAAATGATGCGAATGGCCGACTCGTGTGTTGTGACATCGATTCGCTCGATCTCGTCCAGGAGATCCTTGACCCGCGGGTGCAGCGCGACCGCCGCTTCAACTGCAGTCTGAGCGTGAAACTCGGCCGGGAAAGAAACCTTGAAGAGTATGTTCTCCATGACGTAACTACCGAAACCGCGGCTGAAGGAAAATGATTTGCCCTTAAACAGCACGTCATAAAACCCCCAATGCGGAGCCGTCAACACCGATGGCAATCCCATCTCGCCGCGCAACGTCATCAGCGCCAGGTGCACGGCGCGGGCAGTGGCGTCGCCTGCCGCCCAGGACTTGCGAGAGCCGGCGTTCGGGGCGTGCCGGTAGGTGCGCAGCGCCTGCCCGTCGACCCAGGCCTGTGACAGCGCGTCGATAATCTCCTCCCGACTGCCGCCAAGCAGATGCGTCACCACTGCGGTCGATGCTACTTTGACCAGCACGACATGGTCGAGTCCGACACGGTTGAAGCTGTTTTCCAACGCAATAATACCTTGGATCTCATGCGCCTTGATCATGGCGGTCAACACCTCGCCCATCGTGAGCGGTGCTTCGCCGTTAGCAGCACGTTGCTGCGAAACGAAATCGGCAACGGCCAAAATGCCGCCGAGGTTGTCGGAGGGGTGGCCCCATTCGGCAGCGAGCCA
>CAUZJQ010000540.1:0-2554 GCA_963580095.1 Lentisphaeria bacterium | reverse complement strand
TCTTACGACCGCGATTGGTGAGGCGTCCGTCGATCTCGACGACGCCCGTGTCGTCGAACACTTCGTAACGAACGTCGGCGCGGACTTTTGTGCCGCTGTGTTCCCAGCGTGCTTGGACGGTCCGGCCGTAATCGGTCTGTCGTTCTTTGCACGCGACCAGCTTCAGGCCGTCCGGGAACTGCGTGAATCCAACGTTGGCGCTCTCCCAGGAAAATCCGGCGCGCGACTGCATGCCGCGCTGGAACGCATTCGAGGAACGCGGGAAAAGCGATGGATAGGTGAAATCCGATGATTGCTTAGATTTGGCCATTGTGTGTATCCCAAAGTCGTTAGGTAGGACGGGGCTCCTGCCAGGTCATTGATGTTAGAATTCGGATTCTCATGAAGATCACCGCGTTGGGTACGGGTTTCTGGATGTCGCTTCATAAGCGCCCAATGACGTGGCGGAGCCTCGTCCCACTTAGTCAAGATATGAGCAGCAGTAGTCGGTCAGCTCGCGAACTTTCAGTTCGAACTTGCTGTTTGCCGCGAGTTCAAACTGGTCGCCGCCGCTGAATGTCTGCCAGTCGTTAGTGCCCGGCAGCAACTCGTCGAGTGTGCCGGCCAGGATCTCCATGATCACATTGGTAAATTCCGACATCGAGATACGGTCCTGTTTGAGGTTGAGGAATGAGGCCGTAACGTTAGCACCATCCGATCAACTTCCCAAAAAGGACACCTCTGAAATGATACTTAAACCGGACCCTGTCGAAGGGCAGATTACTGTCTCTGTCGATGACGAACGTCGATGGTCACTGCTGGTGCCCGAGACGATCAGTTGCCGTGAGCTGGCGCTGCCGGAGTGTCATGTAATTCCGCCGAACTGGAGCGAGACTGCGACGGGCCGGCTTGTTACACAGTCATTCGAGGAGGCGCGCGTACGCTACGAGTGCAGCATCGACATCATCGACGACGGGACGCTCGAACTTATGCTGACGGTCCACAACGATCGTGATGAACCGATGACGGACACGGAAGCCGACTTCTGCTGTGCCTGCGCCTATTGCGTCTGGAACACGCCGGCAGATGACGTCGACCGCAGCTGGATCAATCCACCGTTCCACGGGCCGCGCAAGGAGAAGAACACGGATTGGGCAGATCGCAGCCTGATCGCAACCAGGGACGGCATGGTTGCCGTGGCCGAGATCAACAAGCACTTTCCGGTGCCGTCGAACCGCGTTGTGCCCGGCAAGAACATCGCCGATTTCCCGTTCATCATGTGTCAGTCCGAAGACCGCACCGAGATTTTCGGCATCGGCTGGGACCGTGCCAGCCGGCTGTTCTGTGCGATGTGCAGTTGTATCCATGCGGTGGCCTGGCTCGGGACGATTCCGGCAGACGAGTCGTGCACACGTCGCGGCCGCTTTTACTATGCAAAGACAGATCCGTATCAGCTGCTGGCAAGGTTTCAGCGCGACTTCGATTTATAGGAAGAATGAGAAGTATGATCGGCCATTCTTCCCATTCTTCCTATTCCTCACGAATCACGCACGCCGAACTGCGACACATCGATTGGTTCGAACCCGAGTGCCAGGGCAGGGGGTCGGGTTGCAGGCTGTAGTCGTCATTTGCTGGATCGACAGAGTGTGATTGCCGGCACGCAAGCAAGGTCCGGATGACGTCACCGAGCTCATCGGCTTCGCCCTGCAGTAGGGTAACCTGCTTTGATCTGCGGCGTGTCATGGGTGTCGATGCTACGGTGCGGGATCTCGGGAACCCAGCTCACCAGCCACAGCAGTGGGGGGTCTCGGCTGTTAGCGGTAACAGGAGGGGAAGAACAGTCGGCCTCCGTCTTTATTTGGAACCATGATGCATCTGGATTTGGCGAGCATCCAACTCATAACGTTTTGGGATAGGACGTCGTCGAGGCGTGCGACTAAAACTGAAAAGTGAATACGCGTATTCACTATTGGAGATGGCCAAAAGAAAGGGGTGCCGGGACGAACCCGGTACCCCTTTCTCAAGGTAAAAATGCTCCAGATGCAAGGGGCGAAGCATACGTGAATCGCTTTCTCCGTCAAGCCTGCAAGTACGTAGCCAATGCCAGCCCGATAACTTGGTCAAGCCACTCGCCGAGCAGTGGATTGGCCGGGTCGAGATATATCACCGCTGGCAACATTGGTAGTGGTAGATCCCGGCACTCATCAATGACAATGCAGGAACACAACATTCCCGTATCGGCTTCCTGGTCATCTTCGTCCGGATCTTTGACGCTGCACTCGGCAGCCAACTCAATGTAATGCTCGTACACATCTAGTCCGACATCCATTCGGTCGATGATGGCAAGGAATGAGGGAACCGCCAGAAAATCATAAGAGCCAGGCTCTCCCCAGTAGACCTGCTTGCCACGCTTTGATGCGCAGCGCTCCAAGATGCTCGCCAGCGACGTTGATCGGTCAAATTGCGCGAAAATGGTCTTGGGGGGCCGTATAGTCTTCGCTCACAGGCTCATTCTCTCCCACGCAACTGCTTCATGACAGCATTAAATAATAACGGGTTGTTTTTCCTTCTCCAT
>CAUZJQ010000539.1:0-2566 GCA_963580095.1 Lentisphaeria bacterium | reverse complement strand
CATCATCAGTTCGAGATGCGCCTGGAACCGGAACATGGCTTCGCGATAGTCACGGCTGAAACCGGCCATGACAGCGATCACGACGATCAGGACAGCGACGCCGACAATCGGCCCAAGGACCGCGAGCAGCGGAATGAACCATGAAATAAACGTGCCCTTCGGCTTGAGATAGCGCCAGGCGAGGAAAAGGCTCGTCGTGTTGATCATCGCGGATTAAGCCGGCGGTCGACAAAGTGTCGCATACTGGTTGTTCCGCGATCCGTATCGTTGCCGGATCACGGGTGGTACAAACGCTGGTGATAATAGTTGGGCCCCGGACGAATGCAAGAATCTACCGGAGTTTGTCTGCCCGGGGTTCCGTGATATACTTGCGACCTTCACGATGTCTTGCCTTTCCAATGACTGTTTCGGGAGTAACACCATGACCTTTCGCTACACCGGGTTTGCGGACGAAGCTTCGAAAAGTATCGACGGACAGATAGCCGCGACACAGGCGGCGGGCTGGCACAGCATCGAGCTGCGGCTCGTCGGTGACGCGCATTACAGCGCCCTGTCGGACGCTGACTTTGACGCCACCATGCAGCAACTCGGCGATGCCGGCATCGAAATCGCCGGCTTCGGCGGCGCCATCGCCAATTGGGCGCGACCGATCACGACGGATTTTCAGGTCGACCTGGATGAACTGCACGCCACCATCCCGCGCATGCGGAAGCAGGGAGTCAAACTGCTGCGCATCATGTCGTACCCGCAACCGAACGACAATCCATGGCCCAAGGCCGACTGGAAAGCGGAAGTGTTCCGCCGGCTGCGCGAGTTGGCAGCGATCGCCGAGGACGGCGGCATCCTGCTGGCACATGAGAACTGCAACGGCTACGGCAGCATCGGCCCCGAACAGACGATGGAGATGCTCGAGGCGGTCAACAGCCCGGCGCTGACGTTGATCTTCGACACTGGCAACAACTCCCTGCACAATGACGACAACGAGGCAACCTGGCAATTCTGGGAAGGGTGCAAAGATCATGTCACCCACATTCACATCAAGGCTGCCCGACCTGGTGACGACGGCAAATGGGTTACCTGCTACCCGGACGAAGACCCGGTGCAGGCCCGTATCCTGGCCGACCTGCAAGCCCGCGGCTATGGCGACTGGATCTCTATCGAGCCACACCTGGCGGCGCAAATTCACGCCGGTATCGACGTCGTCGATGACGCCGCGGCAACAGACATCTATGTCGAATACGCACGCCGCATCGAAACGATCGTCGACCAGCTGTGAGCCGACAGAAAATTCTGGTTACGGGCGTCGCCGGCTTCATCGGCGCCAATCTTGCACCGCGCCTGCTCGATGCCGGCTATAGTGTCGTTGGTGTCGACAATCTGTCGTACGGTTCGCGCCGCAATATGCGCGACTTCATCGACCATCGAGCTTTCGATTTCATCAAGGCCGATATTCGCGATGAAGCCGCCATGGAAGCTGCGATGCAGGGCATCTCGCAGATGGTCCATCTGGCGGCCTTCAAGATTCCGCGTTACAGCGACGCGCTCGACACGCTGCTGGTCAATGGCCAGGGCAGCCACTGCCTCATGGAACTGGCACGCCGCAACCGGGTCCGAATAATCGCCGCGTCGACCGCCGACGTCTACGGAAAAAATCCGGACGTGCCGTTCACCGAAGACAGCAACATAGTGCTCGGCAGCAGCCACGTCCGCCGCTGGGCGTATGCCGTGTCCAAGCTCTACGAAGAGCACCTGCTGCTCGCCTATCACGAGCGTTATGATCTGCCGGTCGTCATCCTGCGTTTTTTCGGGGGCTACGGACCGCGCATGAATCTGAGCTGGTGGGGCGGCCCGGTTCCGGTGTTCCTGAAAGCAGCGATGAATCGCACGCCGATCCCGGTGCACGGCGATGGCACGCAGACCCGCAGCTTTACATACATCTCCGATTATGTCGATCCGATCATGACGCTCCTGGAAAAACCCGAGATCGACGGCGAGATCTTGAACATAGGCGGCACCGAAGAGGTCACAATCCGCGAACTTGCAGAAGCGGTGTGGTCGACCGTTCAGAACGATCAGGCGCAGATCGACTTGATTCCATACGAATCGTTCGGCCGCTACGAGGATTGTATGCGGCGGCAGCCGGACATTTCACGGGCCCGCGAGCTGATCGGGTATGAGCCCCGCGTCAATCTCCGGGACGGCCTGAAGCGGACCGTTGAGATCGTGGGCCCGCAAATCCCCTTCAGTGTTGACCAGGTTACAGACACGGAACTAGGGTGCCGCGAGATGCGATTGTTCTTCCTGATCCCGGTGTACAATGAAGCCGACAACCTCAGGCGGCTGATCCGCCAGGTCACAGGTTGTGCCGAAAGCTTGTCGAAGGCACAGCCGCAGTTCGTTTTCGTCAATGACGGCAGTACCGACGACACCCGCGCGGTGCTCGACGAGATGGCAAAGGTGTTTCCCATCACCGTGCTGGATCACGCAGCGAATGCCGGGGTGAGCGCCGCCTTCAACACCGGCTTCAACCACCTGCTGACGCATTGCGACACAGGGGACGTGATCG
>CAUZJQ010000538.1:0-2579 GCA_963580095.1 Lentisphaeria bacterium | reverse complement strand
GCGCATCTCGTACTTTTGATTGGGGTCAAGCCCATCGGTCGGTTCGTCCATGATCAGCACATCGGGGTCGTGCAGGATCGCCTGGGCAAAGCAGGTTCGGTGGCGATAGCCTTTTGATAGTGTCTGGATCGTCTTGTGGCGGACGCTTTCGAGGGAGCAGGTCGCGATCGCTTCGGCGACTGCCTGCTTGCTCTCCTGTCTGTCCAGGCCGCGGAGTTTTGCGATATAACCGAGAAATCCCTCTACTGACACGTCGCCGTAGAGTGGCGCGTTCTCGGGCAGGTAGCCCATCATCGCTTTTGCCGCTACGGGATCGTTCTCGATGCTGCGTTCGCCGATATGGACGGATCCCCCGTCGAGATGCAGGAAACCGGTGATCATCCGCATAGTCGTCGACTTACCGGCGCCATTCGGTCCGAGGAATCCGAGCACCTCTCCCTTCTTTACGTCGAAGGAGACGTCGTTGACGGCGCAATTGGTTCCGTACCATTTCTTGAGGTTCTTCGCTTCGATCATGCTGTAACATGCCCTCCGTCGTGATACAAAGATGCGAGGCTTTGGTGCCGGACGCGTCCAGCCACCAGCCGTCGTATACGTAAGGAATATGTGAATCTGTGTGTGTGGGTCAGCGAAAGCGGGTAAAGTAGTGTGAGGTCGATGTCGGCGCAACCGGAATCCGACAAAATCCCAGCGATTTTCCAGAAGGTCAGGCTATAGACCCCGGCGCAAGTTTTAAGTTCCCGGCGAGCATCGGGGCTTTGTCAGCTGTTGCCGAGCACGGACCACAGTCCGCTCACCATGATGGCGGCGGCGGCGGCGGCAATCAGGCAGCGGATCATCTGTGTCGTGCGATCGGTTCGCCGGCGTTCCCGGCCACGGCGATTGACGACGACATGCTGGAGATGTGTGGTATTGTCCATATTGTCGATGGATTTTGGCATCGGCCGACAACATATGGTTCGGGAACGAGGGATACAACGCATGGAAATTTTCGACACGCATTTTCATCTGACCCCCGGGGATGAGCTTGGTGCCATTGCGGCGCGTGCGCTTGCCGCCGGCGTCACCCGCCTGCTGGTTGCCGGCGCGGCGGTCGGCGAGGCGGAAACCGTGTTGGGACAGATCGCGGCGGTACCAGCAGTTTTCGCGGCGGTTGGCGTGCATCCGCACGATGCCGGGAAGTTCGACGGCGACATCGGGTACTACCGTGGACTGGCCGGGCATCCTCGCGTCCGTGCGATCGGTGAGATCGGGCTCGACTATTACTACGATAACGCCCCGTGCGACACGCAGAAGGCGGTGTTTCGGCAATTCCTGGAGCTGGCGCGGGAAACTGGTCTGCCGGCGGTGGTCCATTGCCGCGATGCCTATGACGACTGCCACGCGTTGCTGGCGGAATGTCTCGATGGCGGCCCGTTCGTGGTCCACTGCTACACCGGTACGGTCGAATGGGCCCAACGGTTTCTGGCTCTCGGGGGGCATTTGTCATTCACCGGAATACTGACCTTTCCGCGCAGTGACGACGTGCGTGCAGCGTTCCAAAGCGTGCCGCTGGACCGGCTGATGTTCGAGACGGATTCGCCGTACCTGTCTCCGGTGCCGCTTCGTGGTCGAGTCAACGAACCGGCCAACGTGGCGCATATCGTCGCCTATGCTGCGGACGTTCTCGAGATGCCGGCGACGGAATTGGCAGCAGTGACGACGACCAACGCTCTGAAGTTTTTCGGCATCACATCGGATGCGGCGGTATAGCCTCGCCTGTTTCTATTCGCGCTGACGCTTGACCTTGAAGATCCAAGGATACTTTTTTGCAATTTCTTTGACGTTTTTCTTGTCGACGAGAAGGTAACGGCTGTCGAACGCTTCCCTGTAATTCTGGGGGGGCGAGGCTTTGTTGTCGATAGGTTTTTCGGGGTGCGTGATGACTGCGGCCGTAATCTTGCCTTGTTCGATCGACTTCTGCAGCCCATTGAGTCGCTGGTTGAAGACAATGACCTTGGGCCGTTTGCTTTGTCGCCAGAACCGTATTTTGTTCGGTTCGGCCGGCAGGCCGACCATAGAAATGATGATTCCACATTGTGCCGCGCCTGCCTTGACGAAACCGTCGAACTCCTTGGCAGTCCAGTATTTGGACATGTGCTGGGGGTTGATACTGCCCACCCGATCAAGCGGTATGTCTGGCGAACGCACGAGGTCGACGGCAAAGGCGCCCTTAGCACCCGAAACGAGCCGCGTCTGCCGCTCCCGCAGCACCGATTCATTCACCGGCGTTGTCGGCTCCTCGATGAATAAAATGCCGGTCGGCCCTCCATAGTCCAATTCGGTCAGGTATTCACCGACGCACCGCATCGCTGCGTATTCGTAAGCTGCTTGCACCTTTCGTTCTGGCGAAGCTAGCATCGGTCCGGCCAGTCGGAAAATCGCTATGGCAATGGCCGCAATCGTACCCAGACCTGCGAGTGGACGTCCCCAAATGGCGCCAGCGTGGTACCCGACCATGCCGATAATTATGATCAGTGCTGACGCGACAAAAAGTCCATACCAAAGTGTCGTCACGCTTGGCTACCCGTGTTTGTAAT
>CAUZJQ010000537.1:0-2591 GCA_963580095.1 Lentisphaeria bacterium | reverse complement strand
CGAGCTGACGATGCCCTGATGCCAACGATGGAAATCGTCGATATGGCAGAGGTCGCGATGAAGGAGGGACGACCGCAAATCTTCTCACGGCGCCTGATTAATGCCTTGCAGGACGTACTCGAGAAAGGCGAACAGGTCATGCTGTTTCTAAACCGCCGCGGCTACGCCACCCACATGCAGTGCCTGAAATGCGGATTCACCGCAGGCTGCGATGACTGCACGGTCAAGTTCACCTACCACCGCCAGGTCGATCGGCTGGTCTGCCACATGTGTGGTGAAACGCGGACCGCACCGCAAACCTGCCCGGAATGCAACGACAGCGACATTAAGTACAGCGGGCTCGGCACCGAAAAGCTGGCAGGTGCCGTCAAGGGCATCCTGCCACACGCCCGCGTTCTGCGCATGGACTCCGACACCATGACCCGCAAGAACTCTTACCGTGAGGCACTCAGCGCTTTCCGTGCCGGTGATTACGATATCCTCGTGGGAACACAGATGATCGCCAAAGGGCTGCATTTCCCGAACGTTACGCTGGTGGGAATTGTGTTCGCCGACCTAACGCTCAATTTGCCCGATTTCCGTGCCGGCGAACGAACCTTTCAACTGCTTGTTCAGGTGGCGGGACGTGCCGGTCGAGGCGAACTGCCAGGTCATGTCATCGTCCAGACCTATACACCGTTTCATCCAGCCCTGCTTTCAGCAGCTAAACAGGATTATGACGAATTCTACGAAAACGAAATCGACGCCCGCCGACTGCTGAACTTCCCGCCGTGTGCCCACCTTCTGCTGGCACAGTTTCGCGGTGAACGGGAACAGGCGGTCGCCAGTACGGCAGACGATTTTTTTCAGTTCCTGACGGCGCACCTGCCTGACTCGGTCCGGATGACGCCACCTATACCATGCGCCATTTTGAAGAAGCGGGGATCTTTTCACTATCAGATCCTGTTCACGACCGACCGCATCGTTTCTCTATCACGCTATATCAAGCAGGTCCTGGGAAAATTCAAGAAGCCCAAGGATATCCTTATCAGTATCGACGTCGACCCGATGTCCGTGCTGTAGAGACACTGGCAGCACTCAGCGATCGCACAGTGAAGGCGGTACACTTAGCGGATAGTTATCTCGATGCTGTGTTTTTCCATCAGCGTCGCCGCGTAGCGTTGACGAACCTCGTCGGCGCGACTCTCCCTTAGAACGTCACGAGCCAGACGGCGAAGATGTGCGTTGACCTCGCGGTCCGGATTGTGGTTGCGTTCACTGATGAACTGGTCAATTTCGTCTTCGGTAGGTTCGAATGCGTTAGCATCGATTTCGCTGAACGCCAGTTGCTGACGTTCGAGGATCAGGGATTCGACGAACATTTCCTCATCCAGAGACGAGCCGCGTGTGCTCGACTCCAGCCTCCGCGCCCTCGCCTCATGCGCCAGTATATTGTTCCAGACAACCTCTGCAAATACCCCGGGCTCCAGATCTTTCCCAGACCCGAGCAATATCGGCGGAATAGATCGGCCGTTGATCAAAATCTCAGGCGGCTCGTCCGAGTAACCGATCATCGCCTTGAGTTCTTCCATACTGGCCTCGAGACTTCCGCGGTAATTCGTGTCGCTGGCCCATCGCACACGGATTGCGCAATCCATGAGCACATACCCCACTTTCTGGCGATTGACTTTGACCGTCGTCTTCAGCCGTGCCAGTGTCAGGGCCTTCCATTGAGCTTCGGTTCGTTGCTGTTTCTTTAGCGTAACAATCCTCCTCGCAGCCCGGGTCATCTCGAGGTCCGTCATGCCTTCGAAATCCATAGGGTTGGATTTGATATATGTCTCGACTTCAACCAGAGTCACAGTGACTGTAGGTACTGCGAATTTGGAATCGGCCTGACCGAGTTGAATGGCAAGTTGAGAATCAGCAACCCGCAGTCTTGCCCGAAGATCACGCTCCATCTGTGCCCGGAAGTGCTTCGTCGCGTGCAGGTCATTCTCCTTAGCCTCGAGAACGATCGCCAGCCGTTCAACACCACGCAGTATCTGGCGCCGAGTATACCATTGGCGGGTGCCAAGAGAAAGAACGTTGGTGCCGAGCAGGTTGGCAACTTCCAGCAAGGTGACATCACGCTCACCAACAGTCGCCACAACCGTATCGCCCGGATCCGGTGCCGGCGCTTGTAGCGCCGGCACAACGAGGGCCCCTTCCGGAATGTCGTCCGGTGCAGGTACCGGGACCGACGGGCGACGGGATAAATAGTGTGCAGCGCCGGCAGCAACGGCAACAAAAACAATCACAGAAACAAGGCGTTTCCTGGGTACAGTCATCTTTGAAGCATTTCTCGAGTCGCCGAAGTGCCGGAGAGAGAAAATAAGTTTGTGACACTAAGCGTCACATAACCGAAACACAACGAACCTGTTACAGCTTAGCCGAGGCATCTTAGTACTATATCTTTTTTGGGGTGATTTTCAATAATCCTGAAGCAAACGAATAAACAAAAAGCCCGGGTGCACTTCGCAACCCGGGCTTTTTTTTATTCAGTCTTCGGCCTGATGCCGAACTCACATTCTACCAATGCCGCCAGTGCCACCACCACGGGTGCCATTCTT
>CAUZJQ010000536.1:0-2597 GCA_963580095.1 Lentisphaeria bacterium | reverse complement strand
GTCCCCATTACCCGCCGTTGTGTCGAGACACAAAACGACCGCAATCAAAAGAAAAGCTCGTGAGCTAAGCATCGGCCATCGACTTGTCTATTTGATCTTGGCAGGATTTTACGAAAAATCCGCCGAAATGAGGCGAAAGGATTGAAGTTAGCATGGAGTCTTGTTGCGTCAAGGCGCGTTACATGAAAAAGTTGGGAATATTGGCCCTGCGAAAACCGTGATCCTTGCAACGTCCGCCGGGAGGGGCACAGTAGCGGTATAGGAGGGCTGTGCATGGTTCACATTGAGAAGATCATCTTACGCGAAATTTCGCTGCCGCTACGGGAGCGTTTCCAGATCTCGTCGGGTGGCGTTCAGGACCGCCGCGTGCTACTGCTGGAATTCATTGATGCCGACGGTGCCGTTGGCTGGAGCGAATCGGTTGCCGGCGAACAACCTTATTACTATCCGGATACCATAGACACCTCCTGGCTGGTCATCCGTGACTACCTGGCGCCGCGTATTATCGGCCGGGACATCGATGACCCCCGCACCGTCGCCCCGATGCTGGCTGACGGCGTGCGCGGCAACCTGATGCCGCGCGGCGCTGTTGAGATGGGCATCTGGGAGCTAACCGCCGGCAAGCAGGGCATCGCATTGTCAAAACTTCTCGGTGGTACGCGCGAGCGCATCGGTACCGGCATTTCCCTGGGGCTGCAGGAGTCGCCGGAGGTGCTCGTCGAAAAAGCCGCCGCCAGCCATGCCGCCGGCTACCGCAAGATCAAGATAAAAATCAAACCCGGTGCCGATATCGACTATATCCGCGCCGTCTACGATGCACTCGGGCCGAAAGTGCCCATCATGGTAGACGCCAACAACGCCTACACGCTTGACGATACGGAACACCTCAAACAGTTTGACGACTTCAATCTGATGATGCTTGAGCAGCCGCTGGCCTGGGACGATGTCCGTCGCCATGCCGACCTGCAGGCAGTCATGCGAACCCCGATCTGCCTTGACGAATCGATTACCGGCGTTGACCGTGTTCAGGACATGCTTGCCTGGAATAGCGGCAAGATCGTCAATGTCAAGCCTGGACGGGTAGCCGGTTTCGGGCCGTCGATCGCCATCCATGACTTGTGTCAGGCCAACGACATTCCCGTGTGGTGCGGCGGTATGCTCGAAAGTGGCGTCGGGCGGGCCCACAATGTGGCGCTCGCGTCGCTGCCGAATTTCTCACTACCTGGCGACGTATCGCCGAGCTGCCGTTACTGGGAGCAGGACATTGTCTTGCCCGAGTGGACCATGGACGAGAATGGCATGGTCGACGTCCCTGTGGACAAGCCAGGCATGGGCGTGACAGTGGATCGCGACCGTGTCGACAACCTGACGGTGCATAGTGAAACACTCAAGTGATATCAACCTGGGCGACGTTCCCGATTCCGTCGCGGCCCTCTATCCTGCACCCACGATCGATGCCTTGCTGGCGTTGCGTCGCGATCTGCACCGGCACCCCGAGCTTTCACTGCACGAGGAACGCACCGCGACACAGATCGAGGCGCAACTAGCCGCGTTCGGCATCTCCGATGTAAGCCGCGTTGCGGGTACCGGCATCGTCGCACGTATTCCCGGCAGTGATGCGTCGCGACGCAGCGACATTCCGCCCGTGGCCATCCGCGGCGATATCGACGCTTTGCCGATCCACGAAGAAACCGGTTTCGACTGGGCCTCCGAGACCCCCGGCGTCATGCATGCATGCGGCCATGACGTGCATGCGTCCTGGGCGGTTGCTGCGGCAGGCCTGCTCGTTGCAGCGCCGGCGCCCGGCGATGTCCTCGTTGTGTTCCAGCCGGCGGAGGAAATCGGCACCGGAGCGCGGGCGATACTTGCAAGCGGTGTGCTCGATGGGGTTCGGGCGATGTTCGGCGGCCATGTCGACCGGCGCTTTGCGGTTGGCGAAGCGGTGGTGCAGCCCGGGCCGCTGGCCGCTGCGTCCGATCTGTTTGAGATCGAACTGATCGGACGCGCAGCGCACGGTGGCCGTCCGCACGAGGGGGACGACCCGATTGTCGTTATGGCCTCGCTGGTGCTGTCGCTGCAGACAATAGTCTCGCGCCGCATCAATCCGGCCTGGCCCGCGGTCATCAGTATCGGCACGATCAGTGCCGGCACCGCGCCCAATATCATTCCCGAGCGTGCGGTCATCAGCGGTACCATCCGGACGCAGATCACGGCTGTGCGCGAGCAGATTCATTTTGAGCTCGAGCGCCTGACCCGGGGCACTGCGGCAGCTCATGGACTGACCGCGGAGTTTCGGCTGAAGCCGGGCGCACCGCCGGTAATCAACAGTGACCGGGGTGCCAAATGGGCACACGCCGCGGCGACCTCGGTGCTTGGCGAGGCGGGTATCGTGCCCCTGGGTTGTGCCAACATGGCGAGCGAAGATTTCGGCTGTTACCTCGAGCGCATGGATGGTTGTTTCATGCGTGTAGGCGCGCGCGAGACTGGCGGAGAATTCATCCCCGGGCACGCGCCGAATTTCTATGCGGCCGACGCCGCTATCTTCGTTGGCGCCGCGGTATTTTCGGAGTCCGCACGTGTAGCCTCTGCCGAACTTG
>CAUZJQ010000535.1:0-2600 GCA_963580095.1 Lentisphaeria bacterium | reverse complement strand
GTACCGAAATCTGGGCTGTTGACGTCAAAGATAAATACAATGGCCAATTCGGGGACTGGGGATATGCCGAGTCTTTGCTGATTGATGGCGACAAGGTCATCTGCACGCCGGGCGGGAACACCGTCACCATGGTGGCTTTGGACAAAAGCACCGGAGCCGAAATTTGGAAGTCGGGGCCACTGGATGTGGCTGCCGGATACGTTTCGCCTATTGCCATGCCCCATGGTGACCGGCATCTCGTGATCGGCAGTACCGGGAAGGGGATTTTCGGTGTCGACGCAGCCGACGGTAAACTCCTATGGAATCATGAGCAGGTCAATGTGCATGGGATCAACGCGCAGACACCCTTGTATCACGATGGGCACGTTTTTACGTCGAGCGGCTGGGATACCGGCAGCGTGCTGTTGAAGCTATCGGAAGACGGTGCGGCAGTGACGGAGGTTTGGCGCAACAAAAATCTCGACAACGATTTTGGCAGCGTGATTTTTCGAGACGGCCACTTTTACGGGTTCAACTGGCTTAATAATTCCCGCGGCCAATTTGTTTGCGTAGAGTTCGGGTCTGGCAAGACTGTCTATGCTGAATTCCCACCGGGACGTACAAACAAGGGCGCCATAACCTGGGCCGACGGGATGTTTTACTGCTACGACGAAGGTGGCGTGGTGTGGCTTGGGACAGCAGACGCAACGGGCCCCGTGCAAATCGTCAGCCAGTTCAGGATCGTTAACGGCGGGGATCAGCACTGGGCGCATCCGGTCGTGTCCAACGGTGTCTTGTATATTCGTCACGGCGATTATCTGCATGCTTTTGACGTCGGGGGCGGCTGAATTGGCATCGAAAGCGAAGAATGATGGCGGGCACAACCCCTGCGTCATGCGGCCTGATATTTATAGGTGACCGGTTTCATACGCATTTACAGGTCAGGCCGCCGTCGACGACAAGTTGTGCCCCGGTAATATATTTTGCCTCGTCGGAAGCCAGGAATAAAGCGGCGGTAGCGACATCCCAGGCGTCCCCCATCTTACCCATTGGGCAGAGCGCGTCGCGTTGCTCGATCATCTTTTGCGTGTCACCGCCGTAGGCGGCGGTGAGTGATTCCACGACCATCGGCGTGTTCAAGAACCCCGGCAGTATTGAATTGGCACGGATGTTCTTCTTCGCGTACTGCAGGGCGACACTCTGGGTAAGCTGAAGGATCGCGGCATTTGTTGCGCTGTAGGAAACGTAGGTCGTTCCCAGACCATGCGTGGCGGAGATCGATGAGATGTTGACAACGGCGCCGCTGCCTTGCTGCTCCATATGCGGCAGCACATACTTGCAGGTGAGAAACATGCTCTTGAGGTTGACCGCGTTGACCCGGTCCCAGCTCTCTTCAGAGGCTTCGACACAGCCACCGACTTCCAGGATGCCGACATTGTTGTGCAGCACGTCGATGCGGCCATAGGTTTCGATGCAGCAATCCACTGCAGCTTTTACCTCGTCGGCGTTGGATACATCGGTTTTCATTGCCGAACAGTCACCGCCTTCCGCGTCGATGATCTCCTTCGTTTCTTCGGCCGCGGCCAGATTGATGTCGACTCCGAAGACTTTTGCCCCTTCACGTGCGAATAGTACCGCTGCCGCCTTGCCGTTGCCCCAGCCGGGGCCGACCGAGCCGATACCGGTCACGAATGCGACCTTGTCTTTTAGACGCTCACCCATTTGTCGTTTCCCTTTGCTGTTAATTCTGATACACCTAGCGCGAGCAACTCTTCGAGCGTGGGATGCTGGACGGCGTCCCTGAGGTAGGGATGCATTTCTGCGAGGGTCTCGAAATCCGCCGGCGGGACATTGACAAGATCTGTAATGCGCGCCCGACTGAGGTCCGGGAGTAGTCCGTGGATTTGATGGCCGCTTATTCCGGTGATACCGATTCGCACTTCGTTCATAGGTGGGTTCTGGGCAGTGGGATATGGCTGGGTCTCGGGTGGTTATCATAAGCTACGCTGGGCAGATGGCAAGCGTAGCAGGAGTTATCCGCAGGTTATCAACAGGGAGTGCGGTCAGAAGACTCCACCAGCGCGTAAAAAGCTTACTAATAGAAGGTTACAGGACAATACGAAATAAATATCGAAGCCAGACGTAATACCCGTACCGCGACGTTATCCGGGGTGCCGGGGCGTTTCACGGTGCTTGTCCCGTCGAATGACGGGGTCTTCGGTGTGGTCGGGCTTTCTGGCCGGATCGGGTCCCGACAGCGGGCCAGATCCGCACAGGAAACACCGCCACACCGTTGTTTTTCCGCCACGCTCCGCCTATGCTAAGCCAGTGCCAGAAATCAAAATGCCCAACCACCCGGTATCCCGCAAAGCCGATTCGAACCTTGGATACATCGCCACTCTCGCGCGGTGCAATCAACTTGAACAACAGGAGCGCCACGGCGATGGCACCTATTCCTAAACCGACGCATTTGCATTTCACGGCCATTTTGATCTGGCGCCTAACGTCCTGCGTAAGCGGCGCGGCTTGTCTGCGTCCGCTCGACGCAGCTGTTCGGCTGCTCATTCCGTGTCTTTCAGCACGTCGGCACACAGCGTCCTGAATTCGGCCACCGCGCCGGT
>CAUZJQ010000534.1:0-2603 GCA_963580095.1 Lentisphaeria bacterium | reverse complement strand
TGCTTGTTTACCTGGCCGGTGCCGTCGCGTTACTGGATCTGGGCAGCGACCAGCAGGTTGCCGAGGACTGGCTGGCGCGCACGGTCATGCTCAGCGACGACCCGGAGTCGGTGCCCGAGCGCACCGGAGATTTCTGGGAACAGTGCTGGGCAGCCATGTACATGATCGGCAAGCTTTCCGACCAGGCGTCGCGATTCGTTCCGGTGCTCGAGCATTTCGGTGATGTCGAGGATGTGCCGACGTTCGTGGAGCGCCAGGTAGGCTTTACGCTGGCACGGCTTCAGCAGTAAAAGCAGCCGTTCCACGCCCGCCATTACGTTTTCTTCACGGAACAGGAATGCGGACAGACTCAAAGACGGACGTTTTTTGAGGTGGTTGAGTTTCTGCCAAACGAAACTAACGTACGCGGCTCTTTAACACTCTCTCTCTACGACGGATGACCACGCATGTCGCTACCTCTGCGCCGCATGTCCCGCGAGTGGGCAATGCAACTGCTTTACCAACTTGATCTCGGCAGCGACGAGCCGGATGATGCGGTTTTCGCAGCATTCTGGCAACAACTGCGTGACTCCGGTACTAAACTGCGGGATAAGGAGTGGACTCGTACGACAACGTGGGCCGAGGCACTCGTTCGCGGCGTCCGGCAGGAGTACGAATTCATCAACGGCCTGATCGCCGGCTACGCCCAGCACTGGAACTTCGACCGCATTCTGGCAATCGACCGCAATATCATGCGCCTCGCGGTTTACGAAATGTATTTCTGCGAGGATATTCCGCCGGCAGTCAGCATCAACGAAGCGATCGAACTGGCCAAGGCATTTGGCGACCCGGAATCCAGCGCCTTCGTCAACGGCATTCTCGATCGCATACACAAAAGCCGCGAAACAGTTTAGCCAGAAGAGAACCGGCTGCATCCATGTCAATTTTCGATAAATTCAAAAGCGGCCTGCAGCGAACCAAGACGATGCTGGCCCACAATATCCAGACGATCGTCACGGGTACCAACGAGTGGAACGCCGAAACATACGAACGGCTCGAAGCCGCCCTGATCGGGGCCGACCTCGGCGTGAACGTCTCGACAAAGCTGGTGGCGAGCATCCGGGATCGCTACGAACGCGGACTGATCAAGACGACCGAAGACATCATCCTGGTGGCCCGGCATGACATCGGTGAAACACTGACACACCCGGCGCCAATCATCTGGCGCGACGACGGCCCGACAGTGATCCTGCTGGTCGGCGTCAATGGCAGCGGCAAGACGACATCGGCGGGCAAGATGGCATATGCCTGGAAGGCGGAAGGCAAGTCAGTGATACTGGCGGCCTGCGACACTTTCCGTGCCGCGGCAGTCGATCAGATCAAGATCTGGGGAGAACGTGTCGGTAGCGACGTCATTGCATCAACTCATGGCGCGGACCCCGCAGCGGTAGCCTACGACGCCGCCACCGCCGCGGTGGCGCGCCAGGCCGACATTCTGCTGATCGACACGGCCGGGCGCCAGCACACGCGCAAGGGACTGATGGATGAGCTCAACAAGATTTTCCGTTCGATCGGCAAAGCCTGTCCGGGCGCCCCGCACGAAGTGTGGCTGGTTGTCGATGGTTCCACCGGAACGAACGCGGTGACACAGGCTCGGGAATTCACGCGTGTCGTCGCCCTCAGCGGGCTCTGCGTCACCAAGCTTGACGGTACCAGCAAGGGCGGCGCCGTCGTAGCGATCAATGCCGAGTTGCAACTGCCAATCCGCTTTATCGGCCTCGGTGAACAGCTCGGCGATCTTCAACCGTTCGACGCCGAAATGTTCGCCGCCGCTATATTCGAATGATGGAAGACTATCCAAAAGCACTGCAGGACCTGGCGCACTCGCTGAAGGCGCTGCCAGGCATCGGCCAACGCACAGCCGAACGCCTGGCGATGGCGCTGCTCGACTGGGATGAAACGCATCTGCACGAACTCAGCGACCAGTTGCAAACGCTGAAGTCGCGGGTCACCCGATGCACGATCTGCGGCAATCTGGCGGAAGGCGCCGAGTGCCGTATCTGCCGCAACCCGGCAAGGGATCACAAGGTCATCTGTGTGTTGGAGAGCGCCCGCCAGATTCCCGTGGTCGAGAAATGCCGACGCTTCGCGGGGCTTTACCACGTGCTTGGCGGCCGTGTGTCGCCGCTCGACGGCGTTGAGTTCCACGATCTCAATGTCAAAACGCTGTTCGAACGCATCAGCGAACACAGTGTCACGGAGTTGATCATCGCCACCAGCCCGGATGTCGAAGGGGAAGCGACCGCGACCTATCTGGGCGACGAAACGCGCCGCCAGTTCGACATAAAAATCAGCCGCATCTCCCTAGGCGTTCCGGTTGGTTCCGACCTGACATTTGCGGACTCTGCAACCATGGCCATGGCGATCGACAACCGCCACCCACTGGCATGAGCAACAATCCGTACCAGGGCACCCCAGGCAATTGACACCAAATTACAGAACAGAACGCCTAACGGCTCGTCGATTGAACTCGGCGGGCACAAGCATATCTCAACTGGCGGGTCACTCGGTGCCGAACTGCATGCGCTGGAGTTCGTCGCGCAACTTGGCGGCCACCTCGTATT
>CAUZJQ010000533.1:0-2624 GCA_963580095.1 Lentisphaeria bacterium | reverse complement strand
AAAATGGCCGACCGAGAAGGTCACCGGCAGTTCGCGAACGACCGAGAAATGGCGGTGTTTCGGTACGGTCCAGAGATCGGCCAGCAGGAGGACGAGCAGCACGGCATCGGCGGCCAGCACCGGCATCCGGGCGGCAGGCGAGAACAGCACCGCCGTCGACAGTACGGCAGGGATCATGATGAACTGGACAGTGCGGTGGCTTGGTGTCACTAGAACCGAGGGACCTCGACGGATTGGATGATGTCTTCGAGGATGCCGTCGACCGTGCGGCCTTCCACTTCCGCTTCCGGGGTCAGGATGACGCGATGACGCAGGGTCGAAAGACAAAGGTCGAGAAGGTCATCGGGCGTGACGAAGTCGCGGCCGGCCATCAGCGCCGGGACTCGGGCGCCGCGCAGCAGAGTGATGCCGGCGCGCGGCGAGGCGCCGTGGTAAACTTCTTTCCACGAGCGGGTGCGGCGCACGATGGCGTTGGCGAATTCGATGATTTTGGGATCGACGATGATATCCTGCAGGCATCGGCGGACGTTGCAGGTAGTCTCGCTGTCGAGCAGTGGGGTGAGATCCGGCAGAACGTCGTCCGGTGCGTTGTTGTCGCTGATGGCGTTGCGGAGTATTTCACATTCGTCGGCTTCCGGGGGATAGTCGATGACGAGTTTGAACATGAACCTGTCGAGTTGGGCTTCCGGGAGTGCGTAGGTACCCTCGGATTCGATCGGGTTTTGAGTTGCGATGGTGAAGAACGGCGGTTCGATTTCGTAGTGTTTGCCGTCCAGCGTGACGTGCGATTCCTCCATGATCTCGAGCAGGGCCGAGTGTGTTTTGGCGGGGGCGCGATTGATTTCGTCGGCCAGCAGAATATTTGTGAACACCGGCCCGGGATAGAACTGGAATTCCCGGGTTTTCATATTGAAGACATGGCTGCCGGTGATGTCTGAGGGCATCAGGTCGGGTGTGAACTGGATGCGGTTGAACTTGCAGTCGACGAGACGGCTCAGGGCTTTGGCGATGAGCGTTTTGCCGAGACCGGGCACGCCTTCGATGAGTACGTGGCCACCACAGAACAAGGCGATGAGGAGCCCGTCTATGAGAGAGTCCTGGCCGATGAAGACCCGGTGCAATTGCGTCCGCAGCTCGTCGATTGTCCGGCTCAGTTGCTGAAGGCCGGAGGCCGTGTCGTTTTCCGTGTCGCCTGGGGCGGCGGCGGACGATTTGTCGTGATCCGTGTCGGCTGGCATCTCGGGTGTCTCATTGAAAAGCGGGGATGATTTGTCGGGGATACTCATTTTTTTCCTTTTAATGTACTCAGGATTTCCTGCGTACGGTTTCGAGATAATTGCGGATCATCTGCCCGGCATAGTTGGTGTTTCCCGTATGCTGCATGAGGTTGCCGTAGGCTTCGATGTGAGCGGCGAATTCGCGGTGACTGCTCTCTGCCGGATCGTGTGGCCGGCCGAAGATCGGCAACCGGTATAACATGAACACGAACCCGACCAGCAGCCAGTGAATTGCCAGCCAGTTAATCGGCTCGACGAACAGAAACGAAAACGGATTCTGGAACCAGGCGTCGCTCGAATCGCTGCTGATGCCGGGCTGCTGATGGCCTTCAATAAAGTACACTACCCGGTTTTCGGCAAGGCGATTTACCAGGTTGGCGGCGATTTGCCGATTGTCGTGCGAGTCGGCCAACTGATAGTTCAGCAGACAACTCCCGTTTGCGACCAGATAGATCTCGCTCTTGCCGACCGGCTGCCGTACGACGAACGCTTCGTGGGCCACCAGCATGTTCTCTCCGTCGTCGACGGAGAGCGGGTGATTGTCAAGGAATAATTCTGCCTGCGTCGACACGCCGTCCGCCAGCGGGTCGCCTTGACGGACGCCGTAATGCGCTGTGGTCGACACCGTGTCCCAGTCGGTGAAAACGTCGTAGGTCGGGATCTCTTCGTCGTCAAAGAAACTGCCGGTGCGGGTGTTTTTCGGATCGGCACCTGGATGGTCGATATGCACTTCGTAATCGCGTGCGACGTAAATGACGACTCGTCCCGGCTCGTCGAGAAGCCAGTCGTTCAGTTGAGCAATCGACTCGGCAGGCAGCCCGTCCTTGTGGCGGTTGAACAGCACGAGCACGTTGGCTCGCTGCAGATCGTTTTCCTGGAAGTCGAACATTCTCCGGACAACATGGCCGCGTGCCTCGAGATAATCAAAAAACACCGAGCTGCCATTGATGCTCTTACCGTAGCTGTGACCGTACTCGATCGTGTGCCGGCTGCAGCCGGCAATGAGCAGCAGCGCCAGCAGCAGCGCTGTCGCTGCACCGGTGCCGCCGGAAACGGTGGTTAGTTTCGGCAGCGCCTGTTCGAGATTCTTGTGGTTGGCTTCGAACTTGGCGTAGAGGTCACGGTCGGCATTGTGCCTACCGAAAAACACGGCCTCGAAAACCAGCGTCGATTTCTGAAAGGCCGACCGCACGGAGCCGTCGCGGAGCTGCCGGAGATATTTGTGGTTACTGCCGCTTTTGTCGAGGCGGATGAGGTTGTAGCGGTTGAGCACACCGAGCTGGTGGTTAAAGAGGCAAACAATGGCTGAGCGGAAATCACTAACTTTCGCGGCCTGGCTGGCGGCAG
>CAUZJQ010000532.1:0-2639 GCA_963580095.1 Lentisphaeria bacterium | reverse complement strand
CTGTAGGAAAACGTCGGGGAGGGAACGCCATCCTCCGTATTCCAGTTTTCCGCCTCGCCGCCGGTCTGTGGACTGATCCACCGGAAAACAGGCGCCAGCAGTCGGCCAGAAGACAGCACCATGGCATGTCCTGTGCAGCAGCATGAGTGTACCGTGTCAACAAGCACCGGGTCAGACCAGGTTCGTCCGCTGTCATCGCTGACCCGAAAAAACACCATGCTACCCTCCTCGCGTCCCGGGTGCCCGTATTCCGTGGCGATATCGGTATAGACCATCCCCAGGCCACCGGACTTCAAATGCAACACGCTGATGTGAAACCCGAGTACGTCGTTGCCGTCGGCGTCCTGTGCCCGCCATTCTTCGTGCCAGGTGCGACCGGCATCGTTGGAAGCCCTGAAATGTATGGAGCGGTCGGTGTAGAGATCGCTGTAGACAAACCACAGCTCGCCGTCTTTATCCCCTTCCAGGATGAGCGGCTCCACGTGTCCGGGCTTTGCCGGCTCAAGGATATCAAGCTTGAAAAATCGTTCAACATCCAGCGGTGTTCCCGGGATACAATCGCTCGTCTGGTCAGCCCATTCGGTATCGCGCATTTAATGGTTCCCCCTTGTTGTAACATTCATATAGCACCAAGACTTTCATATGGCAATGTCGGCCCACGAGAAATCAAGGCTGATCCCGAGAAAGTCATTTTCATTCTTCGCTGAACCATTCCAATGGTATCATCCTTAACCGCGCTCCCAGCTCGTTGGCAGTACCCTACCCGAGGTCGCAGGCAATGGCCGCTTCGTTCCCAGGAAAGACAATTGGCGGAGCTTTTTTTTTGCCGCATCCCCTCCACATATCTCCGCTGGCCTAAATATTCTTGAGCGCCGCGTCGGCTGATTCCTGTGCCGCGTGCAGCACTTCCATTGTCGGAAGAACATCTTCACCGGTGATGCCGGTATCACGCTCTTCCCGGACGGCGGCGACAAATTCCTCATTCTGATCGGTTAGATCCACGATGCCGCGATGCGGAACCACCACGTCGCCATCAGTGTTGTACAGGGTCCCCATATCATATTCGAGTGACGCTTCTTCGCCGATGAACAGACAGCGCAACCGGAAAGTGCTGATGTTGTACGACTGTGATATCGAGGCCAGCGTGTCATTCAGCCTCATGGTCAAATGCATGTCCATGGTGCCTTGGTCAGGATGTGGTGGACCAAAGCGACAGTGGATGTCCCTGGCCGGCTGCCCGCCACATACCCAGATCATCAGATCGACCGCGTGCGCCGCATGATGCCAGAGAATGTTGTCGGTCCAGGACCGGACCTTGCCCGTCCATGATGTGTTGGACCTTCGCAGGATGCCGAAGAATGAGATCATGTGGTGAAGATGCAGCTCGCCCTCTCTCACGCGACGACGGATTTCACGTATTGCCGGCATGTAACGCCAGGTGTGACAGACCATCAGGCGACGGTCCACCTCGCGGGACAACGCGGTGATGCGCCGCGAATCCGCGAGATTCAGGGCAATCGGGATCTCCAACAGCAGATGCTTGCCGGCTTTCAACGATTTCTCGGCCTGTACTGCGTGGACCTCATTCGGGGAAGCTATTACCACCGCATCGACTCGGTCGTCAGCCAATGCGGCGTCGAGATCCAGCGTGTGGTGCCGGAACCCCCACTGTCCAGCGAATTCCTCAGTAGGCTCCTGGCGCCGACCGACAAGCACATGTGGGTTGACGCCGTCAATCTTCGCCAGCGCCTCCATGTGTTTTTCGGCGATGGCGCCGTAACCGACCATGCAGATGTTCACGATTTTCTATCCTTCGGCTAAGTAGTCGTAGACAACCTTTCCATGGCCGTGCGTATAGTCGAGCACCTGGGAGAAGGCACAATACAACCCGTCGTCCGCCGGTTCCAGGGGCTCGGGTAACGCCTTGGCCACGTTGCCCTTGCTCCTCGTCTAATAGACCATCTGAAACAGTATGTCGCGATAGTACGCCGGGACTGTGTGGGACAATTCGGTGAATCAAACGGCATGCACCAATTCTCATTGAGAAAGTTCTGCATTTGTCTCCGTCGTTGCGTCGACGATTTCAATTCTGCCGATATCTGCCAGCCATTCTCGAGAATATGGTACGCTCGGATCGATGCCATTTCAATATGGGTTTAATCCCGGTTATCGATGCCCTTCCCACTGCGTCCCCGAAGTCGCATGTAATAATCAGGTTGACGAGGTAATAGCAGGATTTGACATCGTTTCATTTGCCGGTGGCAGAACCGATATACAGGTTGATTCGTCGCCGGGTTTCACGTTGTTCTTCATGCAACTGCAGCCGGGCGAGGGTACCGTGCTGGGACTAATCCCTTAGCCGTTCCCAGCGCCGGCGAGGCGGGCGGCGGGAGGCTAAAAATCAGGCATTCCCGTAGGCCGACCACCAGGTCATCTTAGTGAATTCGAGTTTGCGGATGGCAGCAAGGATTTCCAGGCCGTAAACGTTCAGTCCCGCGACAACACCGAGGTCGGCCCGGTCGCCGGCACTCCGGGCGTAGGCCTCGATGGCAAGGCGCATCTCCGTCAGGGCTCGGTCCAGCAGGTCAACCACTTCGAAGTTCAAGTGGTCATAGGACTCGACGTCTTGCACTTCGTCT
>CAUZJQ010000531.1:0-2648 GCA_963580095.1 Lentisphaeria bacterium | reverse complement strand
AAAGCAGGCTACCGCGGGACCGGCAGCAATTAAACAGGCCGTGCAGAGTTCGCAGACCGCTGCCACTGTGCACTTGCCGGATACCAACACTACCGCGCGCCAGATGACAATGGCCGAAACACCTGTAGAGATCGCATCCGAGACTCGCCCAACCATCCGGAATGTTACCACCGGCGTGGCTCGTGAGGGTATCGAAACGGAAGAGTTGTTGACGCAATTAACGACGGCCGAGCGTAAGAGTCATCAGGTCGCGCTCGTCGAAGTCACGGCCGCTGCTGCACGTCGCGTCAAACCGGTCGCACACCAAGCAAACGACGCCGAACTGGCGACCACCGCCGCAGTGTTTACACCGACTGCGATGACCACAACGACGCCGGTAGAACCCGGCGCCCCGCAAAATGTCATCACGCCCATTGCCCCGGGAAGTGTGACCGCCCCCATCGACCTCGCGACAGCAACGACGGTGGCACCAACGCGCAAGGCCGTACCGATTGCACAGTCAGCCGGCACACCCGCGCGAGCTATTGCCAGCGCCGCTACACCAGCCGCCGAAGTATCAGCGCCCGTGGCACAGGACACGTCCGACACATCGCGCCGGCTCGACGTTAGCGGCAAGGCGCCGCCAGCAACCGACGCCGCACGGCCGGCAGCCACCCTGCAAGACCTTGGCACCGCTGCCAGCAAAGCACCACAACGTCCATCAACCGCGGCAACAGCCGCCGGGAAATTGCCGCTGAGCACCGTTGCGGTTCCGGCGCGACGACGGACGAGCACAGCCAATTCGATCGGCGACGATGAATTGGACGCACAAGCGCGAATCGGAAACCCGTTGATCGGTGCACAACTGGCCTTTTCAGACCCCTCCGATCTACATGAATTCGCGATTGTCTCAACACTGCCGCCGGTCGATTTTGATTTCGCGCCGCCGGCGCTGATACCACCACTGCAGGTCTTTGTCGGTGGCCCGGTAGAACGACGAACCGGCGGCAGGAATCTCGTACCGCTTGTGCAGTATTCCGGTGACTGGGATTGTGACAAGACAGCGATGGTCAACCTCGCCGATCAACTCGAGCGCCGCACCGGCAGCATCGCTCCGTTTAGCAGCAATATCGTCAAACTCGACAGTGACGAAGTCCATGAGGCACCGTTCCTTTTCATGACCGGGCACAACGACTTTCAATTCACCGCCGGCGAGGTGAAGCGCATGCGAGAATATCTTAAAGGCGGCGGGTACCTGTGGATCAACGACTCGACCCACGAGGGCGAGGAAGCATACGACATTGCTGTCCGTCGTGAGATGGGACGGGTTTTTGACGATATCGAAATGACCCGATTACCCAAGGAGAGCAACCTGTTCAAGGGGCCATACGACCTGACAAAAGGGTACAAAGGTTACAAGTACGTCCTGCCCGGCGACAAGTATCGACAGGATTATCTGGAGCAACTCATCGTTGATGGCCGACCCGCCGTGATCTATACCCGAAACGATTACGGTGACGGCCTCGAGATCGATCCGAACACCCACCCACTGATGGGGTCACTCACCGATCTGTCGCCTGCCGAAATGCAGGAGTCCTCGGTGCGAATGGGCATCAATATCGTCATGTTCTTCTACAGCAAAGGCGGCACACTCGATGACAACCTGAAGGCAGCAATCACCGGCAACACAGAAACGGCAGAGGCTGATCAATGGGTCAGCAAACAAGAGATTCCGTTCCCGCTGCTACAGTTGGACCGGCGCTGGCAGGTGCCGGAGGGCTGGGAAGGTCTGCTGTCTGCCAGACCGGTGTATCGCAACAATAACGGTATCATCGTTGATTTCCGACAGAACCCGGTACGTTCGACCAAGGGCAATGAGAAAGCCGTGATCGAGGCATTTGTCGACGATCTCCAAATTGCCAATGACCGGGTGTTGCTGATCGACGTCAAGAGCAGTCTAAGCAGTGGTGCGCGCCTGGCGATCGCGCTCATCGGCAAAGGTGAAGATTCCTACGTGGAGAGCTCGCCGGCCTTCATTCGTCCCGGAAATAATGAAAATGTCAGCTTCGACTTTCGCGCCGGCACCTTCAAGACATTGAACAGCAATTGGGAATATAAGGCCACCGTCCCGATCCCTTATGAAATGGCCAACTGGTTCTTCATCGTGTATCCGATGGAGGCATCCGGCAAAGTTGAGATCAACAACGTCCGCATGATCAAGCCGTAACGAAACGAATCGCCACTTCCACCATGGCAGCCGCAATATCTTTTCATGTGAACTGAACGTTAGACCATTTCATTTGGGTAACTTCGTAAAGAATTTCGTAGCTTGCAGTGATTACGGCACTGTGGGATTCCACGTGCCGTCGACGGTCTGAGCCTCGTCGTCCCCCGGCCATGGCGGCATGGTTACGGCAACGGCAGAGAGCGGTTCATCGCCGAATGACCGAAACTGGAAACACGTGCCAAGCGGAATCGTCAAGCAGACGCCAGCCTCGAGAACAACGATTTCTTCGCGGTCACCCTGCTTTCGCCACATTTTGCCGCGACCGCCCAGGACGAACCAGATCTCTTCGACGGTGCGATGCAACACCGCCGTCGACACCTCGCCAGGGGCGAGCTGAAAATGCGCCATGCCACCGTCTCCGAGACCTGACAGAACCCGAACG
>CAUZJQ010000530.1:0-2649 GCA_963580095.1 Lentisphaeria bacterium | reverse complement strand
CTATTCGCAGATACCGACGGCGCGGCGGTGCCGGTCGGCGTAAATCGCGGTGCCAGCGGTATCGATGGACTGATCGCGACCGCCAGCGGCTTCGCCAAAGGCCTGCACCGGCACGTCACCTTGTTGATCGGCGATGTTTCATGCCTTCATGATCTCTCATCACTGGCATTGGCACGGCATCACCGGCTGACGATCGTCATCCTCAACAACGACGGCGGCGGTATCTTCGGGCACCTGCCGATTGCCGAACGCGAGGATGTGTTCGAAAAGTACTTTCTGACACCCCATGGCCGGCGCTTCGAACACTCCGCGACGCAGTTCGAGTTGAAGTATGCGCACACCGATACGACAGAAAATTTTCGTCAAGCCTATGAAGATGCCTTGAGCAGCGATGCCTCGATGATCATCGAAGTGACCATCGACCGCCAGCACAGCATGGACACGCACCGGCGCATCATCGAGTTATAAGGCGGCAATACCGACCCGTGAAGGTGCCGCAGGCGAAACGCTCGAGCGAGAAATCACGAATCGTTCGGTCCGCTCCAGACACCCGTCGCTGCATCTTCGGTCCAACCGCTGCCCGTCACCTCGAGAGGGACGCGCCCGGTCGTCTGCCGCAGTGCCAACGTCGTGTCCCAATCCTTGAGTCCACTTAGAGCGTCCACAGCCTGGACGTTGAGGGCGCCGACCATGTTGGCGGTCGCGCCCGCATCCTCGACGGAAAAACCACGCAGCATGCTAGCAATCAACCCGGCGATCGTCGTGTCACCAGCCCCTGCTGCAGTGGCAAAATTTTCCACTTCATAAACGGGAAACCACAGCTCGCGATCGGCCCAGTTCTCCAGATCCCCGGTGCAGGCATCTGCGATCTTCTCAAGGCGCTCGGTACCTGCCGTGCGGATGTACAATCCACGACCGCCCAGCTTGACGCCGGCAACCGCAACGTCGAGGTCGAGTAGTTTCCCGCCGAGCACCGTGACTTCATCGCCGCTCAGGTCGTCACCGCGACCAAAATTCTCGCGGTCGAGCATGTACAGAATCTCGTCGGCACTGGGCACGAAAATGTCGAGATGCCCTTTGAGCCCAGCAAGGACCCGGGACCAGTCAACCTGACCGCTGGGGCCATCCGGATCGGGCACAGTCATATCAAGCGAAGTGGCAACGCCGCGTTCCTTGACCCGCTGCATCATCCGAATCAGGTTCGCACCGTCGTTCTCGTACATCTTCTGCATCAGTGTCGGATAGCCGAAATGAAAGATCGCTGCGCCGTCGATCTCCTCGTACGCGAGGTCATCATCGGTGAACGTATTGTTGGCACCCGGGCAGTGCATGAACGTGCGGTCCTGCCCGGGAATGCTGACGACGACCGTGTACGACGTCGCCTCTCCCGGTACGACATTCATCCCCGCACCGAGGCTTTCATCGTAACCGTTGAAAATATCGACGATGCTGCCGCCGAAACTGTCATCGCCGACCTTGCCCATGAGCACCGCGGGAATGTCCAGAATGTGCAGGGCCACACCGGTATTCGACACCGCGCCGCCGGTGGCGCTGACAGCCGGGCCAATCTCGACAAGCCGTCCAGGCACCAACTCGAATCCGCGCTCGATCTCCGGAATGATATCTATGCAGACATGGCCTGCAACGACGACAAAACGCATCAGTTCCCCCTTTGGCCATTCACGATGAAGGTGTGCATGTCTTGATACTCGCTTACTGTCGGCGCCAGTTCGATGGCCTTTTTGATTGCCGACTTCGCACCATCAAAATCATCGATCAGCAGCAGAACCCCGGCAGCAACGCGGTGGTTCTTGTGATTGCCCGACTCGATCTCCAGCGCTTTCTCGGCCGCCTGCCAGGCAACATGCAGCAAATCGGCGGACGTCGATCTCAATTGGGTGATGAGACGCGCTGTAGCTCGATGCGGCATGGCATTAATCGGTAGTTGCGGCGCGTATTTCACGTAGGCGGCAGCCAGAGATTCGGGATCGTTGAGATCGCGGTAGCAGAGAGCCAGACGGTAAAAGATGACCGGTGCCTTGTCCTCCTTGGGATAGCGCTCGAGCCCTTGTGTCAGAATCTTGAGCGCATCCTGAGGTCGCGCCATGTTGAGCTGCAGATGCGCACCCTGATGGTAAATGGCATCGTCGTTCCAGCCGAGACTGTTGTCAGGGTCGTCTCTGAGAATCTGGTTGAACAGTGCGAAGGCTTCGTTAAACTTTTGCCGGTCGGCGTGTTTCCGAGCAAGCTCAAAGATCAGCTCCGAATTCCCCGGATCCTCCTGCAACCGCCGACGGAGGTCACCGAATGTATTTCGATCGTTGCGGTAGTCGCGGATAATCTCAGCCAACTTCGCCGGCTGGTTGACGCCAATGATCCGATCGACCTCCCGCATTTCCGGAGACAAAATCAGCATCGTCGGCGTCCCCGGCACTTCGAGGTCGGCGGCCAGCGCCTGTCCCGCTTCGGAGTCGAAGGCGATTTTGAGATTGACCATCGACTCGAGCTCCTCGACCATTGCCGGATCCGGCATCACCTCCGAAATCAGTTGATGGCAATACCCGCACTTGTCCTTGACGAACACTAGGCAAAGAAGGCGGCCCGACTGCTCCGCATCGGCCGCCGCTGCATCGACGTCACCATCGAACC
>CAUZJQ010000529.1:0-2655 GCA_963580095.1 Lentisphaeria bacterium | reverse complement strand
GAATACGGTGGGCTCGAACGTAAAGCCGACCGGCGCCTCGGCCAGGGTGAGTGCGTAGACGTGCACCGCTGACGGCCGCCCGGCCTGGTGGTAGCTGTAGCTGATCGGGTCAGGGTAAGAGCGAAAAAGCTCCACCTGTTTGGTCAGTTCGATCTCGACGATGTCGATGTCCGCGAAGGACGAGAGCTGCCCCGGATCCAACGGGATCTTCACCAGCCACAGGTTAGCGCTTTTGCCGTTGGTCAGTTTGACTGGCAGAGCTTCGGTCCGGGCTTCGGCTGTCGCCAGCGGTACGCCCTCAGTGAACGTCTTCGCGAACCCCGAGTTCGGCCGGTAGAACATCGCGGACAGCTTCGGCACGCAGTCCGGCTCGTCGTCTGACGCCGCGATCACGTACAGTGTGTCATATTGTTTGTTCGGCAGGCGCAGCTGAATCCGCGCCGGGTCCCGCAGTGTGCTGCCACCCCAGCGGTAGGTGTTGGCCGGCAGGTAGCCGTGGTCGTTGGCGTGGCGGTAGAGACTGCGACCGACGTCGATGTGATCGTGACCCTCGCTGTTCACGTCGCTGAACACAAACGGCACGCCGCGCACGCGCACGCTCTTGCCGGTCGGCGGCAGTGAGGCACGATCGACTGCCGCACCGTTGACGAAGATGGTGGCGTTGGCGTAACCGGCCAGCGGCACCGGCAGGTAGCCGGGGGTTTCATCCAGGGCTGTGACCGACCACTGTGCCAGTTGCACGCCCTGGTTGAGAACGATCTGTGCCAGCCCCTCGGTGACGAGATTCGGGTCTTCAGCCCAAACGACCATGTGATCGTCCAGCCAGACCGCTATGCCGCCATCGGCAAGCTGCACGCGCACGTCCAGCCACTTGTCGTTGTGTCCGGGCAGCGTCCCCATGTCGTGTTCAATGTGCCGGCGATAGTCTTCCGGCCAGCCCGGCAGAATGTTGGTGTACGCCCGCAGGTCCCTGGTCCAGCCGTTGAACACCTGCGGAACCTTCCAGTCCGATGTTTCGGCCAGAGCCGTTGCGTCATGCAGCGGCTTGCCGTTGTAGGTCACGGTGGCGCGAATCTGATCGCTGCTGGCGGACAGCTCGACCGCCAATCCCGCCGCCGTCTCATCAGGTTTGGCCAGATGCAGCACAGCTGTCGCCGGGGTGCTGGTTGCGGTACGCAGGCGCAGGCGCGCCCGCACCTCGATGTTGCTCGGGTAGGACGTGCGGCCATTGAGTGTCAGCGACTGCCCCATCGGCACGGTAATGACGGGCGCGCCGAGCTGCTCGTCCTCGGTGATCGAAACCGCGCTGTCATCCGGCCGAGACACGGCCTGCCATGCCTGGTCGGCGCCGCGTCCGAGAACGACCTCAAGCGGTGTCGAAGGCTCGCCACCCTGCCACCATTGCTCGGCCTGGGCGTCAACCGGCGCCGCGGCTAAGGTGAGTAACGACAAGATCAACGTCAGGTATATGCGCATTCCATGTCCTCGCAATTATTTGTAGCGTTCCGGGGGTTGTACCCGGTTGCAGCCCCGTACGTGATTAGCGTCGTTCGGATTCACCGAATCTGGAGGCGCGCCGAGCCTTTGGCGCCTATCGACGGTATCGTACTGCTAGATCTTCCTGCGCCCCGGTGTGAGGTTGCTTGTGCGTGCGGACCGTCGAACATCCATTGGTACTGGAACATTTGTAAGGCGCCAAAGGCTTGGCGCGCCTCCAGCGGCCGATCCATCGGAACGCTAAACACGTACGCACCCCCCGGCTTGCATGTAGCGCCCAGGCTTACGGGCCGGTGTCACGCCACAGTAATCTGAAGTTGCGTTCTCCGCTCAACCAGAACGGACGGAATTGAGCGACGTGTCCATCCATATAATAGGCGTTGGCCGTGTCGCTGGGATGGCGATAAGCGTACGTAGTGTCCCGATCGAATTGGTAGGAATCAATTTCGGTACTGGTGAAATACTGCATAGTCCAAATCCAAACAGAATTCCCGACTTCCTCCCCGCAATCCATAACGAAGATCGCATCACTCGGCCCGGAAGCCATTGGCTCCACCACCTCATTACAAGCGGTGTCATCCCCCGGCCCCTGCAGGAACCCCTTGCGGAAATATTGATCGAGCTCGTACGGCTCACCTAAGGGATCGTTGAACCCCTTTTGCCACCAGTCGATACCACCAGGAGCGTTGGGAAGATCGTCCACCCACCAGCTATGCGCATTGACGCAGCCGCGGTTACCTACGGAAGCGTTGATTTGGTAACTTGAGACATTCCTGTCGGAGTCGAAGTATTTCATTCCCGGACCTATACCGGGGGCATTTCCAGACGATCCTTGTTCGCCCGGGCAACCCATGATCGGGTACCGGCGCATGGCCCCCGTTTCGGTTATTGGGCCGTCCCACAGTTCGGGTGCACCCATGTAGCCGCTCACACCTATCCAGCCCCACCAGGCGCCGCTGTAATAGTTGACACTGGCATGGCGGAAATGCTCGCCGCTCGGTGGGATCATGTTATCCATGTCCATCGCGTAAGTCGATATCGCGATGAACTGTTGTTTCAGGTTCGACTTACATACAACTGATATAGCAGTTGCCTTCGCTCGCGACAATCCCGGTAGCAGAATGGCAAAGAGTATGGCGATGATCGCGATGACCGTAA
>CAUZJQ010000528.1:0-2673 GCA_963580095.1 Lentisphaeria bacterium | reverse complement strand
GGCAGTACAACATGCTCAAGGACTGGGCCAGCATGTACGACAACGTCTACATGTACAACTACCTCTATTACAACCTGGCCGGCTGTGGCGCGCCGCCGATCCCGCTGGCGCGGCGGCACATCCATGAAATGCCGATGCTCAAGAAACTCGGTCTCGCCGGATTCGCCGACGAAGGCCGCACCGTTGCCGGCGAGGCCGGCGTTTTTCCCGCGTATGTGCGGGCCCGCCTGATGTGGGACGCCGATCAGGACGCCCAGGCGCTGATGACCGAATTCTTCGCCGACTGGTACGGGCCTGCGGCAGTGCCCGCACAAGCGTTCTGGGACGCCATGGAAAGTGCCATCGAAGACACTGTTTTCGGCGGCAACGAGGATCACATGCTGTCGCTGGTGTACACGCCGGAGCTGATTGCCCGCCTCGAAGTCCATTTGCAGGAGGCCGAAGCGCTGGCGACCGGTGACGAGTGGGCCGCCGCTCGGGTGTTGGCGGATCGTGTGACCTTCGATCACCTGCTCGCCTACAAAGCCATGGAACGGGCCGAGGCAGACGCCGATTTTGCGGCAGCGGCCGAGCACGCCCAGGGCATGATCGACGTGAGAAAACCGGCTACCGCACTCAGCCGCTTCTACTGGGATCCGAGTACGAAAACCGATTGGAAGCCAGGGGAAGCCGAAGGCTTCTACTATTGGGGTGCGATGGCGCGGCGCGACTACTACCGGGAGCTGACGGAACTGACCAACGGCACGACCGGCGAGCTGATCTCTGTGTTGCCGGAGTCAGCGAAGTTCCGTACGGACTGTCGCGATGACGGGCGTTTCGACGGCTGGTATCGGCCCGAGTTTGATGACAGGGACTGGGAAACGGCGCTGACGACTCTGCCGTTCTTTGCCCAGGGCTCGTATCTCGATGACCAGGGTTTTCCCTACTTGGGAGCGCTGTGGTACCGGCTGGAGGTGGATGTTCCTGAGGCCGCCGCGGGCCGTGCAGTGCGGTTGTACTGCACCGTGGCGGAAACGGAGGCATGGGTTTGGGTCAATGGCGTGTATGTCGGCCGGCGCCCGTACAACGAAGCCTACCTTCGCCCCAACGAGCTTGACCTCGAAGTGACCGATGCACTGGCTCCCGGCGGCAACAACTGCGTCGTTGTGCGCCTGCACACCAACTATCAGCCGGCCCAGATGGCTGCCGGCCTGGCGTCACGGCTGTTCCTGTACACCCCGAGCGACGATCATCCCCGATCGGGTGCTGCGGCGCGCGTCAAGTCGGGGCAGTTGATGGGGTAGAGTGGTGCTGCGGTCAGGCGAAGGCGAAGGCAAGCGGCTTCGTCGTGCCCATGACATCGCCAACAGCGTTTCGATGGGTGCTGCCGTGCCGGCGGAACGACTGAATCGTTCCGCTTACATCGCTTCGCCGTCGGGTTTCTCGTTGAACAGCTTGTGGTAGTTCTCTTCGCCGGTAGCCCATTTGGCGCCACGGGTTTTGACATGGCCATCGAGAAACAACAAGTTGATCTTGTACCCCGGATGTCGAAAACTGTAGAAGTATTCTACGCTCGTCGGCAAATCGATACCCCATTCGTAAAAGTTGTAATCGAGCCAGAAGGCGCCGATGTCCTTGATTTCCGAGACCCAACCGGCAGTACTCGGCGAATAGTCATTGTCCATTCGTTCGTAGAGGTTGTCGCGAAAATAGGCATCCGCTGATTTATTCGGAAAATGCAGCCAGCGATAGGTGCCGGTGCCTTCATTTATGCCGCACCAATAGTAATTCGCCACGATCGAGAAGTTCTGGATATAGCTTGTACCGGCGTTGGATGTTTCAAAATAGGTTTGCCCGGTCATCCCGGCATAGTGACTGCCTGGCTCGGCGGGGCACTGCAGAATATCCCAGCGTTCGATGGATGTGCTCGGCGCCAGCCAAAAGGTTGAGATCGTCTCGTTGCCGCCAAGGTAGCCATTCTTGCCAAGGTAATCCCAGACTGTATTTCCCTGCGTCACGTATCCCGCTACTGCGTGGGAGTAAAAACGTGAACCCGACGCAGGGACACTGCCATCGCTGTCGGTCGCGTAAGCGAGGTGGGCGACACCGACTTGCCTCTGGTTCGACATGCAAACGACAGTCTTCGCGGTCTCCCTGGCCCGGTTCAATGCCGGCAGCAGCATCGCTGCCAGGATAGCGATAATGGCGATAACAACCAGCAACTCAATCAATGTGAACTGTCTTTTCATGGCGACCCGGTGAATGGAATCAGTGGCTGTTCCACTGCAAGTTCCGAACGGAGTATTCTATTTGAGCATGGGCCCAAAATCAATGTTTCTCACGTCAAATGCTTGTGCTCATCGATTGCAAAGGAATCGTAACGTAATGTACGTCAGGACCGCGGATCTTGACTTTGGGTCCTTCATATCGAAGAGTAATCTGCGTCTGCTCTGCCCGATCATAGGCGCGACTGTCCTGATGTCATCGGAGCCATTTGATGAATCGTGAAATCAAACGCTCACCGTTCGTTCAGCAATTCACGCTTATCGAGTTGCTCGTGGTCATTGTGATCATTGCCATACTGATCGCCCTGCTCCTCCCAGCCCTGCAGCAGGCAAAAGACACGGCGAAGTCGGTGATGTGCATGTCGAACCTCAAACAGCAGTTTGCGGGGATAACGCTGTACGCCAACGA
>CAUZJQ010000527.1:0-2673 GCA_963580095.1 Lentisphaeria bacterium | reverse complement strand
CCCTTCGGTGTCCAGCGCCATCAGCCGCTCGACCCATGGTGCCGCGATGTTTGCCGGCACCACCGCATGTGCCGGTGCGTGGAATGGCCGGCGTGCACCGAGCCGTGCCAGCACCCAGCATTCGAAACCGCGCAGGTCGTCATCGCGATTGACCATGATGTTGCCGGCGTTGATTTTCATGTGTACGGGCTGCAATTCCAGGGCACCAAGGCAACGCCACATCTCCTGGCGCGCCCGTTCGCCGGCGCGAATGTAGTAGGCATACGTGTTGCCCGGAAACAGCTTCTTCACCAGTTCGACGCCGATCGTGGTCTGGTGGCCGACGTTGAGCCCGGATAGGATACGTCGCCAGAAAACCCACCACTCGGCGGCCACATCATTGTCGCGCTTGTACACGGGCCCGACGATCCACTGCTTCCAAAACTCCTGGAGGCGCAATTTGTCGGCGACGTCGCCGAAGCCCGGGCGCATGCAGTACCCCGTGAGGTTGAGCCAGCGCCGCTCGTGATAGGGACTGCGGTTGCAGCAATCGCGCAGCTCCAGGAAGACATCGGCCATGGCACGAACGGCGTGCAGCGGCCAGTTGGCCTTTGTTGTGGCGAGAGTCTCTTCGAGCTCACGCGTCAGCGGCCGCAATTCGTCGGCCGGCCTGTTGAAGCGGTCACGGATCAATTTTTCCGCCGCCGCCAGACGTTCTGCATCAACGATGACCGCAGGCTTCTCCGGCGCGGCTGCTGGCGGCGGTTCTGCGGATTCGGCAACCGGGCGCAGGTCAAAACGCAGCGGCCAGCGTAGCTTGCCGTCAGTTGCTTCAAGCGAGACCTCGAGAGCACCAACGTCGTTGAGCTGCGCTGTGATGCGGACGCCGATAGATTCGGTATCTTTACCGCCATCGGGCAGCACCGACACCAGCGGTGCGATCTTTTCGACCTCGTCATCACCTGGCGTCACGACATCGCCGGGTTGATCGTCGAGGCGCGTGTCGCTGGTGTACAGGTTGAACAACACTTTCTGATTCGTTTGAACCCGAAAGTCACCGGGCACGGTAATCAGCATATTCTCGTTGGTATCCCGCGGAACGACAGTCACCAGTCGGGTGCCGTTGCCGGCATCCGCGACTTCGAGATAGCAGGCATGCGCCAGACCGCTGCGGACTTTGACACCATGACCGCGGCGCACCCAGCCATAGTAAGAAGCACCGATGGCAACTGCCTGCGAGACGTCTTCGCCGATGAGTTCTTTTGGCTGCCCGCGATCCGTTCGCCAGCCGGCGATGGCGTCGAGAATGCGGCGGCGCAGGAATTTCGTCTTCATGCTGCCGCCATTGAACAGGACGCGTTCGGGGAACATGCAAGGATGATCGTCCTCTTCATCGTTTGCGACCTTCGCAGCCTGATGCAGAAACTCTAGCAAATACCGGGTGATTGCGGGATCGACGGCATACGGCAATCCCATCTGGCGCATGCCCGCCTGCCGTCGTGGCGGGGGGTCATCAACCGGGATTTTCGGGTAGAATCCATCTTCCAATAGGTCGACGACGGCCGTACGGCGTAGCTCTGCTTTTTTAATATTCTTGAGTACGGAGCTACCGGCCGAGAGCAGGGTGATGTCAGTTTTTTCCCGGCGTGACTCGAGCAGGATTTCTTTGGCTTCTCGGCAGCGCTGGCACAACAGTGTCCAGTCGGTAGCGACCAGTTTTTCGCCCCACTTTTCCTCCATCATTCGAGCCAGTGCCATGTCGATGTTATCGCCGCCAAGCAACAGGTGACTGCCTACGGCAAAGCGGTGTAGGTAGCCTTCGTCGTCGATCTGAATAATCGAAAGATCGGTAGTCCCGCCGCCGACGTCTACGATCAGACATTTCTGGCCCCAGCGGATGGCGCTGTCCCAGTCCCACTCGTGGTTTTGCAGCCAGGCATAGAAAGCGGCCAGTGGTTCCTCGAGCAGGCAGATGTCGTTGTAGCCGGCGGCGGCGGCGGCATTTATCGTGAGCTCACGGGCAGTTTCGTCAAAGCTTGCAGGGATCGTGATGATGATCTGCTGATTTTCCAGCAGCAGTGCTTCACGCTTTTTCGGTTTCTGGCGCTTGAACTGCTGGTTCCAGGCTTGGCGGATGTGGTCGAGATAAGCGGTGGTCACCTGCACCGGCGACATCATTTGATCATCGAGCTCACTACCCCAAGGCAGGATGGCACGCGTACGATCGATGCCGGCATGTGCCAGCCATGACTTTGCGGAGGCGACCAGGCGGTGTGGCACGCGGGCCCCCTGTTCGCGGGCAAACTCACCAACGGCGAAAGCCATCTTTTTGTTCCAGGGCAGGGCCAGGGCGCCCTTCGGCAGTTCGGAGGGGCCTGGGAGGTAGCAGAAGGATGGTAGCAGCGGCCGGGTGTCTACTTCGCCGGCCGCTGTCAGTTGGGGAATCGGAAAAGATTGGATTTCGTAGTCTTCGCCTTCGTCCGTGTCGATATAGCAGACGGCGATATTGGTCGTACCCAGATCAATGCCGATGATGTAGCGGGATTCGCTCACAGGCGGTTTGCCGCCGCGCGTTTCAATACCCATTGAATTGATCGTCCGGCAGATTGCCATCCGCATCGAACGGCAGAGGCCGGCAATCTGTCAGTATTTCGAGATCATCGCGCTGTGCCGCCTCTTCGTACCAGGCAGCGC
>CAUZJQ010000526.1:0-2676 GCA_963580095.1 Lentisphaeria bacterium | reverse complement strand
GATGCCACTGATTACCGATTCACCACGCATGCGGATCTCGTCGACGCGTGGTGCTGCTCCACCGGAAGGGGTATTGACGATCCAGGCGAGGTTGCGATCGGCAATCAGATCCAGAACATTCGGGCTACCATCCGAGATTTTCTCTACTTCGAGGCTTGCCACTCCATGTGCCCGCAAATAGGCTTCGGTGCCTGCAGTGGCATAGATGTTGAAGCCCATCGACTGTAGCCGTCGCGCACCGTCGAGCACGTTCTCTTTGTCGGTGTCACGGACGCTCAGGAAGATATTGCCGGTGCGTGGCAGCTTGTTGCCGGCTGCCAGCTGGCTCTTCAGGTACGCCAGGCCCACCGATGCGTCGATACCCATCACCTCCCCGGTCGATTTCATCTCCGGCGACAGCGTGATGTCAGTGCCGGGGAAGCGGAGAAACGGGAAGACCGCTTCCTTCACCGACACCTGCGGCGGTGTCACTTCAGCTGTAAAGCCCAGCTCGGGAAGGGTTTTTCCGACCATGATCAGGCTGGCGTACTTGGCCAGCGGGACACCGATTGCCTTGCTGACGAACGGAATTGTCCGCGAGGCCCGTGGATTGACCTCCAGGATGTACACCTCGTTGTCCTGCACTGCGTATTGGATATTCATCAAGCCAATGACATTGAGCTCCTTCGACAGGGCTTGGGAATACTCACGAATACGGTCCTTGATTGCGCCGTCGAGTGTCGGTGCCGGGATTACACACGCGCTGTCGCCGGAATGCACGCCGGCTTCCTCGACATGCTCTATGATTGCACCGATAACCGTCATGTTGCCGTCGGATATGCAGTCAACATCGACCTCCACCGCGGCTTCCAGGTAGCTATCGATCAGAACCGGTCGCTCGTCCGATGCCTGAACCGCCGCGTGCATGTACTGCCGCAGTTGGTTCTCCTCATAGACAATCACCATGGCCCGCCCGCCCAGCACAAACGATGGGCGCACGAGTACCGGATAGCCAATACGCGTGGCGATCGCCACCGCTTCTTCGGTGTTCGTTGCCGTATCATTCGGCGGCTGCCGTATGCCCAGGCGCTCCGCCAGTTCCTGGAAAAATCGGCGATCCTCCGCTGCTTCGATGTTTTCCGGTGACGTACCGATGATGTTGACGCCGTTGCGCTGCAGATCCTTTGCCAGGTTCAAGGGCGTTTGCCCACCGAACTGCGGAATGACCCCCCAGCAGTTCTCTCGCTCGTAGATATGCAGCACGTCTTCGAGCGTCAAAGGCTCGAAATACAGTTTGTCGCTGGTGTCGTAATCGGTACTGACAGTCTCTGGATTACTGTTAACCATGATGGTCTCGAATCCTGCCTCACGCAACGCGAAGGCCGCGTGCACGCAGCAGTAATCGAACTCGATGCCCTGGCCGATGCGATTGGGGCCGCCGCCGAGGATCATGACTTTCTTGCGGTCGCTGTCCCGGACCTCGTCGAGCTCGCCGTACGAAGAATAGTAATACGGCGTGTGGGCGACAAATTCGGCCGCACATGTGTCGACCAGGCCATAGACCGGTATCAGCCCCATCTTCTTGCGGGCCGCTCGCACCGCGTCCTCGTTGTCGCCTATCAAATAGGCGATTTGCCGATCGGAATAGCCGAATTCCTTGGCTTGCCGGAAGAGTGTGTCGTCAGCTAGCAGGCCGTCCAGGTCGTTGGCGCCCCGGATCTCCTCTTCATAGGCGGCAAGCTCGGCCAGATGCCGCAGGAACCAACGGTCGATCATTGTCAGCTCATAGATCCGATCGATACTCCAACCACGTTTCAGCGCTGCCCGCAACACGAACAGTCGTTCACAGTTCGGACGCCGCAGCTCAGCTTCGACCTCGGTGTCGCTCATCTGTTCGTAAGGCTCGTCCCGGCCGTCGGCGCCGAAGCCGGAACGCCCCGTTTCCAGACCACGCAGCCCCTTCTGCAGCGATTGCTTAAAGGTCTTGCCGATACTCATTGTCTCGCCGACGGATTTCATCTGCGTGCCCAGCGTGCTGTCGGTCGAAGGGAATTTTTCGAAGGTGAACCGTGGAATTTTGGTCACGACATAGTCGATGGCCGGCTCGAAGCTGGCCGGTGTCTCGCGCGTGATATCGTTGCGGATCTCGTCGAGCGTGTAGCCGACTGCGAGCTTGGCTGCGATCTTTGCAATTGGGAAGCCGGTTGCCTTAGAAGCCAGCGCGCTGGATCGCGAGACGCGCGGGTTCATTTCGATTATGACTAGGCGGCCGTCGACGGGATTGACTGCAAACTGCACATTCGAGCCACCAGTTTCGACACCGATCTCCCGCATGATCGCGAAGGCGGCGTCGCGCATGATCTGATATTCGCGGTCCGTCAGCGTTTGTGCCGGCGCCACTGTGATGCTGTCGCCGGTGTGTACGCCCATTGGGTCGAGGTTTTCGATTGAACAGACCACTACGCAGTTGTCGGCGCGATCGCGCATGACCTCGAGCTCGAACTCCTTCCAGCCGAGTATCGATTCTTCGATAAGCACTTCGCTGATCGGGCTCTGGTTCAAGCCGTGGTTGACGATCGAGATGTATGCCTCGGCGTCGTAGGCGATGCCGCTGCCACTGCCGCCAAGCGTAAAGGCAGGCCGGATGATAAGCGGAAAATCGCCAAGCTCATCCTTCGCGGCCTGAGCCTCTTCGAG
>CAUZJQ010000525.1:0-2678 GCA_963580095.1 Lentisphaeria bacterium | reverse complement strand
ACTGCCGGTAAAATCGACCTCGAGCTCTCCGTCTCGAATAGTAACCTTTACGGCGATGCGGATCGGCTCGTCCACCACACCGTCATCATCGACAAAATATTCCGCAGTGTATGTCCCCTCCGGCATACCCTTAATGCATTCACGCATACGCCGCTCGGATGAATCGATAGCCTCGTCGGAGAGCTCACAAAACCCTTCCACGCCATATCGACCGACAAGCTCGATGATGGATCGTTCCCCTATTTCAAGCGCGGCAGTCTGCGCGCGCAGATCACCTAGCGTTTTTTCCGGCTGGCGAATATTCGCACCAATTAGCGCTACGAGCCTGTCATCGAGACGGTAGTCCTGGGCAATCTTGATAGGAGGAATTCGCAGGCCCTCCTGATATATTTCGGTCGCATCCCCCGCATAACTTCCCGGGCGCATGCCTCCGACATCGAGATGATGGCCCAGTGTGCCAGCGAATGCGACCAGTTCACCATCGACAAAGACCGGCATGAAGGTTTGGATATCGGGCAGGTGCTGGCCGCCCCAATATGGATCGTTCATCAAAACGATATCGCCCTTTTGCCACGTCTCCGCAGGATATGCATGGGTGAGCGTGGTATGGAGCGAACGCGACATGGAATTTAGATGCATGGGAATTCGCGACGCCTGAGCGACAATTCGACCCTTCCGATCGAAGACCGCCGTGGAATAGTCGAGCATCTCTCGGATAACAGTCGAATAAGAAGTCCGCCAGATGATGGCCGACATTTGTTCAGCCACGCCGACAAGAGCATTCTGAAAAACGCTGAAACTGATAGGATCAATGGCCATGTTCAAGCCTCCATCTGGATCGTCAAATTGCCCCAATCGTCCACGGCGAGCTGTTGTCCAATGTGAACCACCGTCGTGCAATCCAATTGTTCAACGATTGCCGGACCGGCTAACTCTGTTCCCGCGGCAAGGTTGCCGCGCTCGTAGACCGGGCAATGGACAAAACGCCCGACCGATTCGAAATACACCTTTCGGTGCACCTCCGATGTCACGCTCGTTGCACCGGGCTGTTGCTTTCGAGGTTCGGGGGCTTGAACCCGGCCGATTACCACAAGGCGCACATTGACGATCTCTACCGGGTCGCGCTCATCGCTATGCGCAAACAGCCGCTGATGCTCGGCATGAAATCCTTCGACCATCTTGCTCATCAGATGCGCATCGACTGGCCCGCTTGGCACTGGCACATTTACCTCGTAAGCCTGCCCCACATATCGAAGATCGGCCGTCCTCTTGAACTCGCAGCTTTCCGAACCAATGCCGTCTTGCGTCATCGCATCTGTGCCCTGGGCCTCCATTTCTCCATACAGGCGCGACAACCAATCATGGTTCGCATCATCGACCCGCGACATGTAGCTGCGTACATAGTCATGGCGCAGGTCCGCGATTAGCAGCCCATAGGCAGAAAAGACGCCCGGCGCCTCAGGCACCAGGACCGTCGGAAAGCCGACTTCCTGAGCCAAAGCTGCGGCGTGCACCGGCCCGCCACCACCAAACGCAACCAGTGTGAATTCCCGCGGATCGTAGCCGCGTTCCGCGGAACTTACCTTCAAGGCTCGTTCCATATTTGCATTGGCCACACGCAGAATTCCAGCCGCGGCAACGATCGGATCAAGACCGAGTGGCTCGGCGATCTTCTCGCGAATTGACGCCAAGGAAGCTTCCGTATCCAATGCAAGATCGCCCCCAAGAAACCGGTCGGGACTTAGGCGACCAAGCACCAGATTTGCGTCGGTGACGGTCGGTTCGGTTCCACCTTTTCCATAGGCAACCGGCCCGGGGTCCGCTCCGGCGCTGCGAGGTCCGACGCGCAAAGTTCCGCCTGAATCAAGCCACGCGATGCTGCCTCCGCCCGCGCCAATGGTATTGATGTCAAGAACCGGCAACTTCACTGGATAGCCCCCGACATCAGCTTCGGTCGTCATCAGAGGCTCGCCACGATAGATCATCGATATGTCCGTGCTTGTCCCCCCCATATCGAAGCCGAGCAAATTTTCCCGCCCGGTCATCCGACCGACATTCTGACAGGCGAGCACGCCGGCGGCCGGGCCCGAATAGATGAGATGGGCGGGCGTTTGCCTGGCGGCATTCACCGAAATCGAACCTCCGTTCGATTGCATCAGCAGCACTTGTGCTTGAGGCAAGATATCGGAAATGCGCTGAGCAAGGACTTCGAGATAGTCCGAGACAACCGGCATTGTCGCTGCGTTGAGAGTGACCGTGCTGGTACGTTCGAATTCGCGGATCTCCGGGCAAATATCCGATGATACTGAAATGCATAAGTCCGGAAATGCAGCTTGCAGGGCATTTCGGGTTTCGATTTCATGGGCCGGGTTCGCATACGAATGAAGGAAACTCACAGCGATGGCCTGGGCGCTTGTTCCCTTCAAGGCCTCTATGGCAGATGCAAGCGAAGTCGCATCCAAAGCGGTTAGCACGGTCCCGTCGGGGGCCATCCGCTCATCTACTTCAAAGCGCATATCGCGGGGAACGATGGCAATAGGTTTGTCTTGATTCAGGTCGTACATATCCAGCCGTAGATGGCGGCCGATCTCAAGCACGTCACGAAAGCCTTTTGTCGTAACCAATGCAGTACTGGCAAGCGTTCCTTCGAGGATAGCATTGGTCACGATTGTCGTTCC
>CAUZJQ010000524.1:0-2694 GCA_963580095.1 Lentisphaeria bacterium | reverse complement strand
CATAAAACGTCATTCCACTTTGAGCCCGACCGCAGCGGCTCGCGATCGATCATCCCCAGCTCGCGGAAAGCTACGGTGTCACGTAGCGCCCCTCACTGTCATAGTAGCCTGCGACAGGCCGGTTCGGAATCCGGTGGTGCGGATCGAGACGATTCTGCAAAGTGTATCGGCCAATATCGAAAAGCAGCTGGACAATATCCTCGGAACCGCTTGCGACAGCCTCTGCATTGCGGCCGATCTGCGCCAAAGTCCGACGCCAGCCGTCGTCAATAGCCGCTGGCCCAGGCGTGTCGGCCGCCGCGATTTCAAGCGCCGTGACCAGTTCCCGCAATTGCACGGCGTGGGCATGGTCCAGCCGCCCCTCGTGCTGCTCCATCAATTGCGTCGCTGTCTGCCGCTGCTGCCGGAGCGAGCCGGCGTTGCCAGCTTCCTTCAGGATCGACGTCAGCAGCTCCTCACTCTGGCTGAAGTCGGGTTCGGCGGTGCGGGACTCTCGGACAGCGATCGTACGCTGCAGGTATGCAAGGTGCGCAATCAAGGTCTGCTCGTGCACCGCCAGCAGTCCATCCTTGTTCGACCGATAAAACCTCCTGCACTGCCTTTCGAGCCGCCTGAGGTCGTCCAGCGTCGATGGTGGACCCGTTTCACCGCCAATTGCGAGGAAAGCCTGCAGCAGCTTGAGGCTCTCAGTGATCGCACTAGCCCGCAACTTCAACGGTACTGTCTGACGCTTCACTATTGCAGCATCCTTCCTGACAAACAGCAGCCGATCGGCGTAGTCAAGAAAAGCCTGGAGTTCGGCAAGCTCAATGGTCGGATCCAGTGGCGCCTGCCGACGTTCCTCGAGTTTCGCAAGTTCGGTATCGAACCATTGCCGATTGTGCCGGGACAGGTGCTGTCGAATCTCACGGTGCACTGCCATGCGCCTATGCCTTGAAGAGTCCGTGCCGGTAGACGGATCGCGCATCCACTCTTCGAACAACCGAATTTTCTCATGCACCGAGTCGGTCGCCGTGATTTGCACTTCGTAGTCGATCTTTATAATCGTCGCAGCATCAACGCTGGACCGTGGTACCGACTGAGGCACCTGAAGACAGCCGCAACAACCGAGCAGGCAAGCGGTGGGCAAAAAGCAAATTCCAAGTATCTTCGTCATGTCTCAGGCTCCTTCTCGTGGGACTGCAGTTTAGCAGCAAACAGAGACTGGTTCAAAGATTTTTCGGGTATCGACTAAACTACTGGGCAAATCGTGCGTACAAGACCAATGACGACCAAAGCCGGCAACTAACTCGCACAAGAACAAGTCATCATCCGAAGAAAAAGTAAATAACGCAGGAGAGTACACGGAAACATCCTAACCGCCCCGAATGCTGAATGACCCAGTGCGAGGCACCAACGCTCAAGCATCAACCACTACGGAGGAACCCCACTATGCGCACACTCACAGCTTTCACTGTCTGCTGTCTCTCCCTCAACATCACACTGAACACGAATGCCGAGGATGCCGATGCCGGCGTCCTCGAACCCCGGACGATCAGCGCCGACGCCGTCCGCGTCGAGCGGGTCGACGGCAAAGTGCGGGCAGCCCGTGCCGGGAGACGTGACAACGACGCCCTGCGCGGCGACGCCAATGACGATGGTGTCGTCGACCGTGATGAGTTCCGCGGCAAAGACGAGCACTTCGACAAGATCGATGCCGATGGCGACGGTCAGTTGACAAAGGAAGAATGCAAGTCCGCAAGAAAGGCCCGGCGCAGCAAACACGGCAAGAAACGCTTCGAAAAACAGGACGCCAACAGCAACGGTGTCATCGATCGTGACGAGTTCCGCGGCAAAGACCAGAAATTCGCGAAGATGGACGCCGATGGTAACGGCGAATTGACCCACGAAGAAATCAAAGCCGCTCATAAGGCACGACGTGTCGAACGCGGCGAACGCGGCGAACGCGGCGAACGCGGCGAACGCGGCGAACGCGGCGAAGGAAGCAAGGGCCGTGACCGCCGCGGTGGTGACAGAGACGACGGCGGTGACATCTAAGCCAGCCCGATCTTCATCTCGAGGCTGGAGCGATGCGGCCACGAGGAAGAAGGAAGGCGGGTCCGAGTCCCGCAGCACGCTTCTCCTACCATCTCCCCCCCTTCATGAAGGGGGGGGATTTTCGTCCGATCCCCCGCTGCCTCTGCGGAGACAGGGCTGGCAGCCCTTTGGGGAGCACAGCTTGGTCACCTGAGCATCGGAGCTTCGAGCCGGCGCCTGGCGGTTTCATAGTCGCAGGATCTCGTTGAGCGGTGTTGTCAACCACCCCAGTTCTCACTACGCCCCAAAGCCCGGCCAGGATCGCTGCCGGCGCCGGCACTCTCAGAAGTTACGGTTGAAGCCGGCAATCCAGCCGCCATCGACCACAAGATTGTGTCCGTTGACATAGGACGCCAGATCGGATGCCAGGTACAAGGCAGCGCCGGCAATGTCGCTGGTCTCGCCGGGGCGGCGTAGCGGGATAAACGTCAGCAGTTCCTGGCCAGCCGGGTTCGGCGAACCGTCGTCGGCGTAGAAGATCGATTTCGTCGCTGCAGTCACTGTCGAGCCGGGCGAGATCGCATTGCAACGGATCCCTTTGGGCCCGAGCTCAATCGCCATGCACTCGGTCATTTTGATGATACCCGCCTTGCAAGCATCGTGGGCGATCTGCTTCTG
>CAUZJQ010000523.1:0-2723 GCA_963580095.1 Lentisphaeria bacterium | reverse complement strand
CGTTGATCTTTTTGAACTCCTGCGGATTGTTCAGGGGGATGCGTCGTTCCCTATCGCGATACATGGGAAACTGCGCTTCGTAGGAGATGAACCAGTCGAAGATTTGCGAGTCCCCCGTGTACTCAGCAATGCTTTTTTTCAGGGCCTTTTTGACGCTGTCGTCGTCTCCGAGCACCCGATAGACGGTTCGTTTCTCTTTGAGCGTTGGGAATGGGAAGCTGACACTGGCGCGGCGGAGTGCGCCGGGCAACAGGCCAAAGTCGCCCCAATTGACGTTGAATACATTATCAGCCAAACGCGGAGGCGTTGTGCCGGAGCGGCTCGAGAGAAACGGGCAGAAAGGCTTGTCGTTGACGATGAACACGCCGTCATCTCTGAACGAGATGGACGTAACGGGATTGGGAATCGGCTTGGGCGCGGGTAGCTGTGTCTTGTAGACGACGCGATGTGATGCCTGTTGCTGATTGCCGTCTGCATCGAGGACGGCGGCGGTGATCACATAGCGACCTACGCTCAGGTCACCTGCCGGAATCGCGACACTGTAATTGCTGCGATCAGACAGAATGGGAACGGTCTTCTCGAACAAGGCATCACCCACGACAGTCTGCTTGATCGATACCTGCAACGAGGTGCCGGTCCGGACTGTTACGTCGGCCAGAAATGTGTCACAGTCCGGGGGGTAATAATAACGATCGGGGGTGAGGATAATCGGTGACGCTGTCTCCAGAAGACCCGTCCTCTGCACATAGATCGTATCGTTCGCAGCATCGCTGATCCTGACGGTCAATGTCGGCAGCGTTTGCGGGTTGCCAGCTTCCACATGGCAGGGGAGCTCTATCTGCTTTTCTTCCTGGGGGGCCAGCGTGATTTTCTGGCGGGGCTGGCTCGAGTCTGTCGATAATTCGGTCTCCACGTGCAATGGCCGCGACCTGTTGGCATGGTTGCGGATTGTCGTTCGGGTCACGGCATGGCCGCGGCTGTCTCGGGCGAAAAGGAACGACCACGAAATGGGATCGGTCGTACCAAAGATTAATCTGCCGAACTGCCGAGGTTTGTTGAAGGCCTTGGCCATGGCCCAACTACTGTAGGCGTCCGAAAGTACCCGTTCACGATTGAGATTAAAGCCCCAAGTGGTTCCAGGCGTTGGTGTGCCGATGTCCAGGCTGGCAAAGGGCAAAGCCAGTTCAACCGTCCACTCGTTCTGTCCAACGGCCACAGCGATTTTGCAGTTCGGGTTCCATGACACATCCCGGATACCTTCCTTCGCGTCACAGACGGCCTCGTAGACATTGCCTAGCGGATTGACCATCAGGTGATAGAAAGAGTTTCGGTCGCGATTGATATCGAGATAGATCTCCACGGCGTCGGGCCTGCATATCGACTCCGCGTCGTGGGAAAAAGTGTGTACGCCCAAAGATTTGACCTGACTTTCCTGGCAGCGAACGGCGATATAGACGTACGTATCGTCGTAGGTGAGAAAAGCTTCCGTCTGTTCTCGAGACCAGAGTCCGTCGAGCCTGACGAATCCGCCGAGAACGGCAGAGCGTTTCCAGCAGACATCGGTCAAATCAGCATCGATCAGGGGCGGAACCTGCGTCGGCGCGAAGTTCAATGTCGGAACGGGGGAAGCCTGCTGATCTTGCGTCAAGGTCTGGCCACCGGCCCATCCGGCAAAGACCCACATAAGCATCAGTGTCCCGATCCTCACTCCGCCGCGCCCAACTCAGGATCTTCGGGGCGACTGTCGATGTATCCCAGGCCCGTGGCCCCAATTCCGCGGGCGGCTTGCGAGCCCGGCGTGGGCAGCAGTTCGATCCCGTCCGCAGCATCGCTGACACGCAACTGCAAACCCCACAGCGCCGCGGTTCTGGCGTCGGCCGGGTAATGGCCGCCGGTATGGTTGTAGGCGATGTACACGGTCCCGTCCGGCAGCAGCATTGGCGCCGAATAGCCGTACACCTTCGGGTCGACGGCGTAGCCGTAAGAGTCGGCCGGCCCGTGCCAGGTCACGCCGAAGTCGGGGCTGAGAATGACGCGCAGACCAAGCGCCTGATAGGACCCGTGGAAGCAGGCTAAGACGCCGTTGGGCAACATCACCAGCTCGGGATCGAACATCTCCACACCAGTCCGCACGGGATCGGTCCAGCTCCGGCCGCCGTCGTCGGACCAGGCGATATCGCCATCGCGCCGAGCGATGCTGACCAGCCGGCCATCGGGCGATTCGGCAATTGCCGGTTCCCACAGTTCATGATCCGTGCTGATGAATGAGGCCAGCTCGAAGTTCTCGCCGCGATCGGTGGATCGAAAGACGCCGGTGGCTACGGCATCGGGATTGTCCGGATCGTGCCGCCCGGTGATCAACCAGATGACCGATCCGTCGGCAAGCTGAATCGCCGGGCTGGTGCTGCTCTGCACCGAATCATCGACATCATAACCGGTCTTGAGCGCGCTCCACGTCTTGCCGCCGTCGCTGGATCGCATGTACTTGGAGTAGGCGATGTACTGGCTGTCGTACTGGTGTTCGCCGCGATCCGACTTTTGCGGGCCTCGCAGCCGGCAGGTGAAAAGCGTTACCAGAAGCGTGCCATCGTCGAGCTCGAGGATGCAGGGGTGCCGGTCATCGTCCTCGGTGTCCGCCAGTGTAAACGGTTCACTCCACGTTTCACCCCCGTCGTCGGAGTGCATGATATGCGCGCGTCCGCCACGCGGGGCACGCAGATCCA
>CAUZJQ010000522.1:0-2733 GCA_963580095.1 Lentisphaeria bacterium | reverse complement strand
ACTGGAACTGCGCGAGATTACCGGTTGGCGTGTGCCTATCTATATCAAGGTCGGTGGCGCCCGCCCCTATTTTGACACCACGCTCGCCGTGAAGGCCGGTGCTGATGTTGTGGTTATGGATGGGATGGAAGGCGGCACGGCGGCCACCCAGAATGTGTTCATCGAGCATGTGGGACTGCCGCTTCTGGCCTGCATCCCGGAAGCGGTACGTGCGCTCCAGGACATGGGAATGCACCGCGAAGTGCAACTGGTCGTTTCCGGTGGCATTCGAAGCGGCGCCGATGTGGCCAAGGCCTTGGCGCTGGGTGCGGACGCAGTTTCCATTGGCACCGCGGCTCTGATCTCGTTGGGCGACAACGATCCCCGATGGGAGACTGAATACAACAAACTCGGCACCACTGCAGGCGCCTATGACGACTGGCACGAGGGCAGGGACCCTGCCGGCATCACCACGCAGGATCCCGACCTGATGGCGCGCCTTGATCCTGTCGAGGGCGGCCGGCGTTTGAACAACTACCTCAATGTCTTGACGTTAGAGGCACAGACGATTGCGCGTGCTTGCGGTAAGAACCATGTTTTGAACTTGGAACCAGAGGATCTCTGTGCGCTGACGATGGAGGCTGCCGCCATGGCGAAAATCCCGCTTGCCGGTACGGACTGGTATCCCGGGAAACCCGACACATCTTACTGACTTGGTACCCGGGGCGTGGTCGGAAACGACCGGTGCCCTTTTGTTGAAGACGATAGACAGGATATAGGGCCATGACGACAGACCTTGCTGCATTCGCTGAAGAAAATGGCGTGAAATACTTTATGGTGTCCTACACCGACCTTTTCGGCGGACAGCGGGCGAAGCTGGTGCCGGCGCAGGCGATTGCGGGTATGCAGGCCGACGGGGCGGGCTTTGCGGGATTTGCCACATGGCTCGATCTGACACCGGCGCATCCGGATTTGCTGGCTATGCCAGACCCGTCCTCGGTGATCCAATTGCCGTGGAAACCAGAAGTTGCGTGGGTAGCAGCGACCGGCATCATGGAAGGCAAACCTGTTGACCAGGTGCCGCGGAATGTTCTGGATAACCTGGTCAAGGACGCTTCCGAAGCCGGCTTGCATGTCAAGACAGGGGTGGAGGCCGAGTTCTTCATTTTGACTGCCGATGGTGGCAGCATCTCGGACGAATACGATACCGCCGAAAAGCCTTGCTATGACCAGCAGGCGGTTATGCGCCGCTACGATGTGATTGCGGAAATTTGTGACCACATGCTGGAATTGGGGTGGGGACCCTATCAAAACGACCACGAGGACGCGAATGGTCAGTTCGAAATGAACTGGGCATTCGATGATGCGCTGCGCACCGCGGACAAGCACTCCTTCTTCAAGTTCATGGTCAAATCCGTCGCTGAAAACCACGGCTTGCGGGCGACTTTCATGCCCAAGCCGATTGAGGGACTGACCGGCAACGGGTGCCACACCCACATTTCGGTCTGGGACGCCCCTGGCGAAGCCGCCACGAAAAATGTCTTCGCCACCGACAAAACGACAGGCCCTGCCGGGGAGCTGGGCCTGTCAGACAAAGGACGCGCCTTCCTCGGCGGGATCATGAAGCATGCAAGTGCTTTGGTTGCCATCACAAACCCGACTGTAAATAGCTACAAGCGGATCAATGCGCCGCGCACCTTGTCCGGTTCTACCTGGGCGCCGAACACGATTACGTGGTCCGGCAATAATCGCACCCATATGGTTCGCGTTCCCGCCCCCGGGCGTTTCGAGCTACGCCTGCCCGATGGGGCGGCGAACCCTTATCTCTTGCAGGCTGTCATCATCGCCGCCGGGCTTGACGGTGTTCGTACCGATGCCGATCCGGGCAAGCGTCACGATATTGATATGTATGCAGAGGGTCACAAAGTGCGCAACGCACCTAAATTGCCACTTAACCTGCTCGATGCCTTGCGTGCATACGACAAGGACAAGGTCCTGAAGGCTGCGATGGGGGAGGAATTTTCCGCCGCCTACCTAAAGATGAAAATGCAGGAATGGAACAGCTTTTGCGCCCATTTCAGCCAGTGGGAGAAAACCAACACGTTGGATATTTAGAGCCGGCGCGGAAACCCGAAGCGTGCCCGTTTGAAGGCGGACCGGGATGGTGTTGGCCGAATGGCGTCAGCTGGCCGCGTGAAAACCTGCTCTTCGCTCACTTCGGAGATTGGCTCGCATTGCTCCGACAGCACCGATGAATGGGATGGACAAGTTTTGCAAAAACCAAACTGCGCGCTACAATTGCCACCGCTTCGGCATGACCAGTATGGGAGACTCACTATGACCTATGATCTGAAGGAATTCTGCGACGAAACCCGTGCGATTTTGAAGTTGGACCAGGGTGATACGGGGCGTGAACAGGTCCGCCAGAGCCTGGGCAAGCTGCTGGCCAACAAGGAATTCGTTGATGCCAATTGCAGCCCCGACGCGGAACGCGGCATCCATACGATCTACCATGACGAAGAAACCGATTTTCACGTCATGACCCATATCTACGAAAACGGTACCCAGTCACCACCCCATGATCATGGCAGTTCCTGGGCGGTCTACGGCCAGGCCGTGGGCCATACGGATATGACGGTCTGGGCGCGCAAGGATGACGGGTCCGTCGACGGCCATGCGGAGGTTGAACCGGCTGATGAATTTCGCCTCAACCCAGGTGAGGTCGGCGTGTTCCACCCGGGCATCATCCACTCC
>CAUZJQ010000521.1:0-2736 GCA_963580095.1 Lentisphaeria bacterium | reverse complement strand
TTGGACACATCCACGAGAGGAAGACATGTCTGTATCTATTGTTGGTTGGGGCCACACAAAATTCGGAAAACTCGAGCAGGACGTCGAAGGCCTGATCATCGAGGCTGCTGCCGCTGCGATTGCCGATGCCGGGGTGCCGGCTGCCGATATCGATGCGGTCTATCTGGGCTGGTACAATGGTGGATTCAGCGCGCAGGACTTCGGCTCGTCGCTGGTGATGAACGGTATCGACGAGCTGCGATTCAAGCCTGCGACGCGGGTGGAAAACGCCTGCGCCACCGGTTCCGCCGCGGTCTATCAGGGCGCCAACCTCATCGATGCCGGCCGGGCTCGCTTTGTTCTCGTTGTCGGCGTCGAGAAAATGACCACGTTGCCGCCGGCCGAGATCGGTCCGATCCTGATGAAAGCCTCGTATATGAAGGAGGAGTGCGAGCCGGGCTGCGGCTTCGTCGATGTTTTCGGGCAGATCGCCGCAACCTATTTTGACAGGTACGGTGACAAATCTGATGCCCTGGCGGTTATTGCTGCCAAGAACCATGCCAACGGCTGTGACAACCCGTTGGCGCATCTGCGCAAGGACCTGGGCTACGAATTCTGTGCCACTATTTCCGAGAAGAATCCACAGGTCGCAGGCCCGCTCCGGCGCACAGACTGTTCACTGGTATCTGACGGCGCTGCGGCTCTTGTGCTGACTGATGCGTCGACCGCACAATCGATGCCGCGTCGCGTGTCGATCGCTGCACGATGCCAGGTCAATGATTACCTGCCGATGAGCAAGCGGGACTTGCTGTACTTCGAAGGCTGCGCCCGAGCTTGGAGCGGGGCGATGTCCATCGCCGGTATTACGCTCGATGACCTCGACCTGGTCGAGACCCACGACTGCTTCACGGTGGCCGAGCTCATGCAGTACGAAGCCATGGGACTGACGCCGCCGGGGCAGGGGGCTACTGCGGCGCTCAGCGGGTTGACGGCCAAGGATGGTAAGCTGCCGATCAACCGTTCCGGCGGCCTCAAATCCAAAGGTCATCCGATCGGCGCCACTGGTGTATCGATGCACGTCATGACGGCAATGCAGCTTACCGGAACAGCGGGAGACCTGCAGTTGCCGAACGCTGCAATCGGCGGCGTCTTCAATATGGGCGGTGTAGCCGTGGCAAACTATTGCTCTATTCTCAAGGCCGACTGAGCGTTGCCCGCTTTCGACCGCGCCGGCATCAGTGGTCGAAGCGCGTCTGCAGTTCGTACATCTTGCGGTACAGTCCGGGGCGGGCCAGGAGTTCTGCGTGGCTGCCGCGATCAACGATCTGTCCCTTGTGCAGCACCACGATGGTGTCGACATCCCGAATCGTCGACAGACGATGCGCAATGAGAATGGTCGTTTTGTGCTGCATGACATAGTCCAGAGCTTTCTGGATCGTGATTTCCGTGCGTGTATCGATGTTGGCTGTGGCCTCGTCGAAAATCAGAATCTCGGCCGGCGATGCCAGTGCCCGGGCCAGGGCGATCAACTGCCGCTGCCCCATCGAGAGGTTGGTGCCTTCGCTATCGAGCACCGTCCGGTAGCCGTCCGGCAGTTGGCGTATGAATCCGTCCGCCATAATATCGCGGCAGATGTCCTCGACCCGCGCTTCGGTCACGTCCGGCCGATTCAGCGCAATATTGTAAAAGACGGTTTCATGAAAGATCGACGGCTCCTGCGGCACCAGCACGACCGTTTCCTTGAGGCGCTGCCGAGGTATCTGCTGGATCGATGTGTTGCCAAGCAGGATTTCACCGTTGTCCGGCCCGAGGTCGTACTGTCGCGTCAGCAGCCGGATGATTGTCGATTTTCCGGAACCGGTCGGCCCGACGATAGCCAGGCTGCTGCCTGGTCCCACCTGCAGATCGATGCCGTTCAAGATCGGTTCATCCCGGATGTAGGAGAAGCTGACATTTTGCAATTCGAGGTCCGTGTTGGCAACGGATTCCGTACCCGTGTCATCCGGCAGCGGTATCGACATCACCTGATGAATTTTGTTGACCGCGGCAAGGGCTGACTGCAGGACAGCAAAGCGGCCGCCCATCTGCTTGATCGGCGGAAAGATCAGCCACAGCCACTGGATATACGCGACGATGCCGCCGATCCTCAGTCCGTCGTCAATCAGCGACGACCGTGCGACGAGAATGAGGACGGCGCCGATGGCGATGAATGACATGCCCTCGATGATCGAGAACAGCAGTGCTTCGTGGCTGATCGTCTGGATGTTCTTGTCGCGGTACTTATTGTTCTGCTTCTCGAAGTCCGCCATGAAGGCAGTTGTCATATTGAAGTTTTGCAGTTCGAACACCATCGTCAGAGCTTCGTTGACGCGAGCTGTCAGATGACCGTTGATCGTGCGGATCTGATCGAAGAGCCGTCGCAGAATCCGCCGGAAAACATCGACGATCAGAATCAGCAGCGGCAGAAGAATCAGCGTCCACAGACCGAGCTGCACATTGACCAGCAGGATGTTGATGAAGATGAAGATAATCAGCAGTGCGTCGCCGATCAGATTGGTAAGCCCCGCGGTCATCGTTTCACCGATCGCCTCGATATCACTCGTTGTGCGGCTTACGTATACGCCAAGCGGTTGTTTGTCGTACCGGCCTTTACCGAGGAAACAAATGTGCCGCATCACCTTCGCACGGATCCCGGCAAGCGTGCGGATGCCGGCGGACTGCATGCTGATGTTCTGAGCAACCATCGTGATGAACGCC
>CAUZJQ010000520.1:0-2746 GCA_963580095.1 Lentisphaeria bacterium | reverse complement strand
TCGACATCCTCGACCTTGTACGCGATCGTGTCGACAACAGCCTCCGGCTTATGGGTCCGCAACGCTTCGCGCAACTGTCCGGGTTGCTTGCGGTCGAACACAACATGCCCGACGCCCGGAGGCAATGACGTGCTTGTCTGGCCGCGGTTGTAAACGCTGATCTCATGGCCGGCTTCGAGAAGACAATCGATGATGTGCGGCCCAATATGGCGGGTACCGCCGATGACGGCTATGTGCATGGGGAGTCTCCGGTGTTCGGTGTTCAGCAAGGAAGCAGCAACAGTCAAAGTAACGTGTGAGTACCAAGAGGACAATCACGCCGGCAGGACGATCCAGCAACGTGATAGTAGTCGATCACAGCTTCGAATCTCAAGCAGAATCGGGGACTTCGGCAGGTCTATCAAAAATGACCTCATGATCGGCGCTGCCAAGAGGGATACTATTCTTGACGCCGACACTTTGCAGGGTACGGTGAGTTACTGAAGAAACAGCCCCTGGAGTGACTGCATGTATTTCAACAAAGCCCGCGCCCTGCAATGGATGGCCGACTGCGGTGTCGACGCATTGATCGCAACGTCACCGGTCAATGTCACGTATTTCACTGACTACACCTGCTGGATCGATCCGCTGTTCAAGGATTACATGATGTCGCCCGGTGCTTCCGATCATCTCGGGACGATGTACGGTGGTTGCTCCGTCAGCGGCAGATCCTGCCTGGTGCTTGATCCGCTTATGTCAGTCAACGCAGCGGATGTCTGGGTCGATGACCTGTGCACTTTCGGTGCCTCCTCCTCCGACCTGCCTACCGGCGCCGGCTCACGGTTCGAATCCGACCAGCGACTGTATGAAAGTCTGCGGGTGTCGGTCGGCAAGGAATCCGCCACCGACGCGCTGGTCGCCTGGTTGAAGACCAATGGCTTGACAGACGGTTGCATCGGCATCGAGATGACAAACCTGCGCCCGGAAGCGAACGCAGAGCTCCGCCGCCAATTGCCGGACGCCCAATTCAAGGACTGCACGAACCTTTTGCGGATCATTCGCATGGTCAAGTCGGAAGAGGAGATCGACCTGCTGCGGACCGCCGCGCAGATCAGCGAAGACGCCGGCATGGCGGTGCTGGACCTGGCCAAGCCCGGCGTTGACATCGCAGAGATCGTCCAGTCCTATCGCGAACGGATCTCGGCACACGGTGCAGATTTCGATCATTACGCCTACAGCATCCGTGGCAACGGCATCGCCACGCGCGCCCCATACACGTTCGAGGAAGGCTCCTATCACTTCATCGATTTCGGTGTTATTTACAACGGGTACTTCTCGGACACCGGCCTGACGTTGTGTATAGGTTCAGTGTCCGCCGACGTGACGCAGGAGTATCAGGCTCTTTGTGATTGTCAGGGTGCGGCAGTCGAAGCTGTGCGGCCCGGCGCCAAATCGTCGAACGTGGCCAACGCCATGCACGCGTCTTTAGCGGAAAAAGGCATCACGGAGTTTCCCCATGGCCACGGAGTAGGTCTGGAGATTCGTGACTACCCGATCATCGTCCCCGATAACGGCCTGCGGATCAAGGACGATTGCATTGATCTGCCCTCGGACATACCGCTCGAGGAGAACATGGTAGTCAATCTCGAGGTCGGCATCCTCCAGTCCGGCCACGGCTCGACGCAGTACGAACAAACCATGCTGGTCACCGCCACCGGCTGCGAGCAGCTTATCCCTCACGATCGCAGCGCCGTATACGTACGGGGATGAATAACATTTTTTTATAAGACCAAGCCGGTCGACATGAACACACCGTCCACATATGTGTTCGAAGGTCAGACCGTTTGGGACTGCTCGGACCGGTAGAACTGCAGTTCGTGACGAGGGTGCGGATCACGGCAGTAGCTTGTGATTAGAATTCTCTCAAATTGAATTTGACAGGCCGGTTAGCCTCACGTCTTTTCACCTCGGCACGTCTATCCACTCCTTGTTTTCATCCACTGCTCGCCATATCGTATGGCCACTGATTTTCCACCCCGCAAAGCAGGACTCTGATCATGCCTGGTTTTCCTATTATCGACACGCATCTGCACCTGAGCGACCCGGCCCGCATCTCGTATCCGTGGATCAAAAGCGCGCCGGTCCTGAACCGGCCATTCACGATCGACGACTATCGCGAAGCCTGCGGCGACGTCGAGGTTGAAGCCATGGTATTCATGGAAGTGGACCCCTACGTCGACGATCGCCAGGAGGAAATCGACTTCGTCTGTGAAGTCGCCGAGAGCGAGCCGCGCCTCAAGGGCATGGTCGCGCAAGCGCCCCTCGAACAAGGTGCGGCGATCCGCCCGGAGCTCGAGAACCTGGCAAACAATCCCCTGATCAAGGGCGTCCGCCGCCTGCTCCAGGACGAAGACGTCGACTTCTGCCTCGGCACCTCCTTCATCGAAGGCGTCCGGCAATTGCCGGACTTCGGAATACCTTTCGATATCTGCATCTACCACCGACACCTGGCGAATGTCGTAAAAATGGTCCAGCAGTGCCCGGACGTGCAGTTCATCCTCGATCACATCGGCAAGCCCGGCATCAAGGACGGCCTGCTCGAGCCGTGGAAATCTGACCTCAAGAACCTGGCGGCCCTGCCGAACGTCATGTGCAAGATCTCCGGCATGACAACCGAAGCCGACATGGAAAACTGGACCCGCGACGATCTGCGGCCGTACTTCGACCACGTCATCGAATGCTTCGGCTTCGATCGCGTCGTGTACGG
>CAUZJQ010000519.1:0-2754 GCA_963580095.1 Lentisphaeria bacterium | reverse complement strand
AATACCGATAGACGGCAACGATAATACGCGAAGTTCGGGAAGCCGACGACACAGGTCGGGGCGATGCGCAGCATGTGCCGGATGGTGTCCAGCGCGCTGTGCAACTGCTGGATCGTTTGATTCAGCAGGACGCAGTCGAAGGCGTCGGAGGCAATGCGCTTCAGCCCTTCGTCCGCATCGAGTTGAATTGCCGGCAGACCTTTGCTCATGCACTCGACGATTTCGTCGAAACCGAGGTCGAGGCAGATCCCCGTTACGTTCCTTTGTTTCGTCAAAGCCAGCATCATGTCGCCACCTCCGCTGCCGACGTCGAGCACCCGGGTTTCCGGCTCGATCATCTCGCAGATCAGGTCCCTGTCGACCAGGTTGTCGGAACCGTTGACTGTAGACGGATCAGCACCATTGAGAAAGGCATCGACGGCACGGCCCAGCGTTTCATGCTCAAGCAGGAAAGCATCATGCCCGTATACCGAGTCAATCTGGAAATAACTGACGTTCTTGCGCGCAGCCACGAGATTCTCGACAATGTCCAGCTGCTGCCCCGGCGGGAACAACCAGTCGGAACTGATCGAGACGATCAGGAACTTCGACTTCGCGTCGCGAAACGCCTCGGCGAGGCTGCCGAACTCCGCGACCAGGTCGAACATGTCCATCATCCGGCTGATATACAAGTATGAATTGGCATCGAAACGCTTGACAAACTTGGAGCCTTGATGGTTCAGATACGACTCGATCTGGAAGTTCGTCGAAAACAAACTGGACTGCCCGGGGTACGGCGACGCCCGCTCGTCCCGGCCGAACTTGGTCGCCATCGACGCTGACGACAAATAGGTCACATGGCCGATTTGCCGAGCCCGCGACAGGCCGGACTCCGGGCTCTCGGATTTGTCGTAGTAATCACCACCCGCCCAGTTCGGATCCGACTCGATCTCCGAACGGGCGATAATGTCGAAGGTCAGGGCCTGTGGCGACAGGTTGACGCCGGACGCCACGCAGATACAGCGTTTGACATAGTCCGGAAAACGCACTGCCCACTCGAGCGCCTGCATGCCGCCGAGCGAGCCGCCAATCACGGCGTACAGCTCGGAGACGCTGAGCTGGTCCAGCAGCAGTTTCTGCACCTGCACGACGTCACGGACCGTGATCAGTGGAAAGGCGGTGCCGTATGGCTTGCCGGTTTCCGGGTTGGTCGAGCACGGACCTGTCGTGCCTTTGCAGCCGCCAAGAATGTTAGCACAGACAACGTAGTAACGATCTGTATCGATGCCTTTTCCCGGCCCAATCAGTTCGTCCCACCAGCCGGGGTCACGGTCGTCTTCGGCGTGGTAGAGGGCGGCGTGCGCATCTCCGGTGAGCGCGTGGCAAACATAGATCGCGTTCCGGCCGTCGGCCGCCAGTGTGCCGTACGCCTCGTACGCAACAGTCACTTCGGTGAGCACCTTGCCGTCGCTAAGCTGCAAACCGTCCGGCGGCAGGTCGAGCTGGATATCTTGGGTCTGAACGATAGTCTTTGACATACGCGATACGCAATAGGAACAGTGCAAACTCTACTCGAGCGTAGACAACTTATTCCATCGGGCCCTGAACGAAAGCCCCTACCGCTATTCTTTCCGCCGGCATTTGCCCACCATCGGGCCGCTCTCCAACGCTTATCGTGACGCCATTCGATTCCCAGTCCGCATTTCGCGTGCGGCCGAGTGCCGGCATCAGCCCCGCTCAGATCACGTAACCCTCGAAGTCGGGCTGGGGGACGTCATGCGACGGTTCGGCGATCATGCCCGCGCCAACCGTAGCGTTGGTGGCTTCGTCGACGATGATAAAGGCACCACAAGCGCGGTTGCGCTTGTAGCTGTCGTACATGAGCGGCTTGGTCAGCTTGAACCGGACGTGCCCGACCTCGTTGAGTGACAGGTATTCCTTCTCGTAATCTTCTTCGAGAGTGTTGACGTCGACGCGGTGGCAAAGCTCCTGACACATCGCTTTGACCGAACTGGTCGTGTGCTTGATCTCGTACTTGCGGCCGATGACCATGGGACGTTCGTGCATCCAGCACACCTTCGCTTCGAGCTCTTTGGTGACGTACGGAATGTCGTCCGCCTTCACCAGCATGCAGCCGCGGCTGACATCGACATCGTTCTCGAGCTGGATCGACACGGACATCGAGGCGTAGGCCGTGTCGAGCCGCTGATCGAAGGCGTCGATGGACTTGATCGTCGAACGGATGCCGGTCGGCAGTACCATGATCTCGTCGCCAACATGAAATACGCCGCTGGCGACCTGGCCGCCATAGCCGCGGTAGTCGTGGTGCGCTTCGCTGCGCGGGCGGATGACGTACTGCACCGGGAAACGCGCATCAGTCAGGTTGCGGTCACTGCCAATGTGTACGTTCTCGAGAAACTTCATCAGCGACGGGCCGTGATGCCAGGGCATCTTGTCCGACGGTTCGATCACATGTTCGCCATGCAGCGCACTGATCGGGATACAGGTGATGTCCTGGATGTCGAGCTTCGTAGCAAACGCCGAGAAATCGGCGCGGATCTCGTCGAAACGAGCCTCTGAATAGTCAACCAGGTCCATCTTGTTGATGCAAACGACCAGATGCGGAATGCCGAGAAGCGAAGCAATGTACGAGTGACGCCGGGTCTGTTCGATGACACCGTTGCGCGCATCCACCAGCACCAGTGCCAGGTTGGCGGTCGAGGCGCCGGTGACCATGTTGCGGGTATACTGCACGTGGCCGGGCGTGTCTGCGAC
>CAUZJQ010000518.1:0-2755 GCA_963580095.1 Lentisphaeria bacterium | reverse complement strand
TGCACCGGCAGGACGCCATGGTCAATGCCTCCGTGCAATTCAATATGGAGTCGCTGCAGCCGGAATATGTGGTTCAGGTCGGCCGCCCCGGCGCCAGCTACGCTCTGGTAATTGCCGAACGCTACGAAATGCCCGACGATGTTCTCGAGAGTGCCCGTGAAATGATTGGCAGCGAAACCGTGGCGCTCGAAGGCATCCTCGAAAAACTCGACAGCGACCAGCGCCGTCTCAGCAGCGCCGCAGCAGCGGCCAACGAAACGCTTGATTCCCTGCGCAGCGAACGCGAGGAACTGCAGGGCGAACTCACGCGCCTGCGAAAAGAGCGCAAAAGGCTACTGCACCAGTCACAAAAGGAAGCCGTAACGATGGTGGAAAACACCCGGCGGCAGATGGACCGGATGCTGGTGCAGGCGAAGACGTCGGAGTCGCGGCAGGAGATCAAAGCGGTGCGGGAAGACGTCGCACGCAAGGGGAAGCGTCTGGCACAAAGCCTGGCGGAAACGCAGCCGCGCCCTGAGGAGCCACTGAGACCGGAGGACCTGGAACTCGGACAGTTCGTCCGTGTCGAGACCCTGAACGACAGCGGTTGCATCGTCGATCTCAGTGACGACCGCAGTCGCGTGACTGTGGAAGTGGCAGGCAAACGGTTCGACGTACGCAGTTCGCAAATCGGGCGGTCCGTGCAGCCGCAACCTCCGACGGAACCGGTATTCAACGTACGCCCGCCACCGCCGCAACAGGCCGAACATGAGCTCAATCTGATCGGCCGCACAGTCGATGAAGCGGTTGCCGAACTCGAATCATTCTTGAGCCGGGCGTTGATCACAGGACTCAACGAAGTGCGGATCGTACACGGCTTCGGCACCGGCCGTTTGCGCCGCGGTCTGCACGACTACCTGCGGGGCAATCAAGCGGTTCAACAGTATCGGCTGGGCGAGCTCGGCAAGGATGCCGGTGGCGGCGGCGTGACGATCGTCTCACTGTAATCGGGCGGCGCCCTATGGCATCAGGTCTTCCGAACTGGAGTTGAAGAAGGCATTCGGAATCATCGTGACGCGCTTGTAGTCCTTACCCGTGATACGGTGGGTGACACCGTCACGCTTGCGATTACATCAACGTCAGCGCCACACCGATCGTCTGCAACTTTCTGCCAAACGAAAGATTACATCATACAGTGGTGTATTCGGGCGTCCGAACGGTGCACCCGCTTGCGGCTCAGGCATCGCGAGCGCATCGAAAACCGCAGTTCTCAGTGGAACTGTCCGGAGTGTTCGCGGTGCGTGCCGCGCAACGATATCGGTTGCAATAGGAATGGTGGCACAGAAACGAACCGCCTTTCATCACTTTGCGGTCGCCACTTTCGGGCCCGACCGGATTGTCACGAGTCGCGGCAAGGTGAAAGTCCGGGCTGAACCAGTCGCTGCACCATTCCCAGACGTTACCGACCATGTTGTAAAGGCCGTAGCCATTGGGCTTGAACGATCGCACCGGCGCCGTGCCTGCATAGCCGTCGGCGCAGGTATTGTGCGCGGGAAATTCGCCCTGCCAGATATTACACTGGTGTTTGCCACCGGGCTCAAGCTCATTACCCCATGGGAAAATTTTCTGTACCAGGCCGCCGCGCACTGCGTGCTCCCATTCGGCCTCGGTAGGCAACCGTTTACCCGCCCAGCGGCAATACTCGATGGCATCATTCCATGACGCGTGCACTACTGGGGTGTCCATACGCCGCTTGATATTCGATCCCGGTCCTTCCGGGTGTCGCCAGTTGGTGCCGCTCACCTTACACCACCACTCGAGCCCGAACACGGTATCGTCGACGTGTTTGCAGCTGCGGGCAGCGAGCTGCTGGTGAAAAACGAAGGACCAATTGAACTTCTCCGCATCGGTCCGGTAACCGCTGTCCTTGACGAACTTCGCAAACTGTCGGTTGGTGACACTGGTGATGTCGATGTGAAACGCCCGCAGCGTCACTTCGCGCGCCGGGCCTTCGCCGTCGGCGGGCAAACCTTCGTCGCGATCCGTGCCCATCAGGAAGACGCCGCCTTCGAGGCGCCGCATACCCGAGGTCGAGCCACTGTCGGCGAAATCGATCGGCTCGGCGAGAGTTACCGATGATTCGGGGCTGGTTGGGGTACAGCAGGCTTTGTCGTTCTTAGTCATGCCATGGATGCGGCTATGCTGGACAAGCAGCCAGAAGAGCGATAGTTGTTGAAGTTCTTGCAGGCAATCTACGTGGTCTTACAACCCGGTGCAACCGTCGCGGCTTTGCACCGAAGCGGTATTGACCTGCCGCCGATGGAGAAGTAGCTTTCTTGTTGTCACAAATCACACACGGTAGCGGTGTGTGTACCAGTTGTAGAACCTGCAACCCTAAAAAAGGATACGCATCATGGCACATCAACTTCCCGACCTGCCCTATGCATTCGACGCACTCGAGCCGCACATTGACGCGCGCACAATGGAAATCCACCATGACAAACATCACGCTGCGTACACCGGCAAGCTGAACGACGCGGTCGCCGGCACCGAGCACGAATCCACACCGGTACCGGCGCTTCTGGCAAAGTTCGACTCGTTGCCCCCCGACATCCAAGGCGCTGTCCGCAACAACGGCGGTGGCTATGTCAACCACAATCTGTTTTGGACAATCATGGGTCCGAATGCCGGTGGCGCACCATCCGGCGCCCTCGCAGATGCAATCGACAGCGGCTGCGGCAGCTTCGACGCATTCAAGAGTGATTTCGCCAACGCC
>CAUZJQ010000517.1:0-2774 GCA_963580095.1 Lentisphaeria bacterium | reverse complement strand
TGCTCGACCGCTTGCGACTTACGCAGTTCGAGGTCAGCGATGCCGACGGTACAACCGCCGGACTGGGAGAAACGCTGACAACGACCGCTCGGGCAGTGACCGTACGCATTGCCGGCACACGCTCACCGGACAAGATGGAATTTGCGGCGGTCTTCAAACTTGTCGTCGACGGCCAAGCCGTCGCCTCATTACGGGCACCGGCCGAGGAGGCCTTCGAGATTGTGCACGATGTCGAGTTGACTCGTGACGCGTCGATGCACTACGTCCGGTTGTACATGGGAGACCCGGCAGTTACATTAATCAGCAATCCGGTGTTCATCCAGCGTCCAACGAATGCGGATACTCCATGACGCACAGTATCAAAGCCAACCCCACGTTCAACGATGAGTGATCGCCCCGATCCGGTGAGTCAGTCCGTTGCCGTCAGGGATGAATTTCTGTCGCAACAGCGCATCCTGGTTATAGCGCCACATGCCGATGACGAAGCTTTCGGTTGTGCCGGCACGATCGCCAAGATCAAGGCACTGGGCGGCGAAGCTTTCGTCATACTGATGAGCGTCGGGGATCTCGAGCAGTACAACTCAGATGTCGCCTTCGCAGAGAGCAGCACGCGGATCAGTGAGTTCGAAGACGTCGCCAACTATCTGAAGATCGACGACTACGACATAATCTTCACGGACTCCGAATCGTACATGCGTCTCGACGCAATGCCGCGGCGCGACCTGATCCATGTCATCGAGAAAACCAGCAAACTCGCGCTGGACCGGATCAATCCGACGATCGTGGCGCTGCCGGCGATCTCGCACAACCAGGATCATGTCGCCGTGTTCTACGCCGGCTTCGCCGCCTGCCGGGCCCATGACCCGTCCGTAAAGTCGTTCCCGAACATTGTGCTGGCCTATGACAATCCGACGCTTTTCTGGAACGTTGATTCCGATAAATTCCGTCCGAACTTCTACGTCGATATCTCAAAGCACCTCGATGAAAAACTCAATTCCATGCGGCTGCACAAGTCGCAACTGCGACACTCGCCGCATTGCCTAAGCATCGAGAACATGGAATACCTGGCCCGAGTCCGCGGCCATGAAATCTCGGTAGCCGCCGCCGAAGCATACATGTGCTACCGAATGGTGCTGTGACGGCAGACGCCCCTACGGGTTCCCCTCCCCCGGAGCGACGGGGTCACGCGACCGCTGCCCACCTGCTACGCATCCTGCTGGTTTTCATCGTTCTTGCCGGTGTCGCACTGCGCTGTGTCGTCGTGCTAACGACACAGCCGCATCCGAAATACCACGAGTCCCCGTTCCGCGACGAGATTCACTACCGGCAACTCGCCCGTAACCTGGTCGAGTTCAAGCATTTCACTGCCATCGCCGAGGGATTTCAGACCCACTCGACACGGTCACCCGTCTACCCTGCCCTGCTGGCATTGACCAACTGGTTCACGGACTTCGCACCGAAGACGCATCAGTGGCTGAACTTCGGGCTCGACTGTATCAACATCCTCTTGATCGGCATGCTCGGTGCCCGGCTGTTCGGGCCGTTGACCGGCTGCCTGTCTCTCGGGTTCTATGCGCTCTTTGGCCCCGTATACCATGCCGTGACGGCAAGCAATCCCGAGATTCTGGCCATCACCCTGATACTGGCATCGATGCTGAGTTTTGTCTGGTTCCTACGCAACGGGCTGGAGTATCGACATGCCTGGGGGTTTGCCTTGATGCTGGTGTTATTGATACATACACGTCCAGTATTCCTGCTGGCAACCCCAGTGGTGGCATTAATCATATGGTTCGCCCCGCAACGGCAAACCTGGCAGCGGCGACTCGCACCTCTGCTGCTCATCGCACTCTTGTGCCTGCCGTGGGGGATTCGTAATTATCGTCTGCACAAAACGATTGTGCCGGTCTGCACCATGGCCGGCTGGCATCTGGCGACGCACGCCAGGTCGTCGGCGGAACTGAGTGTCGAAACACTGATGGACTACGTCTACGATCCAGCGCACAAGGATTGGAATGAAGGCGATTTTTATCGGGATGCCATGACCGAGACCTGGCGCCTTACCATGTCAAAGCCTTTCGATACCACCTTCACCGGCATCGGCCGCATCATCCGGCGTTGGGGTTTTCAGCAGCCGCACAAGCGGATTTTCCAGGCACGTGCTTATGTTTATCCGGTACCTTTGAGCAAGGCGAATCCCGAGCTCGGAAATTGCCTTGCGCCCAACGACCGGCTTGTCCTGCCATTGTTCGATTTTGAGGGTGTGTGCTACGTGGCTTTCATATTTGTGCTGGCCTTGTGCATCGCCCGACGCAAACATCTGGGTTCGTCCTTTCGTTGCTGGTGGCGCCGCGCTTGGCCGTTGTTGGCGATCCTGGCAGTCTATTTTTCGGCGCATATTATCGGTCTCCCGCTGCAGCAGTACCGATTAGTCATCGAACCACTGCTGGTCCTGCTGATGATCGGACTGGTCGTACAGTTGCTCGGTATGCCGGGTCGCTTCGGCGGCGTGCATCGGTCTGTGACCGGACGGGCGCACGTTGTCCCAGCGCTCATAGCGACCGTTGTGGTGTTGCTGTATGCCGGCCTTTACCAGTCGAAGTTTGGCATGGCACCGAAGCCGATCAAATATCCGAAACTTTCGGGAAAATCGGACGATCCGATGCTGCTCAGCTATTCGCAGGCAAGGGAAATGCAATGGCTGACACAAGGCGACCTCCCGGTCGGCACAGTCATCTGCGCTGCCGGCATTGTCCGGCGTATCGGGCCGCACCCCG
>CAUZJQ010000516.1:0-2779 GCA_963580095.1 Lentisphaeria bacterium | reverse complement strand
GGTAATTCGCACTACGGTTATTGCATATGAAACAGCAACTAGATGAGATCGGCAACCGGGTCCGCGCACTGTTGACCAGCGACGCCACCACAGCCGACCTGCACCCGGGATACCTGCGCGAAGCCGTGCTCGCCTATCCCGCCAGAACCGGCAAGGCCTTGCGCCCGGCCTTGTACCTCTGGTGCTGCGCCCTTTTCCGGACGCCACCCTCCGCTGCTGACCGTATCGCCGCCGCCATCGAGCTATATCATATCTGGACTCTTGTGCATGACGATATCATCGACCAGGACGATACCCGGCGCGGTGGCCCAGCCGCCCATGTGCATGTCGCACGGCGAGTTGCCGAAGATAACCTCGCCGACCAGGACAGGGCCCGGAAATTCGGTGAACATATCGCTATCCTCGCAGGTGATATTCAGCAGGCCTGGGCCAATCGTCTGATCCTGGAAGCAATCGATGCGGGCATCCCTCCAGCAATTGGTCTGTCAATTCTCAAACGCCTTAACGGCTATGTCAATCCTATGCTTATCTGCGGCGAAGCCCTCGACGTATCTTTTGAACTGATGCCGCCAGCCACTGTTTCAATAACGCAAATCGCCGAAATGCTGCGCGGAAAAACGGGGATTTTATTGCGCTTCGCCGCCGAAGCCGGTGCCATGACCGGCCTCGAAGTCGACGACGTCGAGCATCCCCAGGTCGCCAACCTCGGTGACTTCGCCGAACAGGTCGGGCTCGCCTTTCAGTTGCGCGATGACGTACTCGGCCTTTACGGCGACGAAGACAAGCTCGGCAAACCCATCGGCTCAGATGTCTGCCAGGGCAAGCCAACCATGTTATACGCCGAAGCCCTTGATCGCACAACCGCCGGCAACCACCAGTTTCTCGCCGATACCCTCGGCCGACAGGATCTCTCCGCTGCCGACCTGACCCGTGTCCGCGAACTCGTCAGATCTTCCGGCGCCTGCGACGCCATCCAGAACCGCATCGACACTGGTATCGCCGAGGCCGGGCAGAAGCTCCTGCAAACGCCGCAATCCGATGCCCGCGATCTACTCCACGCCTGGGCCGACTACGCCGGGACCCGCGACAGATAGCATCCGGCCTGCCGCTCGCCGAAGCCCGTACGCACCAGTGCCGACGCAACCAACCCTTGTCGATTCGCGCCGACCTTCTCCCACGGATGGTTTCTTGATGATCATTCCGATGCAATGTAACTTGAGGCAGGATGACGGATACGATTCCAGTTGAATATTGGCATAGCCTGCCGAACGGGCGCATCCAGTGCGACCTCTGTCCCCGTGCCTGTATGCTCACAGACGGGCAACGAGGCCTGTGCTTCGTAAGGCGACGCGACGGCGACCACATGGTCCTGACGACATACGGACGGTCCAGCGGGTTTTGTATCGATCCGGTTGAAAAAAAACCGCTCAACCACTTTCTTCCAGGTACCCCGATCCTCTCATTCGGCACCGCCGGTTGTAACCTCGCCTGCCGCTTCTGCCAGAACTGGGACATCAGCAAGTCACGAGAAATCGATACGCTCAGCGACACCGCAGACCCGCAGAAGATTGCGGAGACTGCAAAGAATATGGGCTGTACAAGCGTCGCGTTCACTTACAACGACCCGGTCATCTTCCACGAGTACGCCATTGATATCGCCGCGGCCTGCCACGAACTCGACATCAAATCCGTCGCCGTGACCGCCGGCTACGTGTGCCCCGAACCGCGCGCCGAATTCTTTCGACACATGGATGCAGCCAATGTCGACCTGAAGGGCTTCACCGAAACGTTTTATAATCAAGTATGTGCCGCCGACCTGGCCCCAGTGCTCGATACCCTGTCCTATCTCAAGCATGAAACAGACGTCTGGTTCGAAATCACGACGCTGCTCATTCCAGGACAGAATGACTCAGACAAGGAGCTCAATGAAATGACCACGTGGGTGGTCGAAAACCTCGGCCGCGACGTGCCGATGCATTTCACGGCCTTTCATCCCGACTACAAGATGCGCGATATCCCGCACACCCCGCCGGAAACGCTGTCGCGCGCCAGGCAGATTGCAATCACCAACGGGGTGCGCTACGCCTACGTCGGCAACGTCCACGACAAAGCCGGCGACAGCACCTATTGTCACGAATGCGGCATCTGCCTGATCGGCCGCGACTGGTACGTGCTGAGCGACTGGAATCTCACCGACGACGGCCATTGCAACGGCTGCGGCGCCAGCTGCGCCGGCGTCTTCAACGGGCCGCCGGGAACATGGGGTGCGAAGCGACAACCCGTCCGGCTCGCTTCATAGACTCTCGCAGCCACCGATCACTACCGTGTATTCGCCGCGCAGATTTGCCGACTCCGCAAACTCGACAAGGGCGGACAAACTGCCGCGCTGCACATCCTCGAACTTCTTCGTCAGATCATTGGCGACAGCGGCGGGGCGGTCACCGTAAACAGCCTCGGCGTCCTGCAGGAAGGCCAGCAGGCGGTGCGGGCTCTCGTAGAATATCAACGTGTGCGGCGAGGCCACATCAACTTCCAGAAAACTCCGGCGCTTGCCGGACTTACGCGGCGGGAAGCCGCGGAAAGTGAAGCTGTGCACGGCCAGGCCGGACAACACCAGCGCCATGATGCAGGCGCTCGGACCGGGTATCGCGGTGACTTCGATACCCGCCTCGATAGCGCTGCGGACAATCGTGAACCCCGGATCGGCAATGCCCGGCATGCCGGCGTTCGTGACAACGGCGACACTGAGGCCGTTCTCCAGCATATCCATGATCTTGCT
>CAUZJQ010000515.1:0-2779 GCA_963580095.1 Lentisphaeria bacterium | reverse complement strand
TCCGCTCGGCTAAGGCATCCAGAAGCGGCAGCGTCTTGTCGTACGGCAGGAACGCCTCGTTCGGCTGCGCCGGGCCGAGGTCGAGCTCCCCCTGGATGCGCAGGATGACATGCGGTGGCGAGTCGAGTAGCCACGCCGGTACATCGTCGCGCTTGCTCAGCGGGATGGCGGCCCATTTCTGCTGCAAACTCCAATCGCGGTACATGTCCGCGGCCGCGTACCAGTCTCCGGTAAAACTGCCGATCACGATGTCGTACTCCAACCGGCGCTCGCCGTGCTGCGGCCAGTCGCCGACGTGGGAGATGCCCAGGCGGATTCCAGGCTCGCGGTGCACGGGCATGATCAGCTTGATCATGCCGTCGGTATCCCGGCAGCTCACGAAGACGCCGGCACGATCATTATAGTAGGCCAGGAACTGGGCCATAGTCAGGCCGGGATAGTGACAACAGTCGCCGTTCTCCGGTCGCATCTGCCAGGTTTGCGGGCAGTCCGGCTGCAGGTCCTGTGGCTTTGGACTTTCGAGCAACACGCCAGGGCCGAACGGAAACAGCAGGGCTTCGGTACCCGGCTCGCCGTCGAGACTATAGGGGGAGACAATGAAGGGGAACTGCACATCTGTGATCGACAGGTCGTCGGCTGGTGGCGAGCCTTTAACACCGTTTCGCAGGGAGAGTGACCAGTAGCTGTAGCGGTCATTGGCCGAGGCGCGAACCGTAACAGTCACGTCGAGGTCCAGTCCCGCCAACTGCCGGAATTGTGCGGTGAGCGTCGTCGTGCCGCCGTCTTCCGACGAAGCTACGGTGCCGACCTCGACCTCCGCAGCCTCATCCGACTGGCATTGGCGGAAGCGGCGTTTCTCATCCAGATATTGGACGATGAAGACGGGCTGCGGGTTGCCCGCGATAATAAACTCCTGGTCCGGCACCGCCTTGCTCCGGAACGACACCAGCGCACCTGTGGCTGCGTCGAACAGCAGCACATCCTGCGATGACTCCAAACGAATTGTCATGCCTGCACCTTATTTCGCGAACGTCTGTCACTAGCCTGGAATGGCACGGACTTAAAAGTGAATTTCCGAGGTTGAAGACGGCACGCCTGAGACCACGTTGTTTTGACTGCTAAACCCAAACGACGAGGAGCTCAGACATGCCGACAAATGATACCCCGCTTTTGCCTGGATTTCCACACCGACTTGGCCGGCCGCGCCGGACTTTAGCCGAACGAAGTGCTTGCCAAAACTGGATGTACGTGTATTGCAGAGTACTGTCGAGATCCCAGGGTTTCGCCGCGAGGGCAATGCGACACTCCGGGTTTTTTCCGGGAAAGATCTCACGAAGGGAAAGGTGGCATTAACGGTGTCAATGCCGCGCGACCTGTCTGCAACGACCCAATGCCGGTTGAAAGTTGCGAATAACGGGGCCGGAAGGATAAGCGTGGCGTTGGCACTGACCACTACCGCCGAGACTATTTATCTGCAGGCAGTGACGCTACTCATCTACCATCACGGCCAGTCGTGCGACGCCGAGTTTCTTGGGCACCCGACATTCAGATGAACATCAGAGAAATGAGTATTGATTCTGAAGCCGCAAATCCAGAAGAGGAAAGCAAGAAATCCCGACCGTTAATTAACGTTAATTAACGGTTCAATCTCCCCCGGTACGTTATTAACTGGTGTAAATCTCCACATCATCAAACATCCAGAAGTGCGGTTGATAACCGGCTCCTGCGATCGAGACGTAGGCGCCGTCTCGCACCGACTCGGGCGTGAAGAAACCCGGGATATCAACGGTGTCCATGATCTTGCCGTCCAGCGTCCAGGAAACGGCGTTTCCATCATCTGTAAGGTAGAGCCCGTAACGCCGACCCAGAGGATTGTCTGCCTGATCCGGATGATAATGCCTCCCGACGAGTGCAAAAGGGGCGCCGGCAACAAACTGGCCTTGTGCCATGATTTCTTCGAGCGTTTCCAGATGCACATCCCATTCGGGGTATCTGCCGTAATCCTCGGGAAGGAGATCGCGACAGAGGAAATAGTCGAGTCCCCATGTATTCATCCAGTCAAAATGGATTTGCACCCCGCGTCTGGCGCTGGGGCGTGTTCCTGAGGCCCTGTAGCCGCTCATCTGGTCAGAATCGATTTGTTCATCGTCGTTGCTTTCAGGTTCCAACTCACCATCATGCGGCACAATCGGCCCCTGGTAGTTGGCAATCGTCAAGCACATTCCCGTGACATAGGGGCCCGATAGCGGGTTACCGATGTGTTCCGGATGATCCTGATTGTGAGGGGCCGATCCGTAGCTTCCCTGAGTGTGCCCCACGAAAGTGACCTCCGCGCCGTTCGTCCCTTTCAGGCCCGGATTGAACTGTTTTCCCCGGGTGCAGATACTTGCATCCCCCCATTCACCCGGCGTCGTTACCGCGCTGAGGATGCCGTGTCCGTTTTCTGTTCTGGCATCGCCCTGATATTTCATCCAGGTGGTCATGTCGAACGCCTGGTCAAAACCATCAGCGAACTGCAAAGACAATCCACCGGCTTCAGTACTTTGTTTATCGAGCATCTGTACCTGTGCTGCTATGGTTCGGGGTTGAAAATTTGGTGTCGAAGTTGCGTGGCTCCTAGTTGGAGTTCACCGCTTATCTTATCTAAGCCATTGACCACTACCATCTCGGGATCACCGGCGCGACATAGCGTGTCACCGTCTTGAGCGGCGCGACATTTCCCTGCATGAACTCACGACGGTAATACGGGTAGACATTTGGTGACTCGTTCTGCGGCGAC
>CAUZJQ010000514.1:0-2781 GCA_963580095.1 Lentisphaeria bacterium | reverse complement strand
TTGATCAAGGTCTCCTGCATCGGCGCTGGGCTCCTGGTCATCTCCGCCGGCACCGGCATCCTCTGCGCGACATCCAACAAGTTGTGGATCCGCCTCTTCAAGGTTAACGAGCTACTGGCTTGGGTCACAAAGTGACAGGTCCGGGCCACCCTGCTTGACAATCAGCTCGCCGATTCACGCCGGAGCTGGAACCGTTCACATCGTGCCTGTGGCGTTCTCTTGATCATGGGTGGCATCATCGACAACGACCTCGGCTGACCGACTATCATGGACCGCTGCCTGCTCTGCAACAAAGAGGTCCCCGTCAGATTCACCCACGCCGACCGCCGGTTCATGGTCTGTGGCGACTGCAACTTCGGCTTCTACGACCGAGATGTCGCGGCAGATGTCGCCGCGCACTTCACCACCTTCCAGTACGATCACGATCCCGACGAGATTCTACGCCATTCTGGTTGGAAGCGGGCCATTAAAGATATCCGTGCCTTGAAGCCCGACGGCGTCTTTGTCGATATCGGTTGCCAGTTCGGGGAGTTCCTGCGGGCGCTGGCGCCGTACCCATATGAGCGCGTCGGCCTCGAAATCAGTACAGCCTGCATCGAGTACCTGAAGGCGAACAACCTCGCCGACACTATCTACGACCGGGATCTGCTGACGCTCGATATTGCCGACGAAAGCTGGGACATCGTCACCATGTGGAACGTGCTCGATCTGCTGCTGCAACCACTCGAAACCCTGCAGCGCCTGCAGCGCATTCTCAAACCCAACGGTCTGCTGGTGATTCGCCTGCCGAACCTGTCTTTTCACTTGCCGGTGAAGAAACTCTGCAACACCCTGCACATTCGTGATCCCAGTGTGCTACATGATACGATGTACAGCGTCCGTTCGCTGCGGCTGATTCTCGAACGCTGCGGCTACCAGATCGTCCGCATCGGCCCGTCACCGCTCAGCAACCGCGATCCGTCGCAGTTCAGCCACCAACGCCTGCACATCCGCGCCGGCAAAGCGGCCATGCAGATCCTCGGCTGGTTCACCAGCATCGCCAGCGGCGGCCGCACCACTGTGCATCCCTCGATCATCGCGTACGCTCGCAAGCCATGACCTTCAGCCAGTTGTCGGGGTGCTCGCGGATCGTGGTGTGGTGGCCGGTGGTTTCATGGGCCTGCGACTCGACGGGTCAATGCCGGAGTCTGGTGCTGGGATCCGATTCTGCCGGCGCTTCCATGGGGGCACCATGATAGCCCGGTCAGCCGATGAGGCCTGCGGTCAAACGTAAGGTTTGAGCTTCTTACGTACCGCAAGTCGAGCACGGTGAACCCGCGACTTCACCGCCGGCTCGCTCAGATTCATCGCCTCGGCAATCTCGCGCAGGCTCATGCCTTCGATATCTTTGAGCATGTAGGCTGTGCGATAACCGGGCTGCAGAGAGTTGACCGCGGATTCAATGAAGTTGCGCAACTCATCCCGCTCCATTGCCTTGTCCGGCGGCATGGACTTGCCGGCAACGCTGTCGAGACCGGATCTCGCCTCGCCGTCCTGACTTTGCGGCCCCATCACTTCAAACGAGATCTCCTTGTCGCGCTTGACCTTTTTGCGCAGCTTCATGTACGCCTGGTTGGCAGCGATGCGGTAGACCCAGCTTGCAAATTTGGATTTCTCTTTGAACGTGTCCCACTTGCGCCAAATGTTGAGAAAGGTCTCTTGTGTGGCCTCCTTGGCATCCTCGTCGGAGGCCAGAATGCGCAGGGAAAGTCCGTAGACACGGTCCCCGAATACGTCGACCAGTTGCTTGGCCGCACCGGGTTCGCCAGCTTTCAGCATCTGCAGCACGTCTGCATCGCCTGCATCACGCTTCTTTGCTTCACTCATTGGATGGTGCCTCTCCGCAAAATTACTTCTTCGTAGACACCCGCAGATTCCCCCACAGCCGTGCCTTTTACCCCGAGCTAACGTTTTTTATTACGCAGGAACAGTGCCAATACTCGGCAATACACGGCGAATCGTCCCGTTGAAATCGCAACTGTACAAACTATATTACCGAAAATCACGGAATGCCACCATACCCCCGCCAGTGCTCCCCGCCCCCCCGAGACGATGAATGAGCGACACTGGCGGTTATCTAAGCGACTGAGTTGCAAATACTTATGTGTTCCTCGGCGGCCCTTCGGTCACCGGCAATCGGTTTGCCTGGGAGAGTCCTGATGAACAACTACACCGCCGCTGTCGGCACCAATATCCGCCGGTGTTTTTTACCCCCCCTGCCGTTGGTAATCATCAGCCTCTTCTTCGTCGGCGCCTCGCTGCACGGCTTCGGAAAGGCCACGAACACGGAAGCCCGCAATGCCTGGATGCGCGGCTATGAATCGCTTGAATCCGCCGAAAAGGCCGAGAACCACGCTGAATACAAGGAAGCACTCGAGCATTACCAGCTCGCCAACAAGGTGTTCATCCAAGTCCGGACCGACTATCCCGACTGGAACACCGGCATCATCAAGTACCGCATCGAATTCTGTACCAATAAAGTCGACATCCTACAACGGCTCGTTGAACGCGCCCAGCAAAAAACGAAACCGCCCGACCTGCGCAAGAGAGTCGCCAGCCTGCACCGCCAACTGACAAAAAGCAAAAAACGCACAGAAAAATTCAAAGCAGAACTGAGCCGAGTGCAAAAGGCCTACGCCAAGGCTTCCGCCGAAGCCGCAAGAGCCAGTAAGCAGACAACGGAATTCGCCGCTCAGGCGATAGAGAACCAGAAGCTGCACGACAAAAATTCCGGGCTCAACC
>CAUZJQ010000513.1:0-2783 GCA_963580095.1 Lentisphaeria bacterium | reverse complement strand
CAACGCCAGTCGCCGGTCGCCGGTCACCGCCGCATCGACGACGAGCTCCTGCCAGGTAATAAGCTGACGCAGCATCAGCTCGAGCGCCGGCGGCGCCGTGCCGGCATGAACCGGACGGACGCCGGCCGAATCGGTGACCGCCTCGAGCTCGAGCACTGCTTCGGCAGGCAGGTTCGGTACGGCGCCGCGGTTCGGCACGTTACAGATGTGCACGCGCCGTCGTCCGGCCGCGATATCGGTGATGAGGCGGGCGGTGCCCTCGGCAGTTGTTGCGCTCTCCGGTTCGTCCGGCAGCTCGACGCGGGCCAGGCTGGCGGCGTAGTCCTTCAGCATCTGCTTGCGGCTGACCAGCTGATCCTGCTGCCGCAGATTCGCCAGTGTCTCCTTGCCACTGTAGAGGGCCTGCACGGATTGGGCATAGTAGTTGTCATCCAGGGCGAACGGCAGGTTGTCCTGATCGGTCTGCGTCAGATAGGGGTAGAACTCGATCAAATGGTCATCTTTCGGATATACGAGCCAGTGGCCGTACACCTCGCTGAGTGCGGCCGTCATTTGGTGTTCCGGTTTCGCTTTCAGACGACGCACGCACTGGCGGAATCGCGGTATGACATCCTTACCCCGGTGCCGCATCCGGGTAAACCAGTGGTAATGATTCGTCCCGATCCAGACCGTCTCTAGCTCATCCCCCGGGATACCAAGAATACGAGCTGCATTGGCGATGCCGTTCTGGACGCCGTGACAGATTCCGACGATGCCCGGCACATCGGAATACTTCTCCATCGCCCGGCACAACGCTGCCATGGGGTTGGCATGGTTGAGCAACAAGGCGCCCGGCGCATGCTTCTCCATGGCGCGACAGATCTTCATGTGGATCGGGATGCTGCGAAACGCCGCCATCATTGCCGCCGGTCCGGCCGTGTCACCGACGACCTGGGGCACGCCGTGTTGCGAACAGATCAGCTTGTCACCGAGGTGTACGGGTGAACTGTAGTAGCCGGCACTGCCGGAGGCGCCGGCACCGCCGATCGACGTCAGAACGAAATCACTTCCGTCAACTGCTTCCGTCAGGTTTTTCGCAACGCGGAGCCTGAGGCGCGCACCGGTTTCGCGACTGAAGCGGCGCGCTGTCTTCGCCATCAGTTCGGCGCGCTCGTGGTCGATGTCGTACAAGACAATTGTGCTGCCGCGCATCTCTGCGGTCAGCGCAAAATCAGCCAGCGGCCGGACAAAATACAGGCCGCCGCCACCCAGGCAGGAAATTTTCATGGTAGGCTCTATCCTTTTGGTCCGAGTCAGACCCTAATTTCTCGTCTTTTGCAATGAAAGCAAGGAATTGAAACACGGATGAACAGTGATGAACACGGATCATGTCGAACGGTGAAGCCATCAATGAACAGCAATTTATATTTTTTCGGGCTGTCGGTGTCCATGCTTTATAGTGTGCCATGAAGCGTTTGACCCTTATCGAGTTGCTTGTCTATCACTCCGAGAACTGGTTCGCTGCCGGGCCCGATGATTCCGGGGCAGCACTCAGTTACGGCTGGAATGTTTTGACTTTCGCCGACTTCAGCGGAGTTGACTGTGGGTGGACCTGTTGGGAGTCGGACCCGAATATCGTGAAGCAGAGCAAGTTTGGGAACCCATCGGAAACGATGCACGCGATGGATATGGACAGTGCTTACGCGGGAGCGTCTATCGAGCCGCCGACGTGGTCGGCGATCTGCATCGCCTGGCCGAATTTTAATACAGGAAATTGGTGGGATGCGACATAACACCCAGGCGCGGGATTAAATGGTGGGCGGTAATGGACTCGAACCATCGACCTCCTGGATGTAAACCAGATGCTCTAGCCAACTGAGCTAACCGCCCGCTGTTTTGGGTTCGGCAGGCACCGGTGACAGTGCTGGCCGATTGTTAGGATAACATACCCGAGGTCGACTGAAATTGAACCAGGCCCCGGGTAATCTCGCCGGCCGTAGGCCGAGCCGATCGTTCGCCAGGTCCCGGTTGTGTGCCGGCACAGGCATCGAATACTCGGGATATCACCGGGTTGCGACCTTCCCCGCCCGCCTGTAAAATGTTGAGATCGACAACAGCTGCGGATTCGGGGCAATTCCCATCTCGATTCCCCACAGGTCGCCGATAACTCGACAGATTGCAAAGGCCGTCCCGTAGAATTCCATCAATCTGCGGGTGAATAATTCTGTGAGCAATAGGATTGCCTGCTTGGTTGCTTTCGCCTCTTGAATGGTGGAGCAGAGGCAACTAATTTGAGTCCGCCTTATCACATTATCTCAACAAGGACATCCAAGACATGAACGTATTAGTTATCGGCGGCACCGGGAATATCAGCCTTGGGATTGTCGCGGCGTTGCTGAAACAGAATCACGAGGTTGTGATGTTCAACCGCGGACAGAACCCCGATCCGCCGCCACCGGGTATAAGGGTTATTCACGGGGATCGCTACCAGCGCGAGGATTTCGAACAGAAGATGCACGCCGAAAAGTTCGACGCGGTCATCGACATGATCTCCTATAGCGCTGATGATGCTGCCTCGGCTCTTCGGGCGTTTCGCGGGCGGGTCGATCATTTCATTCACTGTTCGACGGTGATGACCTATGGTCCGCCGTTCCCGTGCAACGGCATCAATATTGAGGAAAGCGCCCCGCTCAATGGTACGTCCGATTATGGTCTCGGCAAGATTGCTGCCGACCAGTTGTTGCTGGAGGCGCACGCCGAGGATGGATTCCCGGTGACTGTTCTTAAGCCCTCCTATACGCATG
>CAUZJQ010000512.1:0-2794 GCA_963580095.1 Lentisphaeria bacterium | reverse complement strand
GCCATCACGCCGTGGGCGCCGGAATCCATAACCCGGGCTATGTGACTGTAATGCACCTCTGGCACACGCACGAACACCGCAATATCGGTGGCGCGGAACCATGAAATCAAATTGGCAGTGTCTGCAATATTAAAGGCGGTGTGCTCCATGTCGATGACGACAAAATCGGAACCGGCAACTTCCATAATCTCGGGGATGCCGCGCGTTGTGAACTCGAAAAGCATATGGCCGACAGGTACCTTGCCCTCGGCGTACAATTTCTTGAAACGATTTGGTTTCATAGGACTCCGGTTCAGCTGTTAGGCCAGTCATCGGCCGGGGGGGGCATGAGGAAGCGGCTTTTAATAGAAAAGGAAGTCTGTCACATCGTTGTCGACACCCATCGGGATGTGTTCCCGATGGTGAACATTACATGCATCGCGGCGGACGCGCCAGTCGTCACCAGCCTTTCCAACTGCCGTCAGCGTGGCGGTATTGGCGGTAGGCCATGGGGTCATGCGGCAACTTGGCAATGTCTGCTTCCTTGACTTCGATGCCCAATCCGGGACGGTCGCTGACGTTGATGTAGCCGTCGGCGATGGTCCAGTCGTGCTCGGCGTAGTCGGAAAACATTTCGAAGTAGGGTGGAGACATTTCCTGGATCAGAAAATTCGGGGTAGCTGCATCGATATGGATCGTTGCTGCCGTACCGATTGGACCGGCGGCGTTGTGCGGTGCCATCAGCATCTGCTGCTTTTCGGCGGCAGCGGAAATCTGGCGAACTGCGGTAATGCCGAAACAATGCGTAATGTCCGGTTGCAGGAAAGCGCAGGCGCGGCGGCTGATCAGTTCGTCAAAATCGCGTATGGTAAAAAGCTTCTCACCCGTCGCGATTGGCACCTGGCTGCGTTGCGTGATATCCAGCAGCGCATCGACGGAGCCGGCTTTGACCGGTTCTTCGATGAACAGCGGGGTGTATGGTGCGACCCGTCGCGAAAATTCGATTGCCAACTCCGGCGTCGGGCTGCCGTGTGCGTCGAGCATGATTGCGCCCTCCGGTCCCATGGCCTCGCGGGCGGCTGCAATGGCTGCGATGCTGCGGTCGATCGATGAGATGTCCATCGGCCAGCGCCGCGCCTCGAGCGGGTTGCCTTTGATGCCGGAATACCCTTTGGCAATGGACTGTTTTGCTGTCTCCGCAGCGTCTTCCGGGGACGTCTCGACGAGGCCGCCGCTGGCGTACACCTGCACTCGGTCCCGGCGCTTGCCGCCAAGGAGGGTGTATACGGGCACGTTCCAGGCCTTGCCGCAAATGTCGTACAGGGCCATGTTGATGGCAGCGATAGCTGTTCCGTTGATCGGGCCGCCTTTCCATGGAGAGCGGTTGGAAAGATCTTCACAGAGCGCCTCGACTTGGGTCGGGTCGCGATCGATAAGCAGTGGCCATAGCTCTTGCAGCATGGTCTCGACCTGCGGCACCAGCCACTCGCCGCTGCCTTCGCCCCAGCCGCTGATGCCGGCATCGGTTTCGAGCTTGACGAAGAGCCAGCTTTTCTTTGTGCTGCACAGGAGTTCGCCGCTGTGCGGGTCACGGCTGTTGTCGCCGGTTGGCACAGAGAAGGGATAGGTTTTGAGGGCAGTTATTTTCATGAATCGTTCTCGGCGTGGATGATCAGTTCGGTCCTGGGTTCGATGGCACAGGCGCAGCAGATGCCGGGCGTGTTAATTTTTGGATCCTGCCCGAGGTCTGCCGAGCCGATCAGGTCAAGCCGGTGCCCGGCCGTGAAGCGTACCTGCCCATCGGAGCGAATGAACTCGGCTGACAAGCCTCCGGTGATATAGGCTGGGGTTGCCCACCAGCCTTCGCTCTTGAAGATCTCAATGGCGGTGTTTCCCGCTTGTTCGTCGGCGACGAAAGCGGCGATCGCCTGGGTGGCGCCGGCGCCTGGTGGTTTCCAGGCGCAGAGTTTTCTTTTGAGACCTGCTTTCAGTTTGTCTGCCATGTCGTGTGAGTACGACGAATAGTTGCCAGAGCTCCAAAGGTCGTACAGTTCCACGTACTCCTTGATCTGGCGGCCGAGCGCGCGAATATCCTGGCGTTTGATGGCGTTGGCGCAGTTGAGCGAGAGTCTACTCATGCGTTTGACGAATTCTTTCCGCCGACGATGCCTGAAGAGACGGCCGAGCAGTCCGGGCACGTCATGTCGTTGCGCTTTCGGATTGAACGCCATGACTACGTGTCGGGAGAACCAGTGGGGGTCAACTTCGATGTTGTTGACGACAACTTCGCCGTCGGCGACGGGCTTACCTCGACCGCTCATCGGGGCTGTATGGACGGTATTGAGGCCACCCATCGCAATCGGGTAGACGTCGTCAGCTGCAAGTCCGGCACCGTCCGCCAAGCGGCGTTCAAACTCGAGCGCTGCACGGGCCACGTGCTCCTTCGAAAGCGGCGGCCCGTTGCGCAGATATTGCTGCGATGCCTCATAGAGTACAGCGAAGTTACTCGACGCCGAGATGCCGAAACCATGCACGCCCAGCGATCGGAAGGTGAATCCAAAAGTGCCGAGATCCGCGAGGATGGGTTCCACTATGGTGCTCCCTGGTTCCTGTTTTCGTGTTTACTGTTCAGTATTTTCCCTCTATTGGAAATTTGAGAGGTGGGGCATGAAAGTCAAGAGATCGGTATCGGAGGAAATGAAATTACTGTGTATTGTACGAGCGTTTCTGAGAACTGACCAACAACTACGGAGTTTCTAATGGTGCGGGCCATTGCTTCTGCGTGTGTTCTCATTGTAACCGGCATGAATTTAAC
>CAUZJQ010000511.1:0-2797 GCA_963580095.1 Lentisphaeria bacterium | reverse complement strand
ACTTCGATCTCGGCACCGACGACCGGTGCCATGTCTGCGGCGAACTGGTCCGCCACTTGTCGATGCATGTCGTAGACCTTGACGCTGCTGATCGGGAAAATGCAGGCCAATGCCTCGAGATTGCTGCGGCCCTGTACCCCGCAGGCTATGATCCCGGCACTGCTGCTGTCGGGACGTGCCAGGTATTTCGCGGCGACCGCAGTGGCCGCGCCGGTTCGTTGAGCGGTGATCCAGGTCGCATCCATGACGGAGGTCGGCAGGCCGGTGTCCGGGTCGTTGAGTAGCAGCAGCCCGTTGATGTAGGGCAATTGCTTTTGCTGGTTGCCGGGATAGCCCGAAATCCATTTCACACCCGCCGCTTCGAGGCTTGGGATATAGGCGGGCATGGCGTGAATAAATGCGTCGGGCCGTGTATGGATACCCGGCTTCGGCGGCATCTCGACGCGGCCTGCGCCTTTCTCCGAGAACATCGCCTCGACGGCATCGATGATTTCGCGCATTGAGAAGTCCAGGCTTTCAACATCCTGGCGCGACAGATAGAGAATTGTGCTGGTACTCATAGACATGAAAATAACTGTCGGCGGCGATTTCGCCAATAGCCATTCTGTGTAACGGTCGGTTTCGGCCGTCTACGCAAAAATTTCGGCGTCGATTTTCGTTTTCGATTTCGTACTGTAGAGTTCTCACCAACGGCCGATGACGATCATTGTACCCGTCTCTATGCTGTGCTGAGAAAATATTATGGAATTCATCAAATCGAATCCCGACTTCCCGTTCACCTTCGCCGTCATCCACAATGTCAAGTTCCTGGAGACCGTGCTTGCGGTGATCCCGCCGGGCGGTAGTGAACCGTTTGTCGGAGGCCCCGCCGTCGACCTGCAGAAGGGGATGCTGGTGGAAGCCGGATTCGTGTGTGCGGTCCTGGCGTAACCATGCGAATCGCGCTCGCCATCCGTCCGTTGATCGACGAGAAACTCGTTCTCTCCCGGCAGATCGGTGTCACCGATATCGTGACGTGTTATCCGGGGCCCGGTTTCGAGGCGCTCGAGAAGGTGCACAGTTATATCGAGTCCTTCGGCCTGCGGTTGACGGTGATCGAGAACGATGTGCCGATGGACGACATCATCCACGGCGGTCCCAATCGCGATGCCCAGATCGAAGCCGTCGCGGACATGCTTCAGAGTATGGGGAAACTCGAGATCCCCGTCTGGTGCTATTGCTGGATGCCGGGCGGCGACTGGAGCCGCACCAGCGTTGACGTATCCGACCGCGGCGGTTCGCTGGTCAGCCAGTTCGATATCGCCCAGGTCGATAGCGCCAAAGTGCTCGACGTAAACGGTGAAGCGGATCATGCCTGGAATGTGGGTAAAGAACCGACGACGCAATCGCAGTTGTGGGAAAATCTGGAATATTTCCTCAGACAGATTCTACCCGTTGCGGAGTCCGCAGGGGTGGTGCTGGCGATGCATCCGGATGACCCGCCGATGTCGCCCTTTCTTGGCGACGCCCAGATCATGACGTGTCCGGACGAGCTGCAGCGCCTACTCGAACTGGTGCCGAGCCCGGCCAACGCGATTACTTTTTGTCAGGGCGTTTTTAGTTCCATGGGCGTTGATGTCGTCGAAAACATCTACCGCTTTCGAGACCACATCGGATTTGTTCATTTCCGCGATGTCGTCGGCAGTGTGCCGAAGTTTACGGAGACTTGGCACGATAGCGGCCAGACCGATATGGCGGCGTGCATCCGGGCGTACGACGAGATCGGTTTCGACGGCCCTATTCGCCCGGACCACGTGCCTGTGCTGGCAGGAGAATCGACCGACCTGGCCGGGTACACCATGCTCGGGCGGTTGTGGGCGATCGGATACATGAAAGGGCTGATGGACGCACGATGAAGTAGAATGAATCTTCGCGTCCGTTCATTTCACGGCGTTTGCGCGAGGCGTTTCGGAGCCATCGAATCCCAATGCTTGTGCCGCCGTGAATCAGCAGCGCCTGGTGCCGGAGTGCATCGCAGAGGATGACTGGGATATTCAGTTGTGGCATAGTCAGCCTATCCACAGGCCGCCGTTGACATGGATCACATCCCCGGTGATGAAGGAACCGCCAGCCCCGGACAGCAGCAGAACGGCACCGGCGCATTCGTCGGGATCGCCGTTGCGGCCCAGCGGCGTTTTCTCTGCGACCACTGCCAGGCGCTCGGGGGTTGTTATGCGACGATGGATGTCGGTGAGGATCACACCGGGCGAAACCCCATTGACGCGGATCGTCGGAGCCAGTTCAACGGCGAGGCTGCGGGTGAGACCGAGGATGCCGCCCTTGGCTGCGCCATACACGCTGACGCCGCCCTGACCGCCATTGAAGGCGGTGATCGACGTGATGTTGACGATGGCCGGTGCCTGCCCCTTCTCGAGCAGAGGTATCAGCCGGCGGGTAAGGTCGATGACGCTGTTCAAATTCAGGTCGAGCGTTTGTTCAATATGCGTGTCATCGGCTTCCGCCAATGTCGAGCGCCCAACGACATCACCAGCGTTGTTGACCAGAATGTCGAGGCTGTCCCAGCGGTTCTTGACCGCATCCGCGAGTTTTGCGGCGCCGTCTGCCGCGATCAAATCTGCCTGGACAGCAAAGGCTTTGCCACCGGAGGCGGTGATGCAGTCGACAACTTCCGCCGCTGCATCCGCCGAGGAACAATAGTGCACGGCAACATCGGCGCCGCGTTCGCCGAACGCCTCGGCGATTGAACGTCCGATGCCGCGGCTGGCTCCGGTTACTACGACGCGTCGTCCCGAGAAAT
>CAUZJQ010000510.1:0-2819 GCA_963580095.1 Lentisphaeria bacterium | reverse complement strand
ACAAAGCATCAGCTGGACTCTATGGTCCCGGCGGTTGCCCGCGGCAGTTCCTGGGGACGTCTGGAAATGGTGAAGAAAATCGCCGATGTGTATCGGCGGGTGCTGCCCTCATGATCCCGCGACAGGACATGCCATGTGCGGCATAGCAGGCATTCTCGCACTATCGCCCGGTCAGGACAACACCGCTGCCGTCCGGCAGATGGCAGCAGTGCTGCACCATCGTGGTCCGGACGATGAAGGCTACTACGACGACGGCCGTATCGCCCTGGGACACAAGCGGCTGAGCATCATCGATCTCGACGGTGGTCGTCAGCCGATGACCAACGAGGACGGCACGCTCTGGCTGGTCTACAATGGTGAGATTTACAACTACCGGGAGCTGATCCCGGAGCTGCAGAACCTTGGACACACGTTCAAGACACGGTGCGACGCGGAGGTCGTGCTGCACGCCTACGAGCAGTGGGGCGAAGACTGCGTCCACCGCTTTAACGGCATGTGGGCCTTCGCTGTCTGGGACAAAAAGAGCGCCACGGTCTTCGCATCTCGTGACCGCTTCGGTATCAAACCGTTCTACTTCTATCGCGACGACGAGCGCTTCGTCTTCGCATCCGAGATCAAGGCGATCCTCGAAGCGGGCGTAAAGCCCGAGGTGAATCACGCTGCCATCGCCGACTATTTCGCCTTTCTCTATACGTTCGGCGCCCACACTTTTTTCAAGGGCATCCTGCAGTTGGAGCCCGGGCAGAATCTTCACTGCTCGGTCGACGGCAGTTTCAGGATTACGACCTGGTGGCATCTCGGCGAAACGAACGGCGGCGGTGACCTCGACGCCGACGAACTGGGCGAGTTGCTGCACGACGCGGTACGGTTGCGCCTGCGCAGCGATGTCCCGCTCGGCTGCTATCTGTCCGGCGGCCTCGACTCCAGTACGGTCTCGGTTCTGGCGGCCCGCCAATCGGACGCACCGGTCACTGCTTTTACGGCCTCCTTCGCGGAAGGCGGCATCTACGACGAATCCCGATACGCCCGCGATGTAGTTGATCATGCCGGGCTGAATGGGCACGAGCTCAAACCGAGCCTCAATGGTTTCTGGAAAGATCTGCCGAAGGTCATGTGGCATCTCGATCAACCGTTCGAAGGTCCACAGGTTTACGCCAAGTACTGCGTCTCCCGGCTCGCTGCGGAGCAGGTGAAAGTCTGCCTCGGCGGCCAGGGCGGCGACGAGGTGTTTGTCGGTTATCCGCGGTATCTGCTGGCATGGCTCGAAAGCGGCCTGCGCCACGGCACCCCCGATGGCGACCGACTGGAGATGCTCTCGGCCTGGTGGCGCCTGGCGCCCGGTCGTTCAAAGGTGCGTTTTGCCTGCCAGGGGCTCAAGGTCGGCACGGCGAACGAGCATTTTCTGCATTTCGCCGCGATCAATCGCGCCGCGCAATGGTCCCAAATTTTCACCGATGATTTCCGGGAACAGTTGAACGGTTACTCGCCATTCAACCAGTACGCCGGACGATTCGACCAATTCGACGACGGGCTCGCGACGCTGCAAGCATATGAGCTCGGCACCTTTCTGCAGGGTCTGCTGCACTGCGAAGACCGCGTCAGCATGGCCTGGGGCCTGGAAAGCCGCCTGCCCTTGCTCGACTGGCGCCTGGCCGAAGGACTTTTTGCCATGACCCCAAAGGCGCGCACCGCCGGCTATGAGCTCAAGGGGCTGCTGCGTGCCGCCGCGGCGCCGTACCTGCCGGAAAGCGTTGTGAATCGTCGCGACAAGCTCGGATTCCCGACCCCGTTCCGGCTGTGGGCGGAGCAGGACCTGCGCCAGCCGATCCGCGAATTGCTGGGCGATTCATTCCTCGTTCGCGACGGGATTATCGATCGAAAATTCCTCGAGCGTCAGTTGGCGGCGCCCGAATACTCCGACATGGCCGGGCTCACACTGTGGGCCATGATCGCAACTGAAACCTGGCACAATGTGTTCTTCTGAGACCGCCTACCCAAACCCACTTTCCGTTCAACTCTTCATCCCCCGTACCGGGGTGAAAACGCCTGGATTAAGGGAAGCGATTAAGATCTCTTGCTCCCCACGCCAAACCAACCTCAGCAACCCCACTAAAACCTCCCCATCATGCTGATCTACATGATCACCCACAACGACCTGTCCGTCAGCGAAGGACCGGTCACCCACTTCACCGAGATCGCCCAGAACTTCAATGATTTGGGACATGAATCGACCGCTTTCGCACCAGACCTGAGTGTCAAGCGCCGGCCATGGCCACTGGAGGTTCATTACCTGCCTACCCTGGTCCGGCGTCGCGGTATATCACAATTGTTCTATGAGCTGTCACTGCTGCTGGCGTTGTGGAAGGCCTGTCGACGTCGACCTCCGGACGTGATTTACAGCCGCCAGAGTTATATCTCGCTGGCCGCCCCCTTTGTTGCCGCGCGCCTCGGCATTCCACTGGTGACCGAAGTCAATGGGGTCTTTACCGACGACCTCGCCGGGCGCAACGCCGGCGTATTGCGGCGCTGGATCAACCGTGTATCAGAGAGTTACGCCTATGCCCGCAGTCAGCTGATCATCGGTGTCAGCCAGCGGGTATGCGATGTGGCAGCCAAGTTGTATGGCGTCCCGGAGGAGAAACTGCTAACGCTCGAGAACGGCGTCAATACTGAAAAATTTCAACCGCAGCCAGAGGCTGTCCGCACCGACCTGCGGAGCAGGCTCGGACTGGCGCCGGAACATGTGTGTATCGGATATGTCGGCTGTTTCACGCCATTCGACGGTGTCGAACTGTTGCCGGCGGTGGCCCGCCGGCTGG
>CAUZJQ010000509.1:0-2824 GCA_963580095.1 Lentisphaeria bacterium | reverse complement strand
GATGCCGGTGCTGGCCGCCGATGCCGTGCTGCTCGTCCTCCTGCTGGCCGATCTCTGGACCGTACCGAAACACCGCCATTTCTCGGTCGTTCGCGAACTGCCGGTGACCTTCTCGGTCGGCCATTTTCATACCGTACGACTGATTGTCAGCAGCGTGCTGCGCCGCAACATCAACCTCCGCACCACCGATTACCGTCCGGACAACGGTGAAACCCGCGACCTGCCATGCAACGCCGGGATCGGTGCCAGCGGACGACTCGCCGTCGACTATCGACTCGCCATGCACACGCGCGGACAGTACACCCTCGAGACTGTGTATATTCAGGTTTCCAGCCGGCTCGGGTTGTGGCAGCGCCGCCTGGTCTATGACTGTCGCGACACCGTCCACGTCTATCCGGACCTGAAGACAATCTCGCAATACGCCCTGCTGGCACGGCGCAACCAGAGCAATCTCATCGGGATACGCTCGCTGCATCGCACCGGGGGCGACAATGAGCTTGAACGATTGCGAGAGTACCGTTCGGACGACGACTTCCGGAAAATCGCCTGGAAAGCTACTGCAAAACACGACAAGCTCATCAGCAAGGCCTTCCAGGTCACGCAGAATCAGTCCGTCATTTTCATGCTCGACTGCGGCCGGATGATGCTCAATAAAGTCGGCAATACCACCTTTCTCGACGACGCCCTCGACGCCACTCTGTTGCTCTCGTACATCGCCTTGAAAAACTCCGACCGCGTCGGACTCCTCGCGTTCAGTGAACGCATCGAGGCCTACGTGCCGCCCAATACCGGCGGCGACCAGATGAAAAAACTCATCCACACCAGCTACAACCGCTTTCCCTCTACCAATATCGCCGATTACCGCGGCGCTTTCGAATTTCTTAACCAGCGTCGACGAAAACGATGTATGTTAATACTCATCGCCAACGTCATCGATGAACAGGTGCTTCAAACGATCGACGCGCATCTGACGCGCGCCACCGCCTATCATCTGCCGGTGTTTGTGATCCTGCGCGACCGCGAGGTCGAGCGCATGGCCGAAGCCGAACCGAAAACTGAAACGCAATACTTCCGCCGCGCCGCAGCTGCCGAATATCTGCTGTGGCGGCACAAGGCGATTGAGAACATGAAAAAACGCGGCGTCCTTTGCCTGGAGTTGCATCCGGAAAATCTGTCGGCATCGCTGATCAACGAGTACCTGCGCGTGAAAGCTGCAAATCTCCTATGACCTCGACTAATCCATACCAGTCGCCCGGGACCCTCGCCCGTGGCCTGATCAGGGCCTCCGTGCAATACAAATGGCCGCGCCTGGTCGGCATCCTCATCGTGTTGCTGATTGCCAACAGCAAACTGGTGCCGCAGCCAATCCTCGATGCCCAACTGCCGCCCCTGGCCATTCTCGGCTTCGTCATTTCACAGGCAGTGCTCGCACTGGCCCTGTTCGTCATCGTCATCGAGTGGACGATGCGGCGGCGAGTCAAGCTCGTCGTCGACGACGACGGGTTGCGTTACGAGGACTTTATCCAGGAAATTGAAGCACCGTGGGAGAGCATCCGCAGTGTCGACCCGCGCACCTTCGTCGGCCTCCACAGCGTGCGCACGCAGCCGTGCTCGGTCAGTTTCGACTTGCACCGTTCCCATCCCATGGCAAGCCGGTTGCTCGAAGTCGTCCAGCAGCGACAGGCCGACAACAGTTGACGCCAGGTCACGGACGCGACGCCCCCGCCGGCACGCTGCCGCAGCAGCTGCAACGATAAGCAACCGCCACGTCCATTGGCCATTCCGAAGCCAGCACGCTGTAACCTCGATGACGTGCCGCATCAGTTAATGATATCCCCATCGAGCTCGCCGCCGCAAAACTTGCAGTGACTGGCGTCCTTGTCGTGCCCCTGCCGACCACAGTCCGGACAGACCTCTGCCGGCTCCTGATGAGATGTTCTCGACAACTCCGCCGTCACGATCCCCGTAGGTACTGCGATGATGCTGTAACCGATGATCATCACGACCGATGCCAGCACCTGCCCCAACGGTGTCTCCGGACTCAAGTCACCGTAGCCAACCGTGCTCAGCGTCACAATCGCCCAGTAGATACAGCGTGGAATGCTGGTGAACTTCGAGCCCGGCACATGGCCTTCGACGATATACATTAGTGAACCAAGAATCACAACCAGCGTAATCACACAAAACAGAAACACCTCGATCTTGCGTCGGCTGGCGCGCATCGCACGTAACAACACATTCGCCTCACCAACGTATTGCACGATCCGCAGCACCCGAAAAACACGCAGCACCCGGAGAATCCGTATCACCACTAAATAATGACTGCCGGGCACAAGCAAACTGATATATGTCGGCAACACCGACAACAGATCCACCATTCCGAAAAAACTGAAGGCGTATCTCAATGGCCGCCCGATACAGATCAGTCGCAGGACATACTCGATCGTGAACAGAATCGTGAAACCCCATTCCACCCGCAAAAACAGGTCACCGAATCTGGCGTGCATCGATTCCACACTGTCCATCATGATGACGATCACGCTGGCAATGATGCACCCTATCAGGACGATATCGAACAGCCGCCCCGCCTTGGTGTCGGATTCGAAAATAATCGTATACACGCGCTGACGCCATGTATTGACCATGTTGTTAACCTTTTCGCTCATGTTTCCTGTCCGGCTTGTCGTGATATTGTAAGGTAATTCGCACTACGGTTATTGCATATGAAACAGCAACTAGATGAGATCGGCAACCGGGTCCGCGCACTGTTGACCAGCGACGCCACCACAGCCGACCTGCACCCGGGATACCTGCGCGAAGCCGT
>CAUZJQ010000508.1:0-2824 GCA_963580095.1 Lentisphaeria bacterium | reverse complement strand
ATCAGCGCATTGCTGGGCGACAACGTCGTGGAGCGTTCGGTGAACATGGACTGGTACCAGGGCAGCCCGTTGCTTTACACGCTCGAGACGATGTACATCGGCAACGAGCACAACCACGTGGACGCGCGGTTCCCGGTGCAGTGGGTCATCCGACCGCACAGCGACGAGTGGCACGACTTCCGCGGCTACGCCGGGCGCGTGGCCGGTGGCGTGTTCAAGCCGGGCGATAAGGTGACCGTGATGCCAAGCGGCTTCCAGTCGCGCGTCAAGGGCATCCACGACATCCACGGCGACGTGCCGGAAGCCTTCGCCCCGATGTCCGTGACGGTCACCCTCGAAGACGAGATCGACATCAGTCGCGGCGACATGATCGTCAAGCAAAACAATCCGCCGCAAAGCAGCCAGCAAATTGAGGCGATGATTTGCTGGTTCAGTTCAGAGGCCAACCTGGAGGAACGCGGCCGTTACACTCTGCGCCACACCACCAACGACGTGAAATGCCTGGTGAAGGAGTTGAAGTACAAGATGGACATCAACACACTGCACAAGCTGAAGGAGGACCGGGAGGTGCGGCTCAACGACATCGCCCGCGTCTCGCTGCAGACCAGCGCCCCGCTGCACTTCGATCGCTACCGTCGCAACCGTGCCACGGGCAGCTTCATCCTCATCGACGAGCAGACGAACAGCACCGTCGCCGCCGGGATGATCGTGGGCTGAGGAGAGAGACGAATTGACACGTGGTCCGTCATTTCAGGTTTCCCCCAAACATTTGCCGTACAGGGTTTAGTAAACGTTGCGGATCATGCGGGTGTCGCTGTGACGGGCCTCGGCAAAGAAGCACCGTTTTGTGGCAACTCTGTGACAGGGATGGATCGCTGGCGTCTTGACTACACCCACCGTCAAGGTCATAAGCTACCCAGCCGCTTTTGCGGCCTGATGTGTCAAATTTTATAGAGAAATCAAGTAAACGACTGAAGGAAATATGACGACTGAAAGCAAGTGCCCGGTATTGGGCGGATCTCACAGACACACGGCGGTTGGGGCCACAGCGAACCAGCATTGGTGGTCAAATCAACTGAACCTGAAGGTTCTCCACCAGAATTCTCCGCAGTCGGATCCGATGGGTGAGGCGTTCAACTACGCTGAGGAATTCAAGACGCTCGATTTGGACGCCCTGAAGCAGGACATCGAGGCGGTGATGACCACGTCGCAGGACTGGTGGCCGGCGGACTACGGCCACTACGGACCGCTCTTCATTCGGATGGCGTGGCACAGCGCGGGCACGTACCGAATCGGCGATGGCCGTGGCGGCGCGAGCTCCGGCACGCTCCGCTTTGCGCCGCTGAACAGTTGGCCCGACAACGTGAGCCTCGACAAGGCGCGCCGGTTGCTCTGGACGGTTAAGCAGAAATACGGCCGGAAAATCTCGTGGGCCGACTTGATGGTTTTCACCGGCAACTGTGCGCTGGAGTCGATGGGATTAAAGACGTTTGGTTTCGCCGGCGGGCGCGAGGATGTCTGGGAGCCCGAAGAGGATATTTACTGGGGGCCGGAGGACACGTGGCTCGGTGACGAGCGTTACAGCGGCGAGCGGGATCTCGAGAATCCTCTTGGCGCCGTACAGATGGGCCTTATTTATGTAAATCCGGAAGGGCCGAACGGCACCCCGGATCCACTCGCCGCAGCCGTGGACATCCGGGAGACGTTCGCTCGCATGGCGATGGATGACGAAGAGACCGTTGCGCTCATTGCTGGCGGACACACTTTCGGTAAAGCCCACGGCGCTGCCGACCCCGACGAGCACGTCGGCCCCGAGCCCGAAGGGGCCAGTCTCGAGGAGCAGGGCCTTGGCTGGAGGAACAGCTTTGGTAGCGGCAGCGGCGGCGACACGATCTCCAGCGGGTTGGAGGGCGCATGGACCACCGACCCGGTGAAGTGGGACAACAATTACTTCGAAAACTTGTTCGGCTACGAGTGGGAACTGACGAAGAGCCCGGCCGGGGCGTCGCAGTGGACCCCCAAGGATGAATCCGCGCAGGGTAGCGTGCCGGATGCTCACGATTCGTCGAAGCAGCATGCGCCAATGATGTTCACGACGGACCTCGCGTTGAAGATGGACCCAATCTATGCGCCGATTTCAAAACGCTTCCACGAAAACCCGGAAGCGTTTGCCGACGCCTTTGCCAAGGCGTGGTACAAGTTGACCCACCGCGACATGGGGCCGGTCTCGCGGTGCCTCGGCGCGTTGGTGCCCGAGCCGCAGTTGTGGCAAGACCCCGTTCCCGAGGTCGATCATGAGTTGATTGGCGAGCAAGACATCGCGGATCTCAAGGGCAAGATTCTCGCCTCGGGACTTTCCATTTCCCAACGGGTCTCGACTGCATGGGCTTCGGCGGCGACGTTCCGCGGGACCGACAAGCGCGGTGGGGCGAACGGAGCGCGCATTCGCCTCGCGCCGCAGAAGGATTGGGAAGTCAACAATCCGGCCGAACAGGCGAAGGTGCTGGAGACGCTGGAGCAAATCCAGAATAACTTCAACAGCGCGCAGTCCGGCGGCAAGCAGGTCTCGCTCGCGGACGTGATCGTGCTGGGCGGGTGTGCGGCGGTCGAGGAAGCGGCGAAGGCCGCTGGGCACGACGTGCAGGTTCCCTTCACACCGGGACGCACCGACGCGTCGCCGGAGCAAACTGATGTGGACTCATTCGCCGTGCTCGAGCCGACCGCCGACGGATTCCGCAATTACTTCCGGGACGGGCACACGCGAACGGCGGAGGAGTTGCTGGTGGATCGGGCGCAGATGCTGACGCTTACCGCTCCCGAGATG
>CAUZJQ010000507.1:0-2827 GCA_963580095.1 Lentisphaeria bacterium | reverse complement strand
GCTGCAGTTCCGTTGAGCGGGACAATCTCTACAGTCTGCCTGTGCTGGGACATTGTCAACCTGATCTGGTTGGTTTCGTCCCCTGTGAGCGTCGGCATTCTGCCCGTTCAATTATGGGCGTTTCCCGTCCGCGAAAAAAATCAACTTAGTGATTAAATTACACTAAGTATGGTGTATTCTATACACAAATGGGGCAAGGATGGCTCAGAAATACTCATACAAATATCCCATGCATGCGCTCACTGTCGATTGCGTGGTTTTCGGGCTGGACGAGGATGAACTGAAAGTCATACTCATTCAGCGTGGAGAAAAACCGTTCAAGGACCAGTGGGCACTGCCCGGCGGTTTTGTTAAGCCGAAGGAATCTGTTGACGATGCTGCATGTCGTGAGTTGGAGGAGGAAACGGGTATCCACAAAGTCTATCTCGAGCAGCTTTATACGTTCGGAGCGGTTGATCGCGACCCGCGCGGGCGTGTTGTCACGGTAGCTTACTATGGCCTCGTCAACCTGTCCGGACATGTGATCCGCGCCACTACCGATGCCAAGAATGCCGCGTGGTTCGGTGTCCATGATTGCCCGCCCCTGCCATTTGATCACGACAAAATTTCGGAAAAGGCGTATCAGCGGCTGCAGGGCAAGGTGCGTTACCAGCCGATCGGTTTCGAGCTGTTGCCTGTGAAGTTCACACTTACGCAGCTTCAGCGTATGTACGAGGTTATACTGGAGAAGGAACTCGACAAGCGCAACTTCCGCAAGAAAATCTTGGCGATGGATCTGCTGATCGACTGCAACGAGATTGAGCAGGACGTGGCGCATCGTGCCGCGCGGCTGTATCGCTTCGACGAGTGCAGCTATAAGCGGTTGGTCAAAAGCGGTTTCAATTTCGAAATCTGAAACGTTCAAACAAAGGACGTCCGCCGTGCTTGGTATTCGATTCATGAAGGCAGAAGCCACCACCCGCATAATCCAGTACAAAGGCGGCCGTATCCAGCGCCAAGAGCTCGCCGCATGATGGACGATACCGGGGTGCGGGGTATTGTACCGCTTCGCACAGCCAGGTTGAGATCCATCGATGATCAGACATGCCCTTGCCCCATATCCGCTAACCGCTGCCGCAGTCATCCTTTGTGCTGCCGCTACCCTGTCGCTGTCGGGTTGCGGCAAGAAAGAGGATACCACGACGACGCCACGCACCAGGAAGGTGCCGATGGTCACCCGCGCTGAAGGTTCGAACGCCGAAGGCTCCAATGCCGAGGGCTCCAATGCCGAGGGCTCGCAGCGGCAGGAAGGGCGCGGGCTGCGTATCGCGGTTGTCCTGCGCGACACCGAACGTTCGTCGACGGCGATGCGAGCCGGAGCGGACGCTGCAGCCCGGGAAACCGGCGCCGAAATCATCTGGCCGGGGGCGGTGTCCGACGATCCGCAATGGCAGATGCAGGCTTTACAGAACGCTATTAACCGCGGGGTCGACGGCATCGTTGTCTCACCGGCAGACGATTCTGCAAACACAGCTATGGAAACAGCCATCGGACGCGGCATAGAAGTGGTCATCGTGGATTCGGATGCAGCGGTGAAAGGTATCTCCAGCCGCATCGTGGCCGCCAGCCACCGTCCCGCAGGTGATGCGGCGGCCGTGCGTTTCGGCAACGATCCGGCATCGGTCGCAGCGCTGCGCAACGACGAGATCCAGGCACTGGTACTGCCACCGTCGTTCGAGCTCGGGCACACCGGTGTCCTGACTGCCATAGCCGCGGTTCGCGGCCGTGATGTCAGACCGCAGATCGCAATTGCAGTGGTTATCGCTACAAAAGACAACATGACCGATCCGTCCGTCACGCGATTAATCAATCCTCACCATTCACCGCGGTTGCCAGAGTGAAAGACGATCACGCACAGGACGGTGATCCGGCATCGCCGGCAGCCAGGGATCTGCCGCCGAAGGTTGCGTGGCTGCTGCTTGCGGTCACCGTGGGTGGTGCCGCCGTCCTGAGGTTCTATCATTTGTCGGAGCAGGGCTACCGGTTCTGCGACGAGGGCTACCATCTCAATCTCCCGATCCTCTATCTAGTTGATCATCAGGAACCGTTTCTTTTTTTCAAGCACGGTTTGCTGTGGTTCATCGCCGTCGGGATATCAGTTTTGGGGCTCAGTCAGGCTGCCAGTATGCAGTTTTCCGGAATCTGCGGGCTGGCGACGGTCGTGCTGTTCTATGCGCTGCTGTCGCAGCTTTTCAACCGGCGCGTGGCTGTGCTCGGGGCCGCAGCCATGGCATGCAGCCATTACGTGCTGTTCTATAATCGCAGCAACATGAGCGATGGCTATGCCCTGATGTTTTTCTGTCTGATCGCGCTGCTGCTGGTGCAGCAGGCGAAGGCGTTCGGACTGTGGCTGGAGGCGCCGGCCGATAGGCAACGGCGGACATCGCGGCGACGTTGGCTATGGCTGTTGCTGGCCGGACTGCTGCTGGGGTTCAGTTTCACCATACGCATACAAACTTGCCTGACGCTTCTCGGCATGGCCGGTGCCTGGGGGCTGACGCTGCTGCTGATGCGGCGCCGGCAGGCTGTAAAGCCCGTGATGCTGGCCGCCGCAGTGCTGCTGCTCCTCGCTGCGCTGGGCTATGCACTGACAATGGGTTATCTGCGGCACAACGTCGAGTGGAACGGAACGCTGGAGTGGTACGGCAAGAACGTCACAGCCGCCGGCGCCCAGGGGTACGAATGGCAGGCGTATCTTGTCAGTCATCTGACGAGGTATTGCGGCTGGCCCCTGCTGTTGCTCGGGTTTGTCGGCCTGGTATGCCTGCACCGGCGTCCGGGATTCGGG
>CAUZJQ010000506.1:0-2829 GCA_963580095.1 Lentisphaeria bacterium | reverse complement strand
GTCCGGCCTTCGCCGTATGCGACGCGCTACTATCCGGAGAACGCCGAGGACGAACGCGAAGGGCTGATGGTGCGCAGGCCCTGTCTGACAGACCCGGATTTCCTTGAACAGGAGACCGGGATGCTCCGACAGCAGGCGGAGAAGTACCGTCACTACTCGCCGACGGCATATTCACTTGGCGACGATCAGGCGATGATGCTGACGTATCAGGACGGCTGTGTGTCGCCGACCTGTCTCGTGGCATTCCGGAGGTTCCTGGCAGCGCAGTATGGCTCCGTCGACGCTCTTAACGAATCGTGGGGGAGTGCCTACGATTCTTTTGACGAAGCGATGCCCATTCCTTTCGCCGAAGCGCGCCAAACCGGGCGCTACGCGGCGTGGGCTGATCATCGGCTGTACATGGACGACTTGTTTGTTCGCATGCATTCCGAGGCGAAAAAGGTCATTCGTGAGATCGATACCGATGCCATGGTCGGTTTCGAAGGACCGATTCTGGATGACAGCTGGTACGGCTATGCCTGGAGAGAACTGTTGAACGACATGGATCTCATGGTGGTCTATCCGAATACCTGGAAATTCGATATCATCCGCTCGTTCAAGAAGCCGGGACTGTTGTTCGGCGGCTGGTATGGCGGTTACGCGATGTATCGCAATCCGGACGACACACGTTTTTACCCGTGGTTTCTATTGTTCAACGGCTGCAACAGCTACTGGTTCTTCAGCCACTACGGCTGGGCCGGGGCAGGGCATCCGGCGAGTGGCATCGGACCCGATTTGCGGGTCACACCGTGCTTGCGGGATACGACAACAGCCGTCCAGAAGATCCAGTCGGGGCTCGATCGTCTAATTCTCCAGGCCACGCGAGAAACGGACGACGTCCTCATCTACTTTTCACGTCCGAGCCATCATGCCGCGACACTGATGCCAGACATTCCCACGCGTGACTACAGCACCAACGCCGAGTGGCAGCATTGCCTTGCAGCGCCGGCGCTCAAGTGGTCGCTCAATACCGAAGCGATGTTACGCCTGCTGGACGATATTGGAATTTCTTACACCTTCATTGACCGAACTGAAATCGAAGCAGGCGCACTCGAGGCGCGACAACCGAAATTGCTCGTCATGCCGCAGGTCCATGCCATCTCCGCAATCGAGGCGGATGCGATTGTCGCCTATTCGGAGGCGGGCGGTGCTGTCCTTGCGGACTATCGCCCTGCTGTGTTTGATGAGCACTCGCGCCCGTTGGGGCGGGGACGGCTCGATGACATCTTTGGCGTAGCGAATGCCGCGCCAATGCACCCGTTGAGCGATCAACTGATCATGGCTGCAGCAGAAGTTGGAAATTTCGTACAAGCTGCAGCGAGCGGTGCCATGATGCCGGAAGATACGCCGGACAGAGATGAAGCACCAGCGGCTTCGACTGCGAACGGATATCCGATGCCCGTGGATCCATCGGTATCCTTGTCCGGTGCGACGGCTGACTATGTGACCGAGGCCGGCGTTCCGGTGTTCATTCGTCATGGTCGGTCGTGCCTGATGAACATGGCAGTCCAGCATTATCTCACTCTGCGCGCTGCCGGGCGCGGCGGTGGTTTGCGCGAAAGTGTTCGCGAGTGGTTTTGTGCCATCGATATCAGGCCGGACACACGGATTGAAGCTGCGGGCGATCACAGCGCCCAGGTCCGTGTGTTCAGATTCCGGGACGGCAAGACTCGCATAGTCGGGTTGCTGCGCCCGCACAAGCGTTTGCTCGATGAAGCAGAAGCTTTTGTCGACCGCGAACCCCGCCCTTTCGCGTTGAGGTTTGCAGAGGGGCACGTCTACGATTGTGTCAATCACGAATATCTCGGCGAATGCGCCCGCCTCGACCTCGAGATCGAAGCTGCCACGCCGTATCTTTTCGCGGTCCTGCCGTACCAGGTTGTTGCGATCGACGTCAACGTGCAACAGGCGGAACGAACCGTGCGGGTTGACACAGTCGTGCAGACGTCGGGTGGTGATCCCGCCCGGCATATCCTGCATGTGCGGGTGACAGATGCGGACGGGAAGCTCAGGAGGGAATACGAAGGCGTCGTCATCGCCAGCGATGGCCACGAGTTCACCCTGGCGTTGAACGATCCGGACGGGGAGTGGGCGGTCGCAGTGACAGACGCTGCGACGGGCGTACGGACCGATTTTACCTTTGCGCTTTTTGTGCCTTCTTGCGGCTAAAACAATTGTCCCAAATGAAACACCAACAATGACGACTTGACCGATCCGGACTTCTGCTGCGCGTCCATGTCATCGACTGACGGGGTGGGCCCGCTTCGGTGCTCGAAATGTTGTGACAGGGGTCGCGCAGATGCGGACACTCGTCGAAGGAAACTCAATTCGGCGCCTTGTCCCCTTCTGCATCCTCTGGCAACCTGGCCAGCATTAATTTGCCGTCGGCGTCCGGCTGTATCTCGATGCCCAGTCCGGCGCCAAAAGCGCACGTTGCGAGCGCGAGGTACACGCCGGCGGATTCAAGTATCTTTCGCATCATCAATTTCTTAACCAAGTGTTCCGAGGGGTATGACCAACTGCGAGAAGTTCTTACGGAAAAGCACACTTCCATCCAGTTGACGCAAGCATGCTAATACACTAATTTCGATTTCCAGATATTCTCCAGCTCGACAGCTCCAAAGCGATGAACCTGAACAAGCCGACTGCAATCAACAGGATAAAGAAATGACCGGCACCACGCTCAAGACGCCGTACGTCCAGCGCGTCGACACCAATGCGCTGACCGAGTTCTGCGTTCGCGCCCTGATCGCCGCCGGATTGTCGGAAGACGATGCACGACTGACGAGC
>CAUZJQ010000505.1:0-2837 GCA_963580095.1 Lentisphaeria bacterium | reverse complement strand
TGACCGCGGCATCATTGATTACTGCGGAGGTTTCAACGATCTGCGGCAGGGGGTTGTGCGCACCATCGGCGACCCGTATACGCGGCTGGCCGAGGATCCGGTTCGCATACTGCGCGCCTGCAAGCTGGTCGGACAGTACGGTTTCAAGCCGAGCAAAAAGCTCGCCAGCCAGCTCGAGGCCGGTGCCGAAAGCATTTGCATGAGTTCGATGGCCCGGCTGCTGGAAGAGATTTACAAGATCCTAAAGAAGCCCTGGTCCGGGCCAATCTTCGCTGCCTGCCAGGAGGTAGCGCTACTGCAGTATCTGCTGCCCGACCTGGCCGCTGAGTGGGACCACGCGACCGGCGAGCTGGCCCGGGACATGCTCGATGTGCGCGACCGCCGTCTGGCAGCCGGCGACCTTTACCCCTCACGAGTCACCGGCATGGCCATGATCATGGTGCCGTTCCTGCAGCACGATCTCGGCCATGACGGTCCGTTGTGGCGCAATTTCAACGGTATAGATCGCGTCCTTGCCGACCGTGTTCGAGATTTTTACGGCCTCTACAAGATTCCGCGATATTCTCGCGCCAAGATTCGCGACGTCCTCCTGCTGCAGTCGGCGTTTCTGCAGCCACGCATGCGACGGCGCTTGACAGCCCACGAGGAATACAGCCGCGCTCGAGACGTTTTCGAGGTCTACGTCACTGCCGCCGGCCTCAAGGTCTCCACATGAGGCGCAGGCGGATAACGACAGCAGCGCTGCTCTGCCTGCTGACGCCCGCAGCAGTGACGGCGCAGACCGTCAAGGCACCACTCACCGATAACGTCGTCAAGTGGTTCGCCGAACAGACGAAAGTCATGGCCGACGCCGCTGAAGGCCAGAACCATCTGTTCGTGAAACCAGGGGTCCAAGCCGACCGCAAGGCCCAAACCGTCGATATTCTGGCCGTTGCCGTCGGCCTGGGCGAGGGGACGGCGGCAGAGTTTTTTCTGGCCGGTGAAACCGGCCGCGATTACGAGTCCGTCGCGATGACAGCGGCACGACCGCTGGATGTCCAGGCGGCCCTGAAGTTCATCGGGCTGGCGCCCGGGCGTGCCGTTGACTTCGGCGAGTTCCATTTCTGGCCACGCGGACCGCGTGTCGCCATGACCGCGCACTGGAACGGCGACCAGCCTCAGCAATGCCCTGCTGAGGGAGTGCGGGTCGAAGACCTAGTCGTCGAGGATGGCAAGCCGCTCATTCACAGTGGGTTAACGTTTACCGGTTCGAAATGGACCGAGTTGGATGGAGAGCGCACTTTCCAGGCTGATGTCATGGGCAGTGTGGCATGCAATTACAACGATCCCTGGACGATTCTGGACGTACCCTATGTCGCTCGCCAGGGTCAGCGTTACGGCCACGTGACGCCGAACCCCGCGTACAAGTTTGAATGGGGGCAGCAGTTGCGCTTTCAAATCCGCCCGCTACCCGAAATCACGGAGATCGACCTGACCGTACGCATCCTGCTGGTGGATAACCGTCTGCGCCTGGCTGTGAACGCTGGCGACACTGCGTGGCCCAACCCCCTAAACTTCAAGGCGTTTCTCGATGAACTGCAGAAGTTGCTGGCAGCAGGGCGGGTGCCGTTTCTTAAGATAATTTACGACGACGATCTGCCGGCAGCCTCAGCCGCTGAGGTGTCGCGCGCTTTGCGATTGGCTGTCGACGCGGAGGCTTTGCGCATCGAACCGGAGGCCGGCCAACTTTACTACGAGGCGTGGATGCCGCAGCCGCAATGGCGCAACCGCAAGGAGCGCATCATGCAGCCGGCCGAAATTCGTATCGTCGAAGGAAAAACTGGCGAGATCACCCGGATCCTCGAAGACTGGTCACCGGAGGACGTGGTCCTCAAGCCGACAACCGTGTCCTTCGCCACCCTCCCGGAGGCAGAGAAGCAGATTGAAGCACTGGCGGCATGGCCAACAGACATCGTTTTCTTCTTTGTTCCACCGACAACGCCGTGCGGCATTCTCACGGAGTTTTACAGCAGGATTCGCACGCGGTTTCCAACGATCTACATCTTCGTGGACAAGGCTCCGTAGCGCGATGCTTTCCGGGTAGTCTTGCTCCTTGCTTGGCCATCGTGACAAGTATCGTATCCAGTGCCACTCATCCACCGGAGCAGACCAGCGTATGCTTGAAACCGCGCGGATTCCAGAGTAGTCTTACCATTCGCCTGCTGGCAACCAACCTTACTTTGTCCATTCACATTTTCGACTATCACTGAGGCATACCGCATGAATGCACCCTACACCGATCTGCTTGAAGAAGGCAGCACACTGGATCCGGCGGTGACAATGCCCTTTGCGAACTCACGAAAAACCTATGTTACCGGCCAACGCGACGACGTGAAAGTGGCCATGCGTGAGGTCGATCTAGCAGCCAGCGCCGAGGAGTTCGGGGGCGGTGCGAACCCGCCAGTACCGATCTACGACACCTCCGGGTCCTATACGGACCCCGATATCGCCATTAATATCCGCCAGGGACTCGCACCGTTGCGCCAGGCCTGGATCGACGCGCGTGATGACACCGAGACGCTGTCAGGACCGAGCTCAGCCTTCGGGCGCGAGAGGGGATCCGACCCGGAGCTGGTGCCAGTACGGTTTCCGCAGCAGCGCCCCAACCGCCGGGCCTGTTCCGGCACCAATGTCACCCAGATGCATTACGCGCGGCGGGGTATCGTCACGCCCGAGATGGAATACATCGCAATCCGTGAAAACCTTGGATGCGAAAGTCATGACACCGGCCGCAGCCCGCATCCCGGTGAATCGTTCGGGGCCAGTATTCCACGCACGATCACCCCGGAATTCGTGCG
>CAUZJQ010000504.1:0-2848 GCA_963580095.1 Lentisphaeria bacterium | reverse complement strand
AGAGCGGGATCAGAGTTGCGTGCACAGGCAGAAATAATCCGGCCATGAGCGTGATCCACAGACATTTCTTGCCGATGAAGTCGAAGTGGGCGAAGGCATAACCAGCGAGCGCCGCGAGCGCCAGCAGCACGAGCACTGCTCCTGCAGTGACCACCAGACTGACCAGCAGACTCGTCGAGAAATTCGACTTGGCGACCTCTGCGAAGTTCGCAAGCGTCGGTTGCAGCGGCAGCGACCAGATGCCGGCGGTGACCGCCGCGTCCGTCTTGAACGCGGTACAGACGGTCCACACCAGTGGCAGTACGCCGACAGCGACGGCGATCCAGAGAATGGTCAGACGTGCAGTGCCTGCAGCTTTCATTGCCGACGGTCGCTCCACCGTTTCAGTTGCAGCATGACTACCGTAGTGCCCAGGGCTAGCACGACGAGGGCGACGGAGATTGCCGAGCTGTAACCCATGCGGTCATGGGCGAATCCCATTTTGAACAGGTAGGTCGCCAGCAGCTCCGTGGCGTGATCGGGATCACCGCCGGTCATCAGAAATACGACGTCGAAATACTTCATCGATCCGACAATCGCCAGAGTTGCGGAGACTATGATCACTGGCTTCATCAGTGGTAGGGTGATGTGCCGGAAGCATTGCCACTCGGATGTGCCGTCGATGCGCGCAGCTTCGTACAACTGCCGGTCGATCATGCCGAGGCCGGCCAGGTACAGGACGGTGTGGAATCCGATGAATCGCCAGGTCACCGCCAGTAGAATGGCGCTCAGGCTCCAGTCCGGGCTGGCCAGCCATTCTGGTACCGAGGCGGTGATCAGCGATCGCCAGACCAGTGCAATAACGACCGTCGGCAGGACGTACGGCAGAAAAACGCAGGTGCGCATGAAGCCATCCAGCCTTCGGGTACGTTCGAGCAGAACTGCCAGCAGCATGGCGATCGGCAACTGAACGGCCAGCGAGAAGGCGACAAGTGCGAGGTTGTGTGCCAGCGAGCGCCAGAACACTTTGTCTTTGACCATGTCGAGGTAATTGCCGATACCGGCCGGCGTCCAGGCTGGCGCCCGGCCGTCCCAGTAGTGAAATGACAGGTACAGCGAATAGGCGAGCGGGATGGCGATGAGCGGAAGATAGACAACAGCGGCGGGTGCAGAGAACCACAGGCCGCGCAGATCACGGCATCGCGTCATGGCTTGCGCCCAGCCGTTGCAGCCATCTTCGAGGCTGCTTCCTGCGGCGTGGCAGTTTTTGCAAACAGCGCCTGGGTCGTGTCTTTGTGCATGGCGGCCAGCTCCGGCGGCAGGTACTGGTCGTAGTACAGTTGAATTGCTTCCGCTTCGAAGAGGATCTCGGCGGCGATCAGCGTTGCGGGCTGGAGCATGGGGGTCGCAGCGTCGCGGGTCAATGCCGGGATTCGTCCGGTACCGGCCCAATCTTTCATGCCGTCATCATTGGTCAGTTCCTGCAGCAATGCGATGCAGTCGTCGCGCTGCTTTGTATTTGCGGCGACAGCATAGCCGGCATTGACGCCGCCAATGGCGATTCGGTCCCATTTTTCGTTGCCCATGCCGGGGAAGGTGAAACATCCGAGCTTCTCCAGGATCTCCGGCGCTTCCTTCTGGGCGTGCGCCAGCATCCAGGTGCCCATCAGAATCATGGCAGCCTTTTCGTTGAAGAAAAGGCGCCGGGCCTCGTCGTAATCAATGCCGTTGAAACCGGCGTTGAAGCAGCCGTCATCGACGAGTTTCTGAATCTGTTGCCCCGCTTCGATGAATGCCGGGTCCTCGAACCGTTGTTCCGTAATCGGCGTGGTGCCGCCGGCGCGCGTTGCAAAGTACATGAAGTAGAAGGCGCCGGGCCACTTCTTGGAATTCCCCAAGGCCAGTGGCGTGATGCCCTGCGCTTTCAATTCGGTGCAGACTTGCTGGAATTCATCGAGGGTTTTCGGGACGTCGACACCGGCTTTCTCGAAGAGCGTCTTGTTGTACCACATGGGGACTATGGTGACGTCGACGGGCAGGGCGTAGAGGTTGCCGTTGACCCGGCAGAAGTCGAGGGCGGCTGGGTGAAAGCGCCCGGTACTACCGGCCGACATGTGTTTCGTGAGGTTGAGAACCTTGTCGTACTTCACATCGGCCGCGAGGATGCCACCGCCCCAGGTGTGGAATACATCGGGCGTGGTGTTGCCGCCGATCGCCATTTTCAGTTTCAGTTTGAAATCGTCGTTCTTGATCGACTGCGCCTCGATGCTCAAGCCGGTTCGCTTCGTTTGGCATCGGTTCACAGCTTGCTCGACCACGGTCTTGGTAGATTCGTACGTCTGGATGTGCCAGAATTCGATGGTTCTTGCATCGCTTGAACTTGCTCGGTCGTCCCTGCGGCCGCAGGCAACGACGAGACAGGTGAGGGTGAGGATGAGGAAATATTTCATGTTCGTCTGCATTGTGTGTTCAACTCCATGCTTTTGCTTGATAAGCCAGTGATGCCAACAGGCGCAATATACTACACTGTGACCGGTTCGTCCGTTTCTTGCAGTCGTGTGATCAAATACCAATCGAAACACGCTTGGTTTCGAGGAACGCTTCGATGCCTTCAACGCTGCACGCACGGCCGAGGCCACTCATCTTGAAGCCGCCGAACGGGCCGATGGCACCAGCCAGAATAGCTTCGCAGATGGCCAAGGCCCGGTCGAGGTTACGGATCAAGGGGTAGGCGGTCAGCCCGTACTGCTGCGTGTCGTTCGCTTTGTCGATCATTTCCTCTTCAGTGTCGAAGGCCTGAATGAAAGGGACAGCTCCATAGGCCTCGTCGTCGATGATTGTCTGATTTCTTTCAGTTGTCACGTTGGCT
>CAUZJQ010000503.1:0-2866 GCA_963580095.1 Lentisphaeria bacterium | reverse complement strand
ATGCTACGGTCACAGTAACTGCATATGCTGGCGGCCGTTATACGTTTGCCGCGGACAAGGATACTGACAAATCGGCGACCCGCACCGGCGCCATCGCCAACGGCATTGTCAAGCTTGCCGAGACGACCTTGGAGGACGACACCACGGTCAGTTTTGATTGCGGTCACAGTCACGATGTTCTGGTTGCCCAGCTGTTGCCGCGGGCGATCAACGTACGCGCTGCGGTGCGTGAGCAGGAAGCCGCGGCAAGCCGTGGTGTCCTGGCTGCACCGAGCCAACAGGAGTAAGCGATATGGCAGATGCAATTAAAGCAATGACCAGCCGGGAGCGTGTTCTGGCCGCTTTGAATCGGGAGCCGGTCGATCGCACCCCGGTCTGCAACCCGACGTCGGTGGCGACGGTCGAGTTGATGGACCTGGTAGACGCACCCTTTCCGCAAGCCAACCGGGAACCCGAGTTGATGGCGCGTCTGGCAGCCACCGGTTATACCGAGCTCGGATTCGACACGATCATGCCCGTTTTTAGTATCATCCAGGAATCTTCCGCCATAGGCTGCAAGATCCAGTGGGAACAGAAGGACAACTGGCCGACGGTCAAGATGCGTGAGCCCATCTGGGAAACAGCGGACGATATCAAGATTCCGGCGGACCTGTGCACCCATCCCGATACGAAGTGTGTCACTGAGGCGATCAAGATTCTGCGCAAGGAATACGGTGACGAGGTGGCGATCATCGGCAAGACCATGGGGCCGTGGTCGATGGGCTACCATTGTTTCGGCGTCGAACCGTTCCTGCTCCTCTCCCTCGACGACCCGGGCAAGACCAAGCTGTGCCTGGACCGCATGAAAGAGGCAACCGTCGATTTCGGCATCGCCCAGGCCGAAGCCGGTGCGGACGCCATAACGCTGCCGGACCATGCCACCGGCGACCTGGTCAGCGGCGAGTACTATGAACGCTACCTGCGCGACCTGCATATCGAGTTCGCCGAGCGCATCCCGATCCCGATCATCCTCCACATCTGCGGCCGTACTGTCGACCGCATGGAGTACATCGCGCAGACAGGGATGCATGCGTTCCACTACGATTCGAAGAACAAACCGGCGGAATCCATGGCGATTGTCGGTGATCGCATTTCACTGGTCGGCAACATCAACAATCCGGAGACCCTCTTTTCAAAGGGGCCGGAGGAAGTGAGTGCCGAAGTCAGAGAAAACCTTGAGGCCGGTGTACAACTGGTTGGGCCTGAGTGCGCCATTCCGCTGCAGACCGCCGTCGAAAACCTCAAAGCCATTCCTCAGACCGTACGTGACTGGCATAAGAACATCGCCTGAACAGCGACCCATTAAGGAGCTTCCGGATGGCCGAGATCGGTGATATTGCCAACGCTTTTATACGCAGCGAGATCGAGGAGTTTCTCGAGCGCCCCAAAGAAATCGAGCACATGGTCAACATGTTCGCTGCCTCCAGTGAACGGATGCAGAATATCGCGGCGGCGCTGATCGACGGGGACAATGGCGCCTGCGACGAACTGACCAAGGGGGCCCTGGACGATGGCGTCACTGCTCTCGAAGTCATGGATGACGGCTTGATCGCCGGCATGGGCATTGTCGGGATCAAGTTCCGCGAGAATTTTATTTTCGTCCCCGAAGTTCTGGCATGCGCCCGTGCGATGAAGGCTGGCATGGCTTATATCGAGCCGATCCTGTCCGCCTCCGGCGTCGAGCCGATCGGCGTAGCCGTCATGGGAACGGTCAAAGGTGATCTGCACGATATTGGCAAGAATCTCTGCATCATGATGCTGCGCGGCTCCGGTTTCGTCGTTCACGATCTCGGCGTCGATGTTTCGCCCGATGATTTCATAGAAGCGATTGAAGAACACAAGGCGCCGTTGCTGGGTATGTCCGCGTTGTTGACGACGACCATGCCTAACATGGGACTGACAATCGAGGCATTCATCGACGAAGGACTGCGCGACGACCTGAGGATCATGGTCGGAGGCGCGCCGGTCACCCAGGAGTTTGCCGACGACATGGGGGCCGACGGCTATGGCAAGGATGCCATGGCCTGCGTCGAGCTAGCCCGCAGCTTGATGGCCGACATCAGAGCAGGGTAGGTCCATGGTTATGGAAAAAATCGATCCGGAAGAGTACCAGAAACGCCTTGACCGCATCACTGAAATCTTCAGCGGCATTATCGAACAGTCCGATGTACAGGCCACTCGCCGTTGTCCGTACCGTGACCGGCTCGACCGGTGTACCGCGAAGTTCGGCTGCCAGAACCAGCGCAAGCCTTTGGAGAAAGGCGGCCTGCGCCAGTGCGGTGGCGACGACAAGATCGACTATCGCAGTGCCTGGGAGACCGATGTGGCGGAAGAAGCGGAGTAAATCCGGTCAGACTTTTGTATTTTAACAGGTCCCGAGTGTCGTATGGCACTCGGGATTTTGCTTTATCTGAGCGACATATGGCAAAGGCGACATACAACAAGGCTACCTGTGACGTGATGCTCGGCAAGACCGTGTTCGATCATGCCGACGCACTCGACCTCGCCCTGCCTACCACCTGCGGCCGCCAGGGGCAGTGCCACGAATGTATCGTCGAGGTGGAAGAAGGTATGGACTGCCTCAGTAAGCGGACCGACAGCGAGAAATTTCTGAAGGGCAACTACCGGCTCGCCTGCCAGGCCGTCGTCACCGGTGAGACCGTCGACCTCAAGCTCGCGCCGCTGCATCAGCGCCCGAGAATCCTCAGTGCCAGCCGCGAAAAAGCTTCCGAGTTTGATCCCATCGTTACCCGCACCGGCGATGTCGTCTACTACGACGGCGAGGAGATCGACACCTATCGCGGTCACATGTATGGCCTTGCCATGG
>CAUZJQ010000502.1:0-2874 GCA_963580095.1 Lentisphaeria bacterium | reverse complement strand
CTGATAATCCAATGAGAACACCTGCCGACGAAGAATTCTTTGAGCGCGAGCTCGCCACCTTCCTGCCTGACAAAATCTACGACGCCCACTGCCACCTGTGGCGCGGGCAGGACATGGCGGCCTGGTCGCTGGACGGCACCCCCGGCGATGCCGGCTATGCCGAATACATGAATGCTATAAGGGACTTGCACGGAGACCGCACGGACGGTGCACTGTTTCTCTCCTTCGCCGAGCCGGGTGACGAGGAGGCGCAGCATGGGAGCAATGCCTGGCATGCAGAACAGACGGCGCTTGGAAAAAACTGCCGTGGCCTTTTCTTTGTCACCCCCAAGGACGATCCCGAATGGGTGCGCCAGGAGGTCAGACGCCTCGGCATGCACGGTCTCAAGTGTTATCACTCCTTTGCCGATGTGACGCCGACGTGGGAGGCGAGCATCCCGGATTTCCTGCCGGAGCCGCTGGTCGCCGTCGCCAATGAGGAAGGATGGGCGATCACCCTGCATATGGTGAAGGCCCGCGCCGTGGCGGATCCCGACAACATTCACTGGATTCGCAAATACTGCGAAACCTATCCGGACATGCGCCTGATCCTGGCGCATTCGGCGCGCGGTTTTCAGCCGGTCCACAATCTCGAGGGTCTGCCGCACCTCACCGGGCTCGACAACCTCTACTTCGATACCAGTGCCAATTGCGAGCCGATCGCCCATCAGGCGATCATCCGGATCATCGGCCACGACAAGTTGATGTACGGCTCGGACCTGCCGATTTCTCACCGACGCGGCCGGTCCCTCTCCGCCGCAGACACCTTCCTCTGGCTCTATGAGGAAACCCCGGTGTGGGGCGAAATACACCAGAAGGTCGATCCAGTCCTGATCGGGCTGGAACACCTGCGCTCAGTCAAACACGCCTGCTGGTCTGAACGGCTCGACGACAACGCGGTCGAGGATATTTTCTGGAACAACGCAGCTCGACTGTTCGGTCTGTAGACGAACGAGTACTATTCGGCCAGACCCTATCCCGAGGACCGCATGACAACCGACGAAAAAGTGTTTCTCGATGAGAATGGCTACGTCGTTCTGCAGCAGGTGATCGGCACGGATGCAGCGGATGAACTGCGTGAACGAACCCTCGAATTGGCAGCGCAGGAACGTGCGGCCGGCGGCGAATCGGCTCTTTACCTTGACGGCACGTCACAGCGCGTATGGAATCTGGTCAACAAGGGCGAGTGTTTCGAGCGGGCGCTCGTTAACCCGCGGATTCTCGAGTTCCAGGAATACCTGCTCGGAGACGACTGCGTGCTGAGCAGTTTTACGGGCAACCTGATCGGACCCGGGGCGTCGCCATCCGATCTACACATTGACTTTCCGATGGGTGAGATGCCGGTGCCCTTGCCGGCCTGGACGTTCTGTGCGAACAGCGTCTACATCCTGACCGACTTCACCAAGGAGAACGGTGCGACTTGCGTCATTCCCGGCAGCCATGGGCGAGGCTTCGGTCCGAAACACGACGAGACATGCAACGACATCATCCAGCTTGAAGGAGCCAAGGGCGACGCGGTCGTCGTCAATGGCCTGATCTGGCACGGCAGCGGTGCGAACCATACTGACAGCATGCGTGTGGGGCTGCTTGGCTTTTATTGTCGGTCCTTTATCCGCCCCCAGCAGGACCATCTCGAACTGGTGTCAGAGGACGTCTGGCAGCGGGCCACGCCGGCGATGCGGCGACTGCTCGGCGAAAACGCCAAGGCTTCGGCACGATATTGACCGCGGCGGTTTTCCTGCGACTGTGCTCACTCGCAATCCGGATTTCCTGACAACGTATTGCTGAGGTTATATAGAAGGACGAATAGGGGCAGTCCGCTTGAAAGCCCATCGAGTTCGACGACGGCCGGCGGGGTCATCATTTCGTCGATCATTCGGTGCAGATCGCGGCAATTCGCTCAAGTCACTCGGGGGGGAAGTAGTTTCTGATCCCGGCATCGATCCAGGGATGTCCTGAGATCGGGACGAGGCGTGGATCAAAGAGGGGGACATTCGGCCAAAACTCGACATGCCCATCCTGCCAAAGGAAGTTGCGGTCCATGGGGCCGCGGACATTGAGAGATTCCTTCGTCTCCCAGTTGGTTCGGTGGTGCTTGTAGGTGAGATGATGATTGGGTGTATGGTCGTCGGTCTCATTCACCAACGACAGCAATCCGTCTTTGTCAGGGTGCGCAGTCCACATCCAATTCAGCCCACCGCCGCGCCACATATCGAGGTCGGCCATGAGGATATTGAAGGTGTAGGTCGTCGCGCCAACGGTAACATCCGGCTCATCGCCCATACGCAGCATGCCGCTACCTGGCTGGCTTTCGTCGATCAGGTGCCCGAACCAGTTTTCGTACGTGCTGTACATGAAGCGATAGGGCGGGGTCCCCGGCGCGCCGGTCGTGACGGGCGGAACGAGATCGAGGTCGGTGTTGAGCGAGACTCCGCCGAAATGTGGCGCCAGGACGCACTGAAACAGCTCGTCAAAGTCCGCCACGTAATCCTTCATCTGGATGCGCGGATTGCTGTTGCGGCCGAGGGCGTTCGAGAATAACGTGTAGTGGGTGTCCAACTGGCTCATGTCCGGGTAATATGTATTAGAATTCGTCGCGTAGGTGAGCAGCATGACGCCGGCCTGGCGCAGTTGATTGCCACAAACAATGAGCTTGGCTTTGTATTTTGCCTTGCCGAGCGCCGGCAACAGCATGGACGCAAGGATCGCGATGATGGCGATGACCACCAGGAGTTCTATTAACGTGAAATTGGATCGGTGATGCTTCATGCGACTGGTAAGTATCCTTCGATACGACAGGTTCCTTATGCGCTCAATAATAGCTATATAGTATCT
>CAUZJQ010000501.1:0-2877 GCA_963580095.1 Lentisphaeria bacterium | reverse complement strand
CGATTTCGTCGATCAAATCGATCCGCCCGGATTCGACGACTTGGGGGTGTTTGCCGGCATCGCCTTGGCGAAAAAACTGTCGTTCCAGCTTGGCAGCAGAAGTGTTACGGCAGGCCGTGCTCGGACATTTTCTGCCGCAGGAAGACGGCGGAATCGGCAATATCCTGCATGCCCACCTCTGGATCGGGGCCGTCCTCGATCGAGATCCAGCCGGTGAAGCCGACACCCCGCAGGATGCTGAAAATCCGGTCGTAATCGTTCAGCCCGCGGCCGATGACGCCGTGCTTCACCATGTCGGCATAGCCGCTCATCGGGTGGGCGTCCATCTGGCTCAACTGTTCCAGTGTACCGCCTTCCAGATAGCGGTCGCTGGCATGCATGGTGACCACCCGGTGCTTGACTGCTTCGAGCAGTTCGATCGGATCGTCGCCCGCGATAATGGCATTTGACGGGTCGTAATTAACGCCGAACCACGGGGTCTCGTCGATACGGTCAAGGAGTGCCAGAAACATGTCGATCTTCTGCGCAAATTCCGGGTAGTCCCAAAAGTTGTCTTTGTAATGGTTCTCCAGGATCAAGGTCACCCCGGCAGCCTCGGCGGCCGGTAACAGCGCCTCAATACAATCTACCACCCAGCCCAGGCCCTCGTCGCGGTCGACTTCCGGCCGGCGCTGGCCCGACAGCACCCGGCAGTATTTGCCGCCAAGCGTTGCAGTGGCCTGTATCGCCGTGCGCATCCTCTCGATTTCGCGCTGCCGATCGGCGGCCTCCGGGAACGTGAAATCAGACGACGCACACATCATCACGACCGGCTTGCCCGTATCCTCCGCAAGCTGGCGGATGCGGGTCAGCTCGATGTCGTCCTCGAGCGGCAGAAACCCGGTGTAAAGCTCGTGGCCGTCGACGTCGAGATCGGCAGTCATACCGATCCAGTCGTCCACGGTCATGGTTCGGTCCACACACATGGCATCGAGGAAGCATTTGGGAAAGGCGGAGAGTGGCATAGTTGATGTAGCTTCGGTTTCGTTCGGTTTAATTCTGTGGGCCGACGTCGCCATAGGCATGCACGTGCTCGCAGATCATGCGCAGCTGGCCTTCGAGGTCGTCGGATTTGGAGGTCGTGAATGCATCGGCTTCAATTGTCAGTGGCGCCCCAAGAACGACCAGCGGCGCACCATATTCCGGTGAACGCATGGCCTGTTCCGTTGTCAACCCGCCAACTGCCTGAACCGGGATCGACACGGCATCGACGACCGCCTGCAGCTCATCCAGGGGTGACGGCTGGCGCTGCCCCGCTGCCGCGATACCGCGGCGCTCGTCGTAGCCAATGTGGTGGATGACATAGCCGCAGCCATAGTCCTCGAGGCGCCGGGCGGAGTCAACCATGCTTTCGGCCCCAAGGTTGTCGCCCATCACTTCAATACCGAAGTCTTTACCGGCTTGTACCACGCACTTAATTGTTTCCGGGTGGGCCCGCTCCATGACGACCACGTGGGTAGCACCGGCCTTGGCCATGATCTCTGCCTCCAGCCAGCCGCCGTCCATTGTCTTGAGATCCGCAACCAGCGGAATCCCTGGAAACTGCTCGCACAAAGCACGCACCCCGTTCATGCCTTCGGCGATGATCAAGGGTGTGCCCGCTTCCAGCCAGTCGACACCAGCACGACGAGCCATCGCCGCCGTCTCCAGCGCTTCGGGAATATTGGTGAGGTCAAGAGAAATCTGGACGATAGTTTTCATGAACTGTTACGCTTAGCGGATGGTTAATAGAGGAATGCGCCGTCACGCCTGCAATCGAACGACAATTGTAAACGCCAAGAAAAGACGCCGGGTGAGGGTCGACACCAAACCCGCAGTATAGCTGGAAGGCATGAAAAATCAAAACTTTGGATGATTATTATCTGCCCCATTCGGTTCCTGACGAAATTCCCGGTCGACACCGAATAGTGTAAATTCTTGCCGCCGCGACTCGTCTATATCACAAGGAAGCCTATTATATGACCCCTAGCAACATCAACCTGCGGGACACCTGCACCTGCAACCCTGTGTCACTGCCCAAAGACATTCATGAAACTGCTCCATACTATTTGTCTGTGTGTCGTCACAACGCTGGCTTATAGCGCCGACTGGCCACAGTTCCGCGGCCCCAAATACAACGGTGTCTCGACGGAAGCCGATCTCGATTTCGTCAATATGAAGGAGAAGTGGCGGGCCGATGTGCATACCGGATTTTCTGCCGTCACCGTTGTCGACGGCCGGGTCTACACCATGGGCAACAAGAAGGGCACCGACCACATTGTCTGCCTGGACGAAGAGACCGGTGAAGCCGTCTGGACCCACACCTACGCCTGCAAGCTCGACCCAAAGATGTACGAGGGCGGCCCCAACGCCACGCCGACGATCAAGCGCGGCAAGGTTTACACGCTCAGCCGCGAAGGCCACATGATCTGTCTCGACGCCGCCACCGGCGACGTCTTGTGGGAGCGGCATGCCCGTGAATTCAACGCCGAGCCGCCCAGTTGGGGGTTTTCCGGCTCCACCACCGTGGTCGGCGAAATCGCCGTATACAACGTCGGCAGTGGCGGTGTCGCCCTCGATGCCGACAGCGGTAAGACGCTCTGGGGCACCGGCAGCAGCGATGCCGGATACTCCACGCCCGTACCAGTGAACCTGGACGGCAAACCGCAGATTGCCATTTTTACGGGCAAGCGGGTTGTCGGGCTCGATCCGCGCTCCGGCAAGGAACTCTGGGAGTTCGTCTGGAAGACCTCCTACGATGTCAATGCTGCTGACCCGATTTTCATGGGCAATCGTTTCTTCGTCTCCTCCGGCTACGGTACAGGCGCCGCTGTAGCACAGGTGCGCAATGGCAACGTC
>CAUZJQ010000500.1:0-2906 GCA_963580095.1 Lentisphaeria bacterium | reverse complement strand
AACGCCTATCCCTACTTCAACCGGCCGTTGCCGTTCAAGGACGAAGAGGCTGTGCTGCTCGACGGCGCCCGTCGTTTGTTGGCGGACTGAGTTTTCGCAGCTTGACGGTCTGGCTGCATCATTTACTTTGTTTCTTCTTTACAATGGCAAGCGAATCAGGGAGCGCAATATGGCAGCAAATCTTCGTATCGGCATGATCGGACTGGATACGTCGCATGTCGACGCCTTCACCAGTGTCTTCAACGACCCCGAGTGCGAGTATCACATTCCTGATGCACCCGTCGTGGTGGCGTATCCCGGCGGGTCGCCGGACTTCGAGCTGAGTATCGGCCGGGTCGAGGGGTACACCGAGCTCGCGCAGGAACGCGGCGTCGAGATTGTCGATACCCCGGTTGCTGTCGCGGAACAGGTGGACGCGGTGATCATGACTGCCGTGGACGGCCGGGTGCATCGCGATTTGTTTGCTCAGATCGTCGACACCGGCAAGCCGACATACATCGACAAACCGTTCGCCGTCAGCAGCGCCGACGCACGGTGGATTGTTGAGACCGCCGCGGCAAAGTCCGTGCCGGTGATGAGCGCCTCGTCGCTGCGGTACGAGCCGGACCTGGTGGCGGCGTTGGCGGAAACCGACGAAGGTGCCGTTGAAGGCTGTGATTTCTTCGGCCCGATGGAGATTGAGCCGACCCAGCCGGGCTTGTACTGGTACGGCATCCACACGGTCGAGATGGTCTATGCAGCCATGGGCCGGGGCTGTGTGCGCGTGCGGGCAGTGACCGACGCGCATCGCGACACCGTCCTCGGCGAATGGGGCGACGGCCGCTGCGCTGTCATCCGCGGCTCGCGCACCGGGAACAATTCATTTGGTGGTCTGTTGCACCGGGAGAGCGGCAGCCGTTTTGTGCAGTCCGGCATTGGTAAGCCGAAGTATGTTTGCCTGCTCGATCGCGTCATCGATTTTTTCCGCACCGGTCAGCCGGACGTTGATCCGTCCGAAACTGTCGAGACAATCCGCTTTATCGAGGCGGCCAACGAGAGCCGCGAAACCGGCGAGCCCGTAACGCTGTGAGTGATCTTGCAATCCATGGCGGGCCGAAGTCGAAGACGACGGGCTACAACCGCCCGAACCGCTACGGCGAGGTCGAGAAACGATACGTCCTCGAAGCCCTGGACGACGCCGGGTTGATGATGACCAACGGTAGCATGGTCCGCCGGTTCGAAGAAGCCGCCGCCGCGGCCTTCGGCTGCAGGCATGTCATCCTGACGACCAGCGGTACGACGGCGCTGCAGACGGCGCTTGTTGCCTTGGGCGTTTGCGAAGGCGACGAAGTGATCACCACATCGATTGCCGATGCCGGCACGTTCATGAGTATTCTCGCCGTGCACGCCGTGCCGATCTTCGCGGACCTGCACCGCGACACTGTCGGTCCCGATCCCGACTCGGTCGAGCAACTGATCACCCCGAAAACCAGGGCGATCATCAATGTCCACATGGCCGGCATCGTCGGGGACATGGATCGATTCCTCGAGATCTCCGAGCGGCACGGGATCCCGTTGCTCGAGGACTGTTCGCAATGCCACGGCGGCAAGTGGCGGGGCAGATGTGTCGGTACGATGGGCAATGCCGGTGCCTTCAGCATGAACGAGTCGAAGCACATGTCGACCGGCGACGGCGGATTCATCACAACCAATGACGATGCCGTGGCGCGGCTGGCCCGGCTCTACATCGACAAGACCTACTCGCGCGGCGAGACCAGGCGCGGCGACGAAGTCCTGCTGTTCGCAGCGATAAACGCGCGGCCGAACTGCCTGACCGGTGCTGTCGCACTGGCACAGCTCGAGCGACTGCAGGAAAATCTCAATCGTCGCGATGCGATTGTACAGCGATATTTTGCTGAGTTCGCGGACCTGCCGCATTTGCGATTGCCGAAAATCCAGGATGATGCCACGTGTGCCTGGTGGCCGGTGCCCGTTCTGTATACCGGCGATGAACCCACCCGTGATGACATCGTCTCGGCGCTGCACGCCGAAGGGCTGGAAGCCAACAGTGCGTTGTCGCCGACGCCCGGCAACCTGCATCAGGCGGTCGTCAAAGACAAGAAATTTTTCGCCGACCGCAACGACGTGCCGAATTTTCTTCAGGACGTCGAGTATGACGAATGGTCATGCCCTGTCGCCGACGAAATCGCTCGCCAGGTCATCCGCCTGCCCGTTGACTTCCGCTTCACCGATCAGGATGTTGACGAAACTATCGCAGGTATCCACAAAGTCTGGAGACACTACTTTGGTGTGACGGAATAACACGAGTTGGCGTGACTGGCTCCAACTATCCGATATCCCCTCAGGGGCGGGGTCGGGTCCGGTGGCAGTCGCGTGCGAGTTGGTACCCGTCGTCTTTCGGGTCACCAAGAGGAATCGCCGGATGGCCGTGCGATGCATTTGGTTGCTCCGGCTGCAGCCAGGAGCAGTGTGACAATCTCATGGCCCCCTGGTATTGGTATGCGTCAACTATGCCGTGCGGTGGTGACATCCACTCTGGCAGTGCCGACATCTCTGCTTAAGCTTCGGGGTACGTCCTATGAGTCTCTCTAATATCGCTCTTCCATCCTATCCCATGTGGATACAGGAGCCGTACTTCCATTCGTTGCGTCCGGATGTTGTTACGCCGCACACGAAATGGGCCCGTCCCTACGCCGGGCGTTCACTAAAGCTCCTCGTCATCGCACCGCGCTGGACGCAGCGATCGACACTCGAGTTGCAGCAGCGCTTTGATTTCGACGCTGTTCCGGTGATGACGGAATTTTCCCACGTCTGGGGCGACACCAAGGCGCCGCATTATACCTGGGCCCCGTACGGCACTGCGGAATTGCACACGGAGCAGGCGTTGGCCGAGCTGCGCGGACATT
>CAUZJQ010000499.1:0-2907 GCA_963580095.1 Lentisphaeria bacterium | reverse complement strand
CGCCGGGCCGCTCGATCTGCAGGTTGGCGACATGGTCGCGCTCGGGATCAGCCACCCGTGTAATGCCTTCGACAAATGGCGATTCGTCCCGATCGTGTCCGACAGCTATGACGTCGACGACGCGGTCCTCACCTTTTTCTGAGTGGGTTTCTCATGGGTGCTATTCATTTCTGGGACATGGACCACACGCTGATCGACAACGACTGCGATGTATCATGGAAGGAGTTTCTGATCGCCGAAGGCCTGGCGCCGGCATCGGACCGTGAACTGATCGATCTGTACTACCAGCAGTACACCTGCAACGAGCTGGACGAGGCGGCGTTCATGGCTTTTCAGTTGCGCGAGTTCATCGGACACGGCCTGGCACACATGCGAGCGCTGACGCAGCGGCACTTTGAAGCGCTGGTGCGCCGGACAGTTTATCCCGCCGCATATGACAAAGTCCAGGACCTGCGTGGCCGGGGCGAAGCGATTTGTCTGTTGACGGCGACCAACCGGATCATTGCCGAACCGGTCGCGGCGCACTTCGGGTTTCCTGACATAGTCGCCACCGAACTACAGCTCACCGATGGCAGGTTCACCGGCGAGGTGACAGGCACGTGCTGTGTCGGGCTCGGCAAGATCAAACACATGCTGGCCTATTGCACCGCCCACGATGTCGAGGCAGCAGATGTGTGGTATTACGGAGACAGTGTAGCCGATATCCCGGTTTTGTCCGCCGTCGGTCATCCGGTTGCGGTCAATCCCATGGCGGAACTTCGCCAGGAAGCAGTTCAACGGAACTGGCCGATCATCGAATTCTGAGTTGTTGGATGGAACGCGCAGCGACAGACCGAGCTTGGCGGGAAGTCATCATGCATGCGACTTGTTGTGGCATCCCGGTCAGGCGCGCTGAATTAATGGTGAATATCGGTCTACGCTACTCGTGATGCTCGATTTTTCTGTAGAGATCACGTGGTACTCTGACCCCGAGAATTTTGAGAGTCAGCTCACGTGCTGGAACATAATACCCCGATGACATGACTCGGAAAATCAATGGACACCCTGCCACTGGAGAGACCAGGACACGGCGTTGAATGTACCTGTTGCCATATGGGAATTGGCCGCGCTGGTAAGCGGTTGCGACAGCAGCCGTGTAGCCTGCAGCTGCAGTTGCCGTGACGATTGCCTCCGTAATTGCACCCGCCGGGTAACAGAACGTTTCGACCGGTACACCGAACTCGGCTTCCAGTTGTTGTTTCGATGAAACAAGTTCCCAGGTAATTTCCTCAGGATCGAGCAGGGGCAGCATCCGGTGTGTGACGCCGTGCGAACCGACTTCGACGAGCCCCTTGGCCGACATTTCCTTGGCACGATTCAGGTCGTCGGGCTTCGCCAGACCGTCGATAAACAAATATGCCGTCGCCGGGAAACCGTGCTTTTGCAGCACCGGACAGGCAAGATCGAAAAAACTTTTGTAACCATCGTCAAAGGTGAGCACAATCGTCTTTGGTGGCAGTTCTTTGCCGTTCGCGAGATAATCGGCAAGCTCGCTGGCGTTGATTACATTGAAGTGATTGTTGGCCAGGTGGGTCATCTGACGCTCGAAATCATCGAGCGCAATGACCAGGGTGCTGGTAGCGGATTCGTCTTCCGTAAAGCCATGGTACATGAGCACTGGCACCGTCCGATGCGGCAGAATGAGCACGAGCGCAGCGGCAATAACCACTGCGCCCGTGGCGGTCACGACTGCCACAGATATCTTCAGACGTCGCTTGTTCTGTTGCTTCACAGTGTCAGTGAGTGAATGAATGGCGTGATGATGGCGGCTGCAGCCTCATTGCCGGCCGGTGTCCAATGACCGTCCCGCTGATGGTACAAACTGCCGGTGTCGAGTTGCTGTATCCCGGGCAAGAGGTCCAGGACCGGGATTTCCAAATCGTGCCCGAGTTCAGCCAGCCGCCTCGAGATGCGGTCGGGTTCGCCGCGCTGCGCGTCGAAATAAAACGGGCAACGCATGACTGCGAAGGTGACGTTCGCAGCCTTTGCCCGATCATTCAACTCCGCCAACAAACCTGTTGTCAGCTCCCAGGCAGCGTCGAGCTCCTGGCGATTCTGGTTTTTACGCATTCCGATGGCTTGCCGCCGCATGATATGGCCAACGCGCGTCATGATGTAGGCGTACAGCGCCGAGTTCCCTGCAAGAAAGTTGTGTATCGAAGTGGGAACACCAGCCGACGGTTGCCGGCCTGCCGTCGATGCCTGTTCCCCCTGAGGCTGGCGGGCGTTGTCCACCAGGTCATTGCCGTTGACCGCCCAACGATCCTCAAGCAGCATGGCCAGCACGATGATTTGGGGGTCGAAGGTCATCGCGACCTGTGCAATCTGCCGCGCCTCGACGGTGCCCGTGTCCGGTATGCCCATGTTTAATATTTCGTACTGTCTGTCACCCGCCCCATCAAGTAGCGGCTGGAGCAATGCAGGATAGGTCTGGTCCTGGTCGACGCCCCAACCGTAAGTGAAGGAATCGCCGATGATAACAACGCGCGTGATCTCTTCCGACCGCTTTTTGAGATGCTCCGAATCACGGAATCCAAGGCTGTTGTGCTTCATCGACATGACGTACTCAGACGTCGTCAACCTTGCTTCGTAATGCGGTCGAAGAAACGGCAATAAACGTTCCGCATCGGGGGACACCGGCGTAATGATTTCTTGTATGGGCTTGAGATTCGGCACAAAAATCCGCACCGAAATTTCGAGTAAAAACACGATGAATATCGCGGGAACAACAGTTATGACAGCCAGAAAGGCCAGATGCTTGCGTTTACTCAGCTTTTTGCCGTTCTTCATGCGTCCGCTTCGGGGTGATTCAAGAGATATTCCGACCACGTCGTGTCACAAGTTAACGCTCGAATTTAGGTTTGGCGA
>CAUZJQ010000498.1:0-2910 GCA_963580095.1 Lentisphaeria bacterium | reverse complement strand
GGCGAGACTCTCGACACGCGGGAACCGCTCCCCGGGTCCTTTTCGACATGGTCAAAGTCGATTTAGCCAAAATATCTGTTACCGAGGCGAACGAACGAATTCGTGTCGCGGGTGAAAACGGTGAAGATGTCGAAGTCTTCAACCCCGATGCCCGCCACCATATTGGCGTTGGCCTCATCCACCCGATCAATGTCCGCGTCAACGGGTCCGCGGGTTACTTCTGCGCCGGGCTCACGGATGGTCCGAATTTTACCATCGACGGGAACGTCGGGTGGGGCGTCGGCGACAACATGTATCAGGGCTCCGTTGTTGTCAGCGGCAACGCCAGCGCCATCCCCGCCGTCGCTATCCGCGGCGCCGACATCGTCATCAAGGGCAATATCGGTTCGCGTGCCGGCCAGGTGATGAAGGCAGGAACCCTGTGCTGCGGCCGCAATGCAAATTTCATGGCCGGCTACATGATGTACGGTGGCCGCATTATCATCCTCGGCGACTCCGGGGAACGCCTTGGCGAGGATATGACCGGCGGCAGTATCTATCTCGGCGGTAAAATCCAGTCGCTGGGGACCGATGCAAAGGTTGTCGATCTCGACAGCGACGAACTCGACAGCATCCGCCAGTTTCTCGACCAGTATGAGTTGCCATTCAACGGCAGCTTCCAGAAAGTTGTCAACGCCGGCGAGCACCTACGCTACAAAGGCATCGAAGAGCGTGTGCGCCCGATGCCATTCCATACCTTTTCCGGGACTCATGCGTACTGGAACGCCAAGATCCAGGAAGACATCCACATCAAGTCCCGTACCGGCCGCTATCGGGTCCGCGGCTACGGCGCTGCACGCCTCATGCCGCACCTGTCCGACCTGGCCTTTCGCGCTGACGTTGCCGCCACTGACGACGACGACGTCCTCTCGAAAGTTAATCTACGCACTGTCATAGGTGACAAGTATGGCGCCAAACCGCTCGACCTGAGCATGCCCGTGATGATTGCTCCGATGAGTTTCGGTGCCCTCAGCCGCTCCACCAAAGTCGCCATGGCCCTTGCCTCCAGCATGTCCGGCATCTCCGAGAACACCGGGGAAGGAGGCGTACTCGACGCCCAGCGTGAGGCTGCGGATCAACTCATTTTCCAGTGCCTTGCCGGCCGCCTTGGCTGGAACATCCGCGACATGCTGCGCGCCGATGCCCTCGAGATCTACATTTCCCAGGGCGCCAAGCCGGGCTTCGGCGGGCAACTCATGGCAAAAAAGGTCACCGAAGAACTCGCCGCCATCCGTGGCATCCCGCCAGGTATCGATCTGCGCTCACCATCGCGTCACCCGGACGTGCTGGGCGCCGACGACCTGGCGATCAAAATTGAGGAGTTCCGCGAAGCCACTGCCTACAAGATTCCGATCAGCGTCAAGCTCGGCGCCGGCAGGATCCGCGACGACATCAAGATCGCCATGAAAGTAGGCTTCGACTTCGTCGAGCTCGACGGCTCCCAAGGCTCCACCGGTGCCTCCAGTGCCGACGTGCTCGAGTACGTCGGCGTGCCGACACTTGCCGCCATCGAAGGTGCCCTCAATGGCTTGGCCGATATCGATTGCAGCGGCCAGTTACCCATCGTCCTGATGGGCGGGGTCATGGACGGTATCGATGCTGCCAAAGCACTCGCCCTGGGGGCTGACTGCACCGCCGTTGGCACCGCCGCTATCATTGCAGGGGGCTGCATCGCCTGTATGCAGTGCCATGTCGGCAGTTGCGTTGTCGGTATCGCGACCCAGGACCCAGAGCACGAAAAACGTTATAAGGTGCAGCAGGAAGCTCTTCATGTGCATCACTTCCTCGAGTCCATGCGTTGGCAGATCGCTTCCATCGCCCACGCCAACGGCTACGACGATGTCAAGCAACTCAATCGCAACGACCTCGTGGCATTGACGCCCGAAGCCGCCGAAGTTACTGGACTCGAGTACGCCCCCGAGTTGCGCGAACGCGAACAGCAACGCCTCCCCGCCAACTGGAAATACGAGTTTGCCGTAAGATGACCACAGATATTCCCATAGACGAACGGAATCTGCAGGTCGAAGTCGGCGAAGATTTCGTCGATGACACCGCTGATGCCCATTTCGTGCCCGCGCCCTGCCAGGTTGCCTGCCCCATTGGTACCGATGCGCCGTCCTATCTGGCTTGCATCTGGGAGGGTGACCTCGGGGGCGCTCTCGAGGCGATCACTGCTACGAACCCGCTCAGCTCCATTTGTGGCCGCGTCTGCGACGCCCCGTGTGAACCCGCCTGCCGTCGCGCCGACAGTGACGGCCCCATCGCCATCCGCAATCTCAAGCGCTACGTCATGGACAAGCTCGGAGCAGCCTTTCAGATGCCGCCGGTGCCGGTCACTCAGATGGAAACAGTTGCCGTCGTCGGCAGCGGGCCGGCCGGTATCACTGCTGCCCAGGATCTGGCCGAAGCCGGCTACGAAGTGCACCTTTACGAGATGACCGACCGGCTCGGGGGCATGGCTGTCTGGGGTATTCCCGCTTTCCGCTTGCCGCCCGAAGTCATCCGCGAAGATATCCAGCGCATCCTGACGCATTGCCCTGGAATCAAGGTCCATCTCAATACCGCCCTGGGCGACCACCGCGAACCCTTCGCATCCGGCACCGTCACGCACGTTACCCTCGACGAACTCAAGGAACGGCACGACGCTGTCGTGCTCGCCATCGGCTCATGGTGGGGCAAGACCCTCGGCGTCCCGGGCGAGAACGATCCCCGCATTGTCGACGGCGTCAGCTACCTGCGCAGGATCAACGCCGGCGAGCGACCGGAGACACCAGAGACGGTCCTCGTCGTCGGCAGTGGTGATGTCGCCATGGACGCCTGCCGCGTCGCCAAACGACTGCCAGGCTGCAAGAACGTCAAGGTCCTTTACCG
>CAUZJQ010000497.1:0-2937 GCA_963580095.1 Lentisphaeria bacterium | reverse complement strand
TTGCAGCGCCTTGCCGGCGGTCAGGTGATTCCTGTCTCCAACGGCCTGCAGGACGGTGCCTTCGTCGGGCACTATGAGAACCGGAAACTGTACGTCTGTCAGACGGATCCCGGCGCCATTTCTAACCGTGCAGGACCAGCGGGAGAAGGCGTCTTCCGGGGCAGTGCGGATGGTGATGACCACATCGACGTCCATGGCGCCCACGCCACGGTAGCAAAGCGACAGCGCCTGCCCCGCGTCGGTCTCCTCGCAGGTAATGTCTGTCTGCGACGCACCATGGGAATCAGCACGCCGGTACTCGCCGGCGTCCGTGAGGTATTGAAGTACGAACGCCGGACAGTCCGGCACCGTCGCGATGAGCTCGAGTTCGGGCAGCGCCTTGGGCCGAAGCGACGTGAACCGGCCGGTATCACCATCGAACGTCAAACGGTCTACAGCTGTTTCCAGGACAATGTGGGGCATGGTGATGTGTTTCCTGCTTTGCAGTCGATGTGATCAATTTGTGTGTGGAGCCGAAAAGTCCGCAGGAAAGTTTAGGTAGCGAATATCAGGATTCAAGTGCAAGTATCGGGTCCCTGCCCCTCGTTTTTCTATCTCCTCTTCCCCATTTGCAATCCGCTGCGATCACTGCCGCGTCAACCCGGCCTGCGTAGTTCTTGGCGAAAACAGAGCAAGCAGTCTTCAAAAGCTGCATAAGGCCGGACATGCTGCCATTTCTCCTCGCCGGCAGCAATCTTGCAGCCGCATCCGCTCGTCCGCCATCCCCCTGACCTTGACACCTACCTGCTCTGCCCTATCGTATTGATTGTTCTCAAAAATAACTCATTACCACATCCCCTCTTATGCATAAAGTCCCCTTCCGCATCGTCACCGTCGCCGGTCTCCTACTTTCTTCAATCGCCACCGCCCAGTCTGCCTGGAGCGAGCTTCCCGAAACCATCGCCAAGGTCAACAAACAGAAGATCTCGAGAGATGATATTCGGGTGGCGGTTTCAGCCGGACAACCGCTCATCACCCAGATCGACACCGCCATCCTCAATGCGCTGGCAGCGCAGCAGGCACGCAAAGAAGGTCTGGACAAGGATCCGGGATATGTCCGCTTCAAGGATAACTCGGCGGAACGCGGACGTCGGGCGAAATGGCTGACGGCCACGATACTCGACGATCTCTACCGCAAGAAAGTACCGGCGCTGGTTGAGGCAAGGCAGGCATCTGCGAACGTCGAAGATGTCGAAGTCATCAAGTACATGGCCTTAAACAGCGACCGTTTCGGCACCTTGCCCGACGACCGGCGGCAAGCCACGGCCAGAAATATGATCGGCAATGAACGCTTCGCGGCGGCCGAGTCGAAATGGCTCACGGCGTTACTGCTGAAGAGGGGCATCAAGGTCAATGGCAAAAAAATACCCGCAGCAACGATCAAGGCGGCTATGGCCGCCAGGCAACAATCAATGTCTGCCGCCCGGAAGCAGCCAAAAGGAACCATTATCCTCGACGCGGTGACGGATATCATCGGCGGTCGCGACGCGCTCGCAGACACAGTGATCGCCGTGGCGGGCGAGGAGATTGTCGTCGGTGAACTGCCGGTGTTCGCTGGCCTTGCCGCAAACCACCCGATCTCCATGCCGCTGCTCCGGCCTCTCATCATAACGCTGCTCGCCGCCGAGGCCAGGAAGGAGGGGATTGACAAGGACCCGGAGTTTGTGGCTATGGTCCGCCGGGCGGCGCCACCATCCACCCCCGATTACACCGTATTGGCAAGGATTTACTGGCAGCATCACGGCATCGACACGCAGTCGATAAAGATTACCGACGCGGAGCTGCGCGGCTGTTCGCGGGCCATCGCTCAAACCCTGATGGCGCAGGACGGGGACGCCTTTCCCACCTGGCTGGCAGCGGCCAAGAAAGAACACGTCAAGGCTGAGGTCACAGCGTCGGAGTTGACCTCCTGGCACGAGGCGATTTTCGCCGCTGTACTTGACGGCGACAGCAAAGATCTGCGCACACAACTGCTCATGGCCAAGCTCGGCTGGAAGCGCAGCAAGCACCTGGAGACCGCGCTGGTAGCGGCGACAATCAAACGCTACGTCGATTGAACGGCTCTATCTGTGTCACGAAGCAACCGGCAACTGGCGGCCTATTCCGTCGCCCTCAGCGGTGATATCAACCGCTGAGGGGGTGGTAAATATCCTGCTTCCAAGTAAATCTGTCTTTTTTTTCTTGGAATTGTCAAACAGATTTCCTATACTGATTGAAACTGAGGCAGAAAAACAGCCATGTGAGCGTTTTTTTCCCGTTGGTCACAATCTATAATCGCCACAATCAGAAAAGGAGGAAACAACGATGACGAATCTCAAAAACGTTATTGGCGGAATCGCCGTGGCCGTTGCGATGCTCGTCGGCATCCAGAGCTTTGCGATCGGAGTAACCATCAACTTGTCAGTGCTACGGGATAACGGCACTCCGAAGCCCACCCCGATTGGCGGTGTCTGCGGGGCAGATTCCGGGGATCATATTGGCTTGACAGGTGGAGGTTTCTACATGTCGCCCGGATACAACCCCCACCCTCCTTACCCGGGAGACGGAGGGGCTTGGACTTGGGCACGCGATCTCGCCCCTGCGAGTGATTATCACTGGGTAACTCCAGGCGGTGGTGGTCCTTGGTTCTTTAGTGTCAACACGGACGGCACCGTCTACCCGCAAAGTTTCGTAGGCAGTAAGGTTGGTGATTATTACGAACCGGGTTGTGCCACGCTCCATGCTGGCGGCCATACGGCCCACTACGTTATCAGCCAGCGCGGTGAAGGAAGCGAAGGCGGCGGAGCCGATGGCGCCGATGGTAACGATGGCGCCGCTGGTGCCGCTGGTGCCGATGGTGCCGCTGGTGCCGCTGGTGCCGATGGTGCCGATGGTGCCGCTGGTGCCGCTGCCCCGTGC
>CAUZJQ010000496.1:0-2985 GCA_963580095.1 Lentisphaeria bacterium | reverse complement strand
CAGAAACGCCAGTCAATCCGATAAAAATGCCGGCAACTACCAGAAGCATTGTAACCAGCGTCGCATGGCAGGCTCGACTGACGCTCTTCAGATGCTGTCGGCGAGCTAACTCCGGATTGTCATCTCCAGGCGGGGCGCCTGTAACTTTCGGTTTCGCAAATTTTCGTTTAACGCTTCTAACCAACCGGCGAGGCGGTGCCATGACGGCGTGACAGATCCCGAGCAGCGCCTTGCCCAGCTGACTCGGAAAGAACGTGCGCTGATACCACCGTTGCAGCGGCAAACAGAAATACGCCAAGATGAGGCCGAAAAGGACTGACTTCAGGAACGTAGCGGTGAGGATGAAAATGACGATTACAATCAGTGCGACCAGGAGCCCGGCTCCGGAACGCACGACTGTCTGCCGGACAATGTGCTGGTTCCTGGCAGCCTCACAAGCCTCTTCGACGACATCGTTATCTACCCCCAAAAACGTCGCAATTTCGTCGATCATTGCGCGTTCGGTAGCACAGAACTCATTGTCTGCGTAGGCGATTTCAACAAGGCTGACGATGACCTCGCGCTTGCCCTCGTAATTGAGTGTTTCCAGATTTTGGCACTCGGTCTGGACATCTACATGCTCTCGATGCACCAACCCTGTCTTGAGATTTGCGACCTCCTCCGGTTCGAAGTAGAGATCGAGAACCTCGTCTAACTGTCTTTGCTCAGCGTCACTGATCACGCCGTCAGCACGAACAACAGCAAAAAACAATGCAGCGATACTGCGGTTGAAGTCCCGACGCTGATTTCCAGCCAACCCGGCCAGGTCAGCGACTTCAGACAATCGACCAAAAGCCCAGCGAATGGGGGTTTTTGAATCTGAGAGTTTTGGGTGACGTGCCATAAGAACCGGGGCGATAGGACCTCTATCCAAAAACATGTACCTGTGGCGTCACTTTACCTTGCCGCCAACTTTCGTGCAATGTCGCCCGCGTCCGCACATCAACGAGACAACAAACAGGCTATCCGGAACATGCCTTCTGGGAACCGGAGTTCTGTCGGTTCGGAAGTCACGCTGAAAGAAAGAAGCTCAGCCGAAGTCGTCGAAGCGGATCATGTCTTGCTCGACACCAAGATCGTCGAGCATGCTCTGGACAGCGCTCAGCATCATGGGCGGACCGCAGAGGTAATACTCGACGTCCTCCGGGGCCGTATGCTTGCCCAGATAGTTGTCCAGGACGACGCTGTGGATGAAGCCGGTGTGCCCGTCCCAGTTGTCCTCGGGCAAAGGATCCGACAAGGCAACGTGGAATTTGAAGTTCGGAAACTCAGCCTCGATCTTGCGGAACTGATCCTCGTAAAACATCTCGCGCAAAGACCGCGCGCCATACCAATAAGAAACCTTGCGGCCAGTCTTGAGCGTGTGAAAAAGATGGAAAATGTGCGACCGTAAGGGTGCCATTCCGGCGCCACCTCCGATATAACACATCTCACGCTCGGTTTCCTGAATGAAAAATTCACCGTACGGTCCGGAGACGGTCGCCTTGTCTCCCGGTTTGAGATCAAAAACAAAGGACGACGCAATGCCCGGGGGAACATTCATGAATCCACCCTTGGCGCGATCCGGCGGCGGCGAAGCAATGCGGATGTTGAGCATGACGATGTTACCCTCGGCAGGATGGTTGGCCATCGAATAGGCCCGAACCACAGTCTCGCCGTTCTTGGCTTTCAAATCCCACAGGTCGAACCGGTCCCAGTCGCCGCGGTACTCTTCCTCAACGTCGAAACTGCTGTAGTCGATCTCGTACTTGGGCACTTCGATCTGGATGTAACCGCCGGATTCAAAATCCAGGTTCTCACCCTCGGGAAGCTTCAGGACCAGTTCTTTGATGAACGTCGCGACATTGTCGTTCGCAACGACTTCGCATTCCCACTTGTCGATGGAAAAAATTTCGGCCGGCACCTGGATCCGCATGTCCTGCTTGACCTTGACCTGGCAGGACAGGCGCCAGTGGTCCTTGCTCTCTTTACGGGAGATATGGCCTTCCTCAGTCGGCAACAGATCACCGCCGCCCTCGACCACCTGACAACGGCAGACACCACAAGTCCCACCACCACCACAGGCGGAAGGCAGCAGAAGCCCGTTGCTTGACAACGTGTTCAGAAGCGTCGACCCAGCCTCGACCTCGAGCGATTTGCTCTCGTCGTCGTTGATGAGGACCTTGACCTTGCCGGTGCTGACCAGTTTGTTGCTGGCGGCCAGTAACGCCAGAACCAGCACCAGAATGACTCCCAGCATGACCACGGTGCCGGCGAGGATGATGAAAATGTGATCCATGATTTCCAGCAGCAGGCCGGAGGCCCGCGATAGAGGTTAGAGGCTGATACCTGAAAAGGCCATGAAGGCCATGGCAATCAATCCCGTGACAAGCATGGTGATACCAAGGCCGCGCAGGCCGTCGGGAATATTGGAGTACCGCAACTTCTGGCGGATCGCAGCCATCGAGACAATTGCCAGGAACCAGCCAATACCCGAAGCGCTGCCGAACACGACAGACTCCGCCAGGTCGTATTCACGCTCTACCAGAAACAGCGCCCCACCAAGGATCGAACAATTCACTGTGATCAGCGGCAGAAAAATGCCAAGCTGGTTGTACAGCGTGTCGGACACCTTTTCGATGAACATCTCGACGATCTGCACCATCGCGGCGATTACCGCGATAAACGAGATGAGCTTGAGGAAGCTCAGATCCATGGCGGCGAGTTTGGCGCTGCCTGTCCAGTGCATGGCGCCGGGCTTCAGGAAGTACTCATAGATGAACCAGTTCACCGGGCTGGTAATCGTCAGAACGAAAATTACCGCGATCCCCAGACCGATAGCGGTCGGCACTTTTTTCGACACGGCAAGGTACGAGCACATCCCGAGGAAGTAGGCCAGCAGGATGTTCTCAACGAAAATCGCCTTGATCGCCAGATTGATATATTCCATCGCTTAATCCTCCACGT
>CAUZJQ010000495.1:0-2988 GCA_963580095.1 Lentisphaeria bacterium | reverse complement strand
CGCTGCAGAACGCCCAGCTCTTCGCGGAAGTCGAAAAGCAGCGGCGACAAGAAACTCAGATGCTCGAGATGACCACGGCCATCTCGTCTGAGCTGCATCTCGATCCGTTACTCCAGCGCATCATGGAAACCACGACCCTGATTCTCGATGCCGACCGCAGCACGCTCTTCATCCACGATGAGCGGACCGACGAACTGTGGTCGCGGGTCGCTCAGGGCCTCACCACCAACGAAATTCGCTTCCCGAGCAGAGTTGGCATCGCCGGTTCCGTGTTGCACAGCGGCGAGACCGTCAACATCGAAGACGCTTACGAGGACGATCGCTTCAACCAGAACGTCGATAAGAAAACCGGCTACCGGACAAAGTCGGTTTTGTGCATGCCCATCGTCAATAAGCTGGGCAAAGCAATCGGTGTCGCCCAGGTCCTCAACAAAGATGGCGGCCCATTCAACGCTCAAGACGAGAAGAAGCTCAAGGCCTTCTGCAGCCAGGCCGCCGTCGCCATTGAAAACGCCATGCTCTTCGATGAAGTCCTCAATATCAAAAACTACAACGAATCAATCCTACGCAGCCTCACCAACGGGGTCATCACCCTCAACGCCGACCTCATCGTGGAAACCTGCAACGAAGCGGCACTGCGTATCCTCCACGAGGACACCGAAAAAATTATTGGCGTCAGCGCCACGGAATACTTCGGGCGCCACAACGACTGGATTAACGAGAGCATAGCCCGCGTACAGGCAAGCAACGAGAACGACACAACCGTGGATGCCGAGATCGTACTGGCCAGCGGCGACGTGATGTCGATCAACCTGTCACTGGTGCCGCTGCTCAGTCTTCAGAACGAACTCATCGGTACGATGCTGGTCTTTGAAGACATCACCAGCGAAAAGCGCATGAAGGGGACGCTGGCTCGCTACATGACCAAGGAAGTTGCCGATCAGCTGATGGAATCCGACGCCATGCTCGGCGGCCAGCTCCAGAAAGCAACGGTGTTCTTTTCAGATATCCGCAGTTTTACGACGATTTCAGAACGCATTGGCGCCGCCGAAACAGTGTCCCTGCTCAACGAGTACTTCACGCTTACCGTCGACGTCATCTTCAATAACAAGGGCATCCTCGACAAATACATCGGCGACGCCATGCTGGCAGTCTTCGGTGTGCCCTTCACCAGCGGCGCGGACGAAGACCACGCGGTGACCGCCGGTCTCGAGACAATGCGTATTCTGCACCAGTTCAACGACAGCCGAACCGCCGCCGGCAAGGACACGATCAACGTGGGCATCGGCATCAGCACAGCCGAGGTGCTTGCCGGGAATATCGGCTCGATGAAGCGGATGGATTACACCGTCATCGGCGATGGCGTCAATCTCGCCAGCCGCCTCGAAGGCGCTAATAAGTATTACTCCACGAACATCCTGATCAGCGAGTCGACATACCGCAAACTCACTGGCGATTACCTGGCGCGCCAGGTCGACCTGATGCAGGTCAAGGGCAAGAATGAACCGATCACGGTCTACGAAATCCTGGACCACGAGAACGGCAACAACTCGTTGCGCGAGTCGGTGGAAATCTACAACGCTGCGCGCGGTCACTACCGCTCGCAGTCATGGGACAAAGGCATTGCGATGTTCGAGCAGGCGACCGCATGCAATGACAGCGACGGACTGTCACGCATGTATATCGATCGATGCCGTCACTTCAAGGAAAACCCACCACCGGCCGATTGGGACGGTGTCTGGGTGATGACCGGCAAGTAGCTCGTCTTTGTACCCTGGCGTTCACCGAGCGCGCGGCCGCGTTGCACGCCGCACGCCCGGAAGTTTCGCACAAATGCAAGTTACACTTCGGCCGTAGATTCCTCGTGGATTTCCTCGAGCGCCGCCCGGCGGCTCAGACGAATACGACCGCGGTCATCGATGTCGATGACCTTGACCGTCACCTTGTCGCCTTCCTTGCAGATGTCTTCGACCTTCTCGACGCGGTAGTCAGCCATCTCCGAAATGTGCAGGAGCCCGTCCTGCCCGGAGATCACCTCGACAAAAGCGCCGAATTCGCGCACTGTCTTGACTTCACCGCGATAGATCGCACCAATCTCGACTTCCGCCGTCAGCGAATTAATGGCACGCACGGCGTTCGCCATGTCGTCGCCGTTTTTAGCGTAGATATTGACAACGCCATCCTGCTCGACGTCGATCTGCACATTGTTGTCTTCGGTGATCTGACGGATGGTCTTGCCGCCCGGCCCGATGATTGCGCCGATCTTCTCGGGATTGACCTTCAGCTGCTCAATCTGCGGCGCGTACGGGCTGAGTTCCGGCCGCGGCTCAGCGATGCATGCCGCCATGCTCTCGAGGATCTTGAATCGCGATGTCTTGTTCTTCAGCATCGCCTCGTACATCAGGTCGATGGAGATACCGGGGATCTTCAAGTCGAGCTGGAAGCCGGTGATGCCTTCCGTCGTGCCCGCTACCTTGAAGTCCATGTCGCCGTAGTGATCTTCGCTGCCGAGGATATCGGTCAGCAGAACCTTCCGGTCCCCTTCAATGACCAGGCCACAGGAAATGCCCGCCACCGGGCGAATCATCGGTATGCCCGCATCAAGCATCGACAGCGTTGAACCGCAGATTGACGCCATCGAGGTCGACCCGTTCGAGCCCATGACTTCCGAGAGACAGCGCACGGTGTACGGATAGTCCTTCGGCATCATGCGTGCCACAGAACGCTCTGCCAAGGCACCATGACCGATTTCGCGGCGGCCCGGACCCATGATACGGCCAGTCTCCCCGACACTGAAGTTCGGGAAGTTGTAGTGCAGCATGAACGACTTCGACGTCTCGCCACCGGTGATGCCATCGCTATCCTGCGTGTCCCGGCCGGTACCCAGCGTCGTGATGACCAGGGCCTGCGTCTCGCCGCGGGCAAACAGGCCGGAGCCGTGCGTCCGGGGCAGCACGCCGACTTCACAGTCGAGCTGGCGCAGGTCGT
>CAUZJQ010000494.1:0-2994 GCA_963580095.1 Lentisphaeria bacterium | reverse complement strand
AACTCGTCGCTCAGTCCGCTGGTGGAACGCAGCGCCCAGCTCGGAGCGGGAGACTATCTGTCCGTCGAGAGCCGCACGCGGCACCAGCTCGAATCGTTCACTATCGAGGCCTGGGTCAAGCCCGCGGCTGCCGGCAGCACAGGTATCGTCATCCGCAAGTTGAGCACTGCTGATCCCGCCGGCCCGGTCAACTACGAGTTGGGTCTGCGTGACGGCAGGCCGTATATCAAGTACACGCCGATCAACTGGACGGTGACCAGCGCTGCTGTCGATATCGAGGTCATCGCGGGCGCTGCTCTCGGCGATACCGAGTGGCATCACCTCGCTGGTGTCCTCGACTTGCTGAACGGCAAGCTCTGGCTCAATGTCGACGGCATTGCCGAGCCGGCGCAGTTCGTGGGCATCGCACCATTGCTCGGCGAGGGTAACCTGACGATCGGTGTGCCGGACGATGTGGCGACTGCGCCGGTCGAAGGCTTTGTCGGGCACATCGACGAAGTTCGTCTGTGGAGCCAGGCACGCACGACAGCGCTTGTCAGTTCGTTGCGCGATGTGGCGCTCTCCGGCACGGAGACACGCCTCAGTGCCTACTTCCGCATGGATGACGGCCAGTGGGGCGCCGAGGTTCCACCGTACCAGCGCCAGTACGGCGCCGAGGATTTCACCTTGCGCAACGACTTCGACGCCGTCGCCAAGGGCGCCCCGTTCGCGGGCGGTGTACCATTTGCCGAAGACGAAGTGCCGAACCTCATCGAGATCGACTCTGACGGTGACGGCGCCCCGGATATCTGGGAAATCGACAATGGACTCGATCCGCAGGTTGACGATGGCGACGAGGATCCGGATGCGGACGGTCTCACCAACTTCGAGGAATACATCCACGACACCGAGCCGTTCAACCCGGATACCGACGATGACCAGATGCCAGACGGCTACGAGGTCGATTTCAACCTCGATCCGAAACAACTCGACAACATCCTGACCGATGACAAGGACGGTGATGGACTCTCGAACGTCCATGAATTCCTCGCCGGCACCGATCCGACCAATCGCGACACCGACGGTGACCTGATGCCGGACGGCTGGGAACGCGACAACCAGCTCGATCCACTGGTTGCCGACGGTACCGCCGATCCCGACGGCGATCAGCTCGCCAACCTCGACGAGTTGCTTTACCTGACCAACCCGCGCGATAACGACACCGACGGTGATCTGCTGGACGACGGCTGGGAAGTCTTGAACGGATCGGTACCGACGTTGATCGATACCGACGGCGATGGTATCGAAGACGGCGCCGAGGACTGGGACTTCGACACCCTGGCCAACCACAAGGAGCAGGCGGTCGGTTCCGATCCGCGAAATTCCGATACGGACGGCGATGAACTGCCGGACGGCTGGGAAGTCGAATCCAAGCGTGACAACCTCAACCTCGATCCGCTGAGTGCCGTAGGCATCAATGGCGCCGATGGCGATCCCGACTTCGACGGCCGCCTCAACCTCGAGGAATACCGCGCCCAGAGCGATCCGTGGGTGGCCGACAACGACGACTCGGATCTCGATGGGGATACCCTCTCTGATATCGAGGAAGTCTTTTTCGGCACCAGCCCGAGACTGGTCGATACGGATGACGACGGTTACAGCGACATCCTCGAGCGCGTCGATATAAGTGACGGCTTCGACAGTTCGGGTACGGACAGCCTGTCGAAGCGGATCACGGAGAATCTTATCCTGTCACTCGACGGCCTGTCATTCATCGAGGTGCCGCGGACCAATGAGAAGGGCACCAACGACCTGGTAGCCAACCTGGCGAATCCCGATGTCCAGCGTCTCGGTTTCACCGACTGGACGGTCGAAGCCTGGATCCGTCCCGACGCGACGGCCCGTATCATAACGGTCGACGGCGACTTCGTTGCCGCCGGCTTCGTTGTCGACGAGACAGTCGTCGTCGCCGGCAGTCTCGACAACGATGACCCGGTTGGGTACACCGTGGTTGCCGTCAGCGAGGAGGTTCTGACGCTGGCAGAGGACAAGAATCTGACGCCGGAGACGCCGTCGACTCCGGGCGCCGGCCCTGTCACTTTGACCTCGGCCAGTGCACCGGTCGGTCTGACACGGAACGACATATCGTTCCACGACGGCATGGTCGTGATCCAGCGCACCCTGCACAACCCGTCGAACGGCCTGATTGTCACCAACTACGAGCTTGGTATCGACGAGGATGCCAAGCCGTACATCCGATGGGAGGACCAGCGCACGACCCGTGAGGCCAAGCGCGCGACAGCGATCAAGGCCGAGCTGGACAATTTCGTCTGGTCGCACATCTCCGGCACCTTCCGCGCTGCCAGCAACACCCTGCTGCTGTTCGTCAATGGTATCGAAGTGGCACGTCGCACCGACGCCTTTAACCAGGCGAAAGTTAAGGATCTGTCGATGAATGCCCGCGTCCGTGTCGGTGCCGGCATCGATCCGGACAATGTGGCGGATGGTGTCGTGTTGAATCCGTTCGTTGGTGACATCGACGAAATCATCATCTGGGATCACACCCGGACGCCGTCCGAGGTCACCAGTGCCTTCAACCGTACGCGCAACCAGATACTCGGTCTCGAAGAGTACGAGCCTGGCCTGGTCCCGGCCGAGGGTGTCTTTGACTTTGGTCTCGACACCGGGTTTGTCATTGTCGAAGAGGAAGTCGTTGTGGAAGTCGGCGCTGACGCCGAGGATGGGACTGTCACTACGGAAACCGAAATCCTGCGAGTGCTGGTCACCTTCAAGCCGACTTTACCTGGCGAGTCGTCTGCGGGCGCCACCGGATTGACGACGATCGATGGTGGGGGTGCGGCAGTCGAGGAAGATGAAGCTGAGGAAGGTGAGGAAGGTGAGGAAGGTGAGGAAGGTGAAACTGGCGAGGAAGATGCGGACCGCGACCTGACGGCTGCCGGTGGCCAGGAAGAAGAGGAAGACGAGGAGGACAGCATCGTTGATCCAGCCCTCATC
>CAUZJQ010000493.1:0-2995 GCA_963580095.1 Lentisphaeria bacterium | reverse complement strand
GGTCGCGGGCCGCGTGGACGTACTCACCGACACGCAGGCAATCGAACTGGATTGGCTGAAGGGCAACAAGTTTCACGAGGGCATCGGCCAGGCGCTGCACTACGGCGACGTGACCGGGCAGCAGCCGGTGCTTGCTTTAATCAGTGCGTACTACAATATTTTCGGCGCCGAACAGGAGAAGCTCGAATACGTTTCCGGGCTATGCGCGGCGCACGGCGTCGAGGTATGGGCGTTAACAACAAGGCGGGAATGATGAAAACATCGAAGATCAAGACTGTGCATGTAATTGCATTCTGTAGAACGTTGCATCAGGAGCGTTCAATGAAAGCAGTACTGTGTGTGTTTTTTTGTAGTTTTCTGATCCTCAGAACCCATGCTCAAGATCTGAATCCAGCCGAATTGGTTGAGCGTTTTTCACCTGCAGTGGTCGTAATATCAAGCGCCAAAGATGGCCAGCTGGTCGGGCAGGGTAGTGGGTTCATTGTGAAGGATACCGGAGTAATCATAACGAATTTCCACGTTATCGATGGCGCTTATCCCGTCGAAATAAAATTGAAAAGCGGTGATACTTTCGAAGAGGTATCTGTCATCGATTTCAGCGCAAGGCATGATATCGCAGTTCTCAAAATAAAGGGCTTCGATCTCCCGACGGTAGAACTGGGCAACTCAAACAAGGTACGTGTTGGTGAGGCGGTGACCGTGATCGGCAACCCGCTGGGCTACGAGGGGAGCGTTTATAGTGGCCTGTTGTCTCAGGTCCGAAACTTCGACGGATACCATTTTCACCAGATAAGTGCCCCGATATCACCCGGAAGTAGCGGCAGTCCAGTTTTTAACGCGGCAGGGCAGGTGATTGGCGTGGCGACCGCTACGGATATTGAGGGACAGAACATTAACTTCTCGGTGCCGATCAATTACGCTCGGGGAATGATCGACCAGCCCGTGCAGTATGACCTCAAGGAGTTGTCGGCCGCGGACCGGCCGCAGACTGTCTCAGCAGTCAGAGAGAAAAAGGTGATCGTTGATGAGGAAAAATTTCTCAAGGAACTCAATCGGGCAATTAACGCATGCGACGAAATATTCGACCTTATCCTTCGTGGGTATCATGAAACGACGGAACCGCATAGGCGTCGATTTAATCCTCAGAAATTCCTAATCGGCCACAGAATATATGCGGCCCAGAAAAGGGTCAGGATTGCCCATGCTGATTTGGCCAAAATCGCTTCAGGCGATGCCGATCTGACTGAACTTAAATCCAAGGTTCTCAAAACTTTTGATGAATGGAATCCTTTAATCGAGGAAATGTTGGCCGCGTGGGCTGGCACGCAGCAGATCGACTTCAGAACCGGAATCCAGTATAAACAACCCCTGTGGACAAAAGCCGTTGCTGCCGTTGACGCATTCGTTTCAGTGGGAAATAGAACAATAGGCGACCGAGATTTTTGCCTCAAGTATTTTCAGAGAATCGAAAAGTATCCGGATATCCGCGACAATCTTCCTTGGTGGATCCTGTGGATATATGAGGACCGCGAAACGACAGAGAAGCAACGGAAGGAAAGAGAGAAAAGCTTTGGAAAAATGGGGGTTTGGATGATGCGTTCGACAACCGATCCCACTATCCTTTGGGTAATAGACAATTCGGCGGCGGACAAAGCTCGGTTGCGTTCGGATGATGTGATTCTTGGGGTGCATGACGGTCAGCGATTTGACAATGCCTTGGATTTTTACAGATGGCAGCGCACAACGAAACGTGGTCAAAGAGTCAAGTTTGATATCGAGCGTGAAGGACGTGTGATCACCAAGAGAATCAAACTCCAGTAGGGGCTATGCGCGGCGCACGGCGTCGAGGTATGGGCGTTAACAACAAAGAGGGAATGATGAAAACAGCGTGGGGCAATCCTGTGCATATAATTTCGTTCATTCGAACGCTGCTGATCATGCTGGCGGTCACGGTGTGTACCGTCGCGGCAGACGATCTGCAGACATTGCGTAAGAAGGCTGAAGCGGGAGATGTTGTCGCGCAGAACAACCTCGGCGTGATGTATCGCCGCGGCAATAAACCGGAGAAGGACGCATCACCGGCGGCAGAAGCATCACCGGCGGCAGACGTATCACCGGCGACATACTTGCAAACACCCGTGACCTTCTTCTTCCCCGTCTGATCTCCGGGCAGCTTGATGTATCGGAGTTCGATGAACAACTACAGGAGGTATCCTGATGGCCCAGTTATCAAGTGGCATGATGGAGCGCAAGCTCGACAGTCTGTTCGAGATGGTCACGACAAATGAGCTGGCCCTGCCGGAACTTCAGCGTGCAAGTGTATGGGGCAACAGCATGGTGCCAAGGCTTATTTCATCCGTCTATGAGGATTACCCGTTCGGTATCCTCCTGTTCTGGACGGCGCAGCTGGCGCGGACGGCGCAGCTGGCGCAGCTGGCGCGGACGGCGCGGATGCACCGTGTGTATCCTGTGAGGATGTCGCAAGCTCGGCAGTCGATTTGACCTGCTTAGTTCTGGGCGAAACCCCCCCGACCAACATTGCGGATCTGCGGGCGGGTGTTGATGTCATTGTCGCTTCGCTGATGATCAGCGCCAACCTCTGTGAGGGGGAATGCGATCTCAGTTCACAAATCGATGACGCCATCACGACCAAGCTGGCTGAATAAGGCATAGGCAAGACTGCAAGGTTTTTACAAAAAAAGCCCGGGAATCGATCGATTTCCGGGCTTTTTTGTACACCAATCCTGTCAAGCTGCTTAGTCTGCACCGAAGCGTTCCGATCCCTTAGTCCGTCCAAGGCAGGGCGTCCTCAATACCGACATCCACGGCGAGGCCGGTAAGGTTGTCGATCGTCGCCTGCGTCAGGGCAATGCCGTGTTCACGGCAGAGCGCCTCGTGCTCGAGCTCCATCTCGCCGGGGACGAAGGTGCGCTCAACACCTTTCGCTTTGGGCGCGGTGCGCATGCGGTCGATGAGCTTGTCGACGCGTTCGTAG
>CAUZJQ010000492.1:0-3002 GCA_963580095.1 Lentisphaeria bacterium | reverse complement strand
AACCCCGTGGTTAAGCCAAAGATTGGCGCTATACATAGATTTGCCCGGGTGGCGAAATGGCAGACGCAACAGACTTAAAATCTGTTATCCGTAAGGGTGTGTGGGTTCGAATCCCACCCCGGGCACCAAGGGCATAATACTCGATGCTGGCCGATGCGCGATGCGGCGTGCCCTGTGGTACGCTCACTGTCCAGCATTCCACAATCACACAATCAAGTAAACGGCAAAGAGGGGCACCATGGCTGATAAACTCGAAATCTGGGATCCGCACTTTCATATCTGGGATGTCGGTGCCGACACGAAAAGCGGTCATGAACTGGAACAACTGCTGGCCGTCAACGGCGAGGACGTCTACGCAACAGCCGAATACGAAGCCGACTTTCTGCCGGCGACAGATTTTGAACACACAGGCGGTGCCTGGTTGGAGGCTGTCAGTGTCTGCCACGTCGGCCTCAGCGGTCCGCAATACGATGCCTACTGCCTCGCCGAAGCGAGCTGGAGCGCTCGTGAGCTGGAAAAATCAGATCGTAACTATGTGCTGATCCCGACGGCGCCGCTCCATGAGCCAAACGTCGCCGATACACTGGCGCAGCTCGCTGAAATTTCCCGGGTGCACGGCATTCGGCAGATCGTCAATCACAACCCGGATTGGCCACGCAATGCAGTCCTCGGCGATCTGCTCGACAATCCGCAGTGGCGGAAAGGCTATGCCGAGTTGCAGAAGCATGCGATGTCGTTCGACCTGCAGCTCAACGCGCCGCAGTTCAAGAAAGCCGCGGCGTTCATGAAGGACTTCCCGGACACACCGGTAATCATCAACCATCTCGGTTCACCGACGCTGGGCGATGTCACCGAGAGAGAGAGGCTGTTCCGTGACGGACTTGAAGCACTGGCAGGCTGCCCGCAGACATACATCAAGATCTCGATGCTCTTCTATACCGCCATGGACTGGGACCAGTGCGAGCCACTGATCAACAACATCAACTGGATCATCGATACGTTCGGCGTCGACCGTTGCGTATTCGCTTCGAACTATCCCGTCGACATCGCCAAAGGCTGGACGGCGGACAGGCTCTATGGCGCCTTCCGCAAGATCGCCGAAGCAAAGACCGATCTCGCCGGTCAACAGAAGCTCTTTGCAGGGAACGCGAAGCGGGTCTACCGGGCGGAATAAGAAAGCTAGGTGTACGCTAATTTATTTCGGTTCTTCGACCAGGAAGGCGACGCGTTCGGCAGGAATCTGCAATGCAGCCGGCCACTGGGATGAGCGCTCGGGTTCGAAAGGCTGAATGATCCGGCATATCCCTTGAGCGCCTTCGAGAGCTATGCCCCCAACCTCGATTGGCGCGCCACTGAGGTTGGCGAAGACGACACCGCGCTGGCCGGTGGACAAATGGCGATACACACTCCACTGAACATCCGGGCTGTCGGCAAATTCCCCCGGCACAGTCAGCAGCGGTTGAACCCGCTTGAACAAGCCATGCGAGGCGTCAAGCTTCTCGGCATTGGAGACGAGGTCAAACAACTCATTTCGCAGACGCGTGAGCTCGGCGATGTAAATGGATAATTCCTGCATCGGCGGGTAGTCCATCGCGGCATTGTAGTTGGCCGGGCCAATCAGCAGAATCTGCCCCTCGAGGATTGCCAGGTTGAGCTTGTTGAAGTCGTACGGTTGCTCGATACCACAGACCATGCCAAGCTGAGGAAACACCGCTTTCATTAAACTGTCCTCACCGTTGCCCCACCAGATCGTGTCGCTGTAGGAGAACAGTCGATCCCAGCCACCTTCGTAAGAGAAACAGAATTCCGGATTGACAGCGCGGCAAGCGGCCAATAACTCCTCGACAAACAGCAGGATTCCCTCGTGGTGGACGCAGTCCGGGCTGGCGCCCTTGAGCCGCGGATTGAAGTCCATCGGTGTCTGAAAAAACTTGTCGATATGCAGGCCGTCGGCGCCGATCTCAACCAGCTTGCGGAAGCGACTGATCAGCAACTGGCGCACTTCGGGATGAGCCGGGTTCATTTCACTGAAGGGCGTGCCGGTCATGAACAGACTGCGCGCACTGAGCGTGCCCATGCCCCAGTAGCTGGTGACGTGGTACTGAATACCGTGCGGATTGACGATCCGATACTTGTGCAACTCACGCTCATACCATTCAGTCGTCATGTCTACCGGCTGGCAGTTCACGAAGAAGCTGACTTTCATACCCAACGCATGGCACGCCTCGATCCCTGCCGCCAGTTCCTCCCAGGTCCCAAGCCTGGGATCTGGGTCGTATTGCGGATAGCCGCGGTCGTGGCCGCCAACGTCCCAGCCGGTAATGTTGATGTGCGTGACATTGCGCGCCACAGCCTCTTTCGCCATCTGTGGCAGGTCGGTGTAACGGAAATTCAGGTTGTCTTCGGGCAGCATCATCATCGTATGCATGAACGCCGTTTCCCTACGGATCCACTGCGATCCCGGCTCAACTACTGGATAGTTCGATGCGAACCACTCGCGATAGATATCGGCAGCTCCACGCCAATCGCCCTCGTGCAACTGCAGCACGGCGGTGGCGCTTTCGAACGTCTCGCCAGGCTTCGTGTACGGGACGTGAACCCAATGCATGATGAGCCCGTATGGCAACTCCCCGACCTCATCGCGGCGCGGCCAGTTCCCATCGCTGCGCCCCTCAGCCATCCCGGGTTCCAGGGTTAGGCGCAGTGACTTGACCCGCGGCGATTCTTCGAGTACGGCAAAATAGAGCCCGCGATTGCGTTTGGCGTCGTAGAAGCTCAGCCACGGCATCGCCAGGGTTCCGGGATAACTGAAGTTGTGTTCACCCGTGTGTATGCCGAGGGTTTGGCCGCGTGTATTGCCAAAGTCGCGAAAAATCGGCTGCATCCACTTCTTGTTGACGATCGGCAACAGCGCTTCAGTGTCGCGACCGCCCTCCCCTTCAGCCAGCCCGGTCATGCCACCGACAATGGCATACCAGACTTCCGTGAGCTCATGTTCGGTA
>CAUZJQ010000491.1:0-3015 GCA_963580095.1 Lentisphaeria bacterium | reverse complement strand
GCCAACTCCAGATGCTCAGCTGGAAATGCCGCGGCATCCACTGGGTGTGCAAGGCGCCCCGCCATCTCCCCGGGCTGGGCGGCCTGTTGAGCGTCTTTCCCGATGCGCGGATCGTGCAGACGCATCGCGGCGCGGAGAATGTCCTGCCAAGCATCTGCAGCCTGTGCGAGATCACGCGCAGCGCCGCAAGCGATGTGGTCGACAAGGCCTCCATCGGCGCGCATTGGCATCAGCGCCTGCTCGAGATCGAGCGGCGATCGAGCGAGGTCCGTGCCGCCGCCGATCCGGCGCAGTTTCTCGATGTGCAATACTCCGATCTTGTCGCCGACCCCATCGGCACGGTTCGGCGGATTTACGAGCATCACGGCTGCGACTACTCAGATGAATTTGAAAATGGGATGAAACAATGGCTGGCCGACAACCGCCAACACAAGCACGGCGCGCATCGCTACTCGCTCGAGGAGTACGGGCTGGACGCCCAAACCGTGCGATCCGATTTTGCAGGAATAGAAAAATGAACGATGACGAATTGACAAAGGCATGGGCAACGCTGACCGCGCAACTCACGAATGCAGCGGCACAAGTGGACACATTGACCGAGGGACGCGACGCATCGGAACGCGCCGAGGGCTACCGCTTCCTCACACGCATCCTGGTCGCCATGACGGAGTTTCAGGTGGAACAGGACGCAAACCCGCCGAGCCTTGTACAGGTCATGTCGCCGATCCGGAAGTTTTTCGTGGACAATCCTGACACCCTGTACCACAGGGCCACGCTGAACCCTGCCCTGCGCTACCGCATTCACGGCCGGCGCGGGCAGGAACTGTACCTGGCCTTCTGCCTGTACGGCCTGCGCGGCCGGACGAACTGCATCCTGGCCAACGTCTGCGATGCTGACATGGTGTTCGACGACGATGGCCGCTTCGAGTTGGTGCTTTCCGCCGAGCGACCGGACGGCGTGAAAAACTGGGTTCAACTTGACAACATCGCCCGCACGCTGGTGACGCGGCAGTACTTCACCGATCTGCGACAAAAACCGGCCGAGTTGAACATAGAGTTGCTTGATGACATCGCGCCGCCGCCGGTCCCGACGGTGGAGGGAATCACGCACCGGCTGCGGGCGTTGAGCCAAAGTCTGTCGCGCACATTCAAGTCCACGCAACTGGCCTCGGAGGCATGGATGAAACAGCCGAATACGGTCAGCGTCGACAGCACGGAGGAGGGGCTCGACAGCCTGTTCCCCACGCCGGACAACGAGTACGTCGGCGGCTGGTACAAGCTTGAGGAGGACGAGGCGCTTGTCATGGAAGGGCGCGCGCCTGAGTGCGGTTACTGGTCGGTGCAATTGTGCAGTCGCTGGCTTGAGTCGCGCGATTTTGTGAACCGGCAAATCATCCTGAATCATTCGCAGGTGAAACTGGAGGCGGACGGATCGTTCCGGATCGTCGTGGCGCACCGCGACTTCGGCGAAGCAAACCAACTCGACACCACCGGGCACCGCGAAGGCGGCGTGATCTTTCGCTGGCTGCTGCCAAGCGGCGAATGGCGCCAGCCCAATTTTCGCGTCGAGAAGCTTTAGGCATCCAAGCGCTTGGGCAAGCGCGGGAGGTTAATCCGAGAACAGGTACTCGAGGTCGTTCGTTGTCAGGCCCTTGGCGAAACCGTCTTCGCCGAGCACGTCGGATACCGTCTTGGCTTTGCGCTGCTGCAAATCCCATATTTTCTCCTCAACGGTGCCCGGTGAAATCATCTTGTAGGCATTCACCGTGGCGGTCTGGCCGATGCGGTGCGTGCGGTCAATCGCCTGCGCCTCGACGGCGGGATTCCACCACGGATCGTAAATGACCACGTAACTGGCGCTCGTCAGGTTGAGGCCGGTGCCGGCCGCCCGGAGACTGAGCAGGAACACCGACGGCGACTCGGCCTCCTGAAAATCATTCACGACATCCTGCCGGTTTTTGGTTTCGCCGGTCAGCATATAGGTGGGCATCTGCCGGTCTGAGCATTCCTTCTCTAGAATCTGCAGCATCCGCACAAACTGACTGAACACCAGCACCTTATGCCCCTCCTCGAGCAGCGGTTCAACCAGCTCGAATAGCGTGTCCATTTTGCCGGATTCCGTGTCGCTGCCAACCAGGCCGGGATGACAACAAATCTGCCGCAACCGTGTCAGCGCAGCAAGCACGTGCATCTTGCTCTTGGCAACGCCCTTCTGCTGGACGGCTTTCATCACCTGCTCACGGCTGCGCTTCAACTCGGCGAGGTACAGTTTGCGCTGCTCTTCGGGCAGCTCGCAGTCTAGCCGCTGCTCGATGCGGTCCGGCAGATCCTTGGCGACCTGTTTCTTGACGCGGCGCAGCAACAACGGTCGCAGCTTGGCTGAGAGCTTTTTGCGCCCAAGCCGGGCGGCGTTCTCGTCTTTTTCCGACGCCCGCAAATCGTAAACCTGGCTGAAATGCTGCTGGTTGCCGAGATAGTTGGGCTGGACAAAATCTACGATGCTCCACAGATCGAGCATGCGGTTCTCGATCGGCGTGCCGGTCAGCGCCAACTTGTGGTCGGCCTTGAGTTCCTTGACCGACTTGGTCACCTGCGCGCCGGGGTTCTTGATGAACTGCGCCTCGTCGAGCACGATGGCGCGGAAGGCAAACTTGGCCAACTCGTCAAGGTCACGGCGAAGGATTGAATAATTGGTAACCACGATGTCGTAGTCGGGGATTCGCTTGCGAAGGTTGTGCCGGGCTCGGCCGCTCTCCAAGACAAGCACCTTCATCTTTGGGGTGAACCGTTCCGATTCACGACGCCAGTTGTGCAAAACCGAGGCGGGACAGACAACCAACGTCGGCTTGGTCTTGGCATTCTTCCGGCGACTGGTCCTCAGCCACAACAGCCAGGCAAGCGTTTGCAGCGTCTTGCCCAGACCCATGTCGTCCGCGAGAATTCCGCCCAGCTTGAACTTGGACAAGTGGCAAAGAAAACTAAAGCCTTCCACCTGGTACGGGCGCAACTCGGCGT
>CAUZJQ010000490.1:0-3041 GCA_963580095.1 Lentisphaeria bacterium | reverse complement strand
AGTCTGGTCGGTGACGAAGTACGGCGACAGATAGCCCTTGTCAAACTGCATGCCTTCGACGACGTCGAGGGACGTCTCAATACTCTTGGCTTCCTCGACCGTGATCGTACCGTCCTTGCCAACCTTGTCCATCGCGTCGGCAATGATCTCGCCGATCGTGACGTCGCCGTTGGCGGAGATTGTCGCAACCTGCGCAATCTGCGCGCGATCCTCGACCTTCTTGCTGGACCGGCGGAGCTTCGCGACGATGGCTACGACGGCTTTGTCAATACCGCGCTTGAGGCTCATCGGGTTGCAACCGGCCGTAACATTCTTCAGGCCTTCGCGGAAAATGGCTTCCGCGAGCACCGTGGCAGTGGTGGTACCATCGCCGGCGATGTCTGAAGTCTTGCTGGCGACTTCACGCACCATTTGGGCGCCCATATTCTGGTACGGCCCTTCGAGTTCGATCTCCTTGGCGACGGTGACGCCATCCTTGGTGACCGTGGGTGAGCCGAATTTCTTGTCGAGCACGACATTACGCCCTTTGGGGCCGAGTGTCGCCTGGACGGCACGACTGAGGCTTTCGACGCCGATGAGAAGTTCGCGACGAGCTTCTTCGTCGAAGAGTAGCTGTTTAGCTGCCATAATAAGAATATCCTGTAGTGATGGTTGGGATCAGGTGTCCAGCCTTCGCCATGCGGCAACGGCAGGACACGCGGTTTTGGTAACAGGTATCAGTTGACAATCGCCAGAATGTCGCTGGCGTTGAGGATTTTGTACTCGCTGTCACCGCATTTGACGTCGGTGCCGCCGTACTTGGCTGTAAGTACCAGATCGCCAACTTTGACATCGAATTCGATCTTTTTGCCGTTGTCATCGACACCGCCGGTGCCGAGCGCCACGATCTTGGCTTCCTGGGGCTTTTCCTTGGCACTGTCCGGAATGACGATACCGCCTTTCATCTGCTCTGTTTCCTCGATGTCTTCGATGAGGATACGATCGCCGAGGGGTTTGATTTTCATGTTGGCCTCCGTTGTGGTTGGGGAGTTGTTCGGTTGGTCGTATTCGCAAATTGCGAAGAAATGGAATTCAAGCAAACACCGCGCCAAAATTGTAAATTAATAGTTAACTTGCTTATTTTCAGATAATTGTAATTGTATATCTTCGTTCTTCGATATCGCTAATGTCCCACACCTGTGACACGGCGAGTCAACGCCATGCGACAGGCTGTCCCACTGTGCCACGGCTTTTTCGGATAGCGCAACAGCTTTCCGAACAAGCGTTCCCGGTACGGCGGCCGAACGCCCGCGCAGAAAACTTGCACTGCAAAGAGCTTCACACTGCGGAACATTGACAACTCCCATCCTGGGAATAGGGTAGCCGTCGAACCCTGAACACTCCTACGAGGTGATCTCATGAAAATCGGATGGATCGGCACCGGCGTGATGGGTGCATCGATGGCTGGCCACTTACATGCAGCCGGCCACGAGCTTTCAGTTTTCAACCGAACGCGGGCCAAGGCGGACGCCCTGCTCGCCGACGGCGCTTCCTGGTGCGACACCCCTGCAGCTGTCGCTGCCAACAGCGAAATCGTCTTCAGTATTGTCGGGTTCCCGCGCGACGTCGAGTCCACCTACTTGGGCAACGACGGTGTCCTGGCGGCGGACGGCCCGTGCCGGATCGTCGTCGACATGACAACCAGCCAGCCAAGCCTGGCGGTGAAGATTGAGGAATCCGCAGCAGCGAAGAACATCGGTAGCCTGGACGCCCCGGTTTCCGGCGGCGACGTCGGCGCCAGAAACGCCGCGCTGGCAATCATGGTGGGCGGGAAGCAGGCGGTTTTTGACGAGGTCCAGCCGCTGTTCGAACTGATGGGCAAGAATATTGCCCTGATGGGAGGCTGCGGGGCCGGTCAGCACACGAAAATGTGCAACCAGATCCTCATTTCCGGGACAATGGTCGGAGTCTGCGAATCACTGATGTATGCGAGCACGGTCGGGCTCGACCAGCAGGCGGTGATCGACGTCATCGGCAGCGGCGCTGCGAGTTCATGGGCAATCAACAATCTCGGGCCGCGCATTGTGCAGAAGGACTACGACCCTGGTTTTTATGTCGAGCATTTCATCAAGGATATGGGGATCGCGCTGGAGGAAGCGGCGGCACTGGACCTGGCTCTGCCGGGCCTGGCGTTGGTGCACCAGTTGTATACCGCCGTCAAGGCCCAGGGCCATGGGCGCGACGGTACGCAGGCGCTGATCCTGGCGTTGAACGCACTCAACGGCAGCTGATTAACTACGAAAGTTGTTGTATCAGCCTGTTCCGTCGCTATAATATCTCCCCCGCCAGAATCAACAGGTGGTGACGTGTGTTTGCGAATAACGCGTGTTGGTCCGAGAACTGTCGATCCTGGAGAAAGGGATTGCCGCTCGAAGCTGAATTGACCACGTAAAACAGAATCTTGTTCGGAAACATGGAGTGACGACACTCTGTGTTTTTTTTTCCTCCGAGAAAAACGGCAAGGACAAAAAGATCATGAAATATAAGCATTTCCCCCCACCAAAAGGCATGTACTCGCCAGCCAACGAACACGATGCTTGTGGGGTCGGCTTCATCTGTAATCTGAAGGGTGAAAAATCCCACGGTATCATCGAGAAAGCGCTCGAGATTCTGGTCAACCTCACCCATCGCGGTGCTTGCGGTTGCGACGCAACAACAGGCGACGGCGCCGGCATTCTGATGCAACTGCCGCATCGGTTTCTGCAGAACGCCTGCGGCGGTATCGGCATTCAACTTCCGGACGTCGGCGAATACGGCATGGGCTTTGTTTTTCTGCCGCAGGATGACCAGCAACGCCAGTACTGCGTCGAACAGTTCGAGCAAATCGTCAGGACCGAAGGTCAGGACTTTCTGGGCTGGCGCGAGATTACGCCGGACAGCAGCGTCATCGGCGACGTGGCGCGCCTGGCTGAGCCACGGCTGCGACAGATCTTTATCGGCCGCAGCACCGGACTCGCCGACGATGCGGCGTTCGAGCGCAAGCTGTATGTCATACGCCGCGT
>CAUZJQ010000489.1:0-3070 GCA_963580095.1 Lentisphaeria bacterium | reverse complement strand
CGCCAACTGGCCATCAGCGAAACTCAGAAGTACGGGCACGTCACGTACTTTTTCAACGGCAACCGTACCGATAAGTTCGACGACGCCCTGGAGAGCTACGTCGAAATTCCCTCCGACCTGGTACCGTACGAGCAGCGCCCGTGGATGAAGGCCGCCGAGGTTACGGACGTTGTCATCAACGAAATCCGGGCCGGCAGCTTCGACTTTGCGCGCATCAACTTTCCCAACGGCGACATGGTTGGGCACACCGGCGACCTCCTGGCGACCGAAATCTCCATTGAGGTCGTCGATCTCTGCCTGGCACGGCTGATGCCGGTTGTCGAGAAGGCCGGCGGCGTCATGGTCATCTGCGCCGACCACGGCAATGCCGACGAAATGTACGAGCGCAAGAACGATGAGGTCCTCATGAACCAGGGCCGGCCAAAGGCCAAGACCAGCCACTCGCTTAATCCCGTGCCCTGCATCATCTACGACTTCCTCTACGATGGCGAGTACACGATGACCAAGCGTGACGACCTCGGCATCACCAGCCTTTCCGCCACATGCCTGAACTTGCTCGGCTTCGACGCACCAGAGGATTACCTGCAGTCCGTCCTCGAGTTCACATGACTTTGGGCTTATTCATAAAGTTTCGGCGCGGAAGTACCCATCTGAGCGCTCACAACAGAAAGTTCGTGAATAAGCCCTGACTGGGAAAAAATGTGGGCAAAGCCACATCTGAATTTTGATGCGACGCGGTTTCGCGGTTATCATATCCCTAGTCTTTCTCCCCGGACCTCCGGCATTGAATCGGCAATCAAGCGTGTGCGGCTCCCTGTGAGTCCACGCAAGCACTTACTTTGACATGGCCTTAGGCGACCTCTTACGACCGAAATGGAAACACAGTAATCCGGAAGTCCGCCTCCAGGCGGTAGCGGAGCTGACCGACCAGGACGGCGACAAACTGACTGAAATCGCGACCACAGATGAGGATCCGAAGATCCGTCTTGCCGCAGTGGCGCGAATTGACGACCAGGCCACCTTGGAGCAGATCGCCGCCACGGACACCGATGGCGATGTGCTCGACGCATTGACCGTCAAGATCGATCAGCATCTACGCAGCACGGTCCTCGATTCCCCGGATACCGCAACCTGTCAGCCGATTCTCGAACGTATCAGTTGTGAAGACGTGCTGTCCAGCATCGTCGTCGATACCGAACACGATGACATCCGGCTCGCCACGGTCAAACGCATCATGTGTCCGACGCGCCTGTCCCGACTGACAATCGCCAACACAGGGAAAGCCCTCGGCCTGCACGTCGTCGAACGCATTGACGATGACACCGTCCTCGAACGTATTGCGCGCAATGCATCGAACACCCGAGTGCGCCATGCTGCTCAGGAAAAGATCGACGAAATCATCGAAGAACGCAACCGCCCGTCAGCCGAGCAGCTACGTGAAATCGAGCTGCAGGAACTGTACGACACGGCCCGCAAGATGATGGATTCCTGGAACTGGGAATTCGCCTTCGCGAAGTTCAAGGAACTGCAGTCGCGCTGGGCCGATCTCGACCCGAGCCGGGAAGACCCGCGCCGTTCAGGCCTCGACCACGCACTCAACGAGCTGCACCGGCGGCACCAGGAATTTCTCGAGGTGCAGGCGCAAGACCGCAAGCGTGCCGAGTTGCGTGCCTATAACATCGCTGAGTGCGAACGAATCTGCACCGCTGTCGAGGCCTTGATCGGACGGATGGACGAAGCCGCAGCTACCGAACTGGACAGGCACCGCGCCGAATGGGAAACCGCGCCGGAGGTGCCGGACGACGAATACCTGCAGCTCCAGATACGGATCGACACAGCCGCCCAGGCTTTCCACGACACCACACTGCTGCAGCGCGCGGAGCAGAAAGCACACGACGACGCGATGCCAATCCTCCAGACCCTGTGCAATCGCGCCGTCGAACTATCGACGTCTGAGGCATTCGCAGATCTCGAATCGCAACTCGACAAACTCACCGAAGAAATGACCGCAGTCGAGTGCACCGGCGACGACGCCGATGCGGTGCGCGCCACGTTCGACACCGCCATCACCACTGCACGCACACGATTGACTGAGCACCGCGAAACGGTGGCACAGGCAAAGGCCGACAACCTAAAACAGCTCGAAGAAATCTGCACTGCCTTCGAAGCAATCCTCGGCGCCGAGGACATCGCCAAAGTAGAAACACCCGGGCGCGAGCTGCAGACAGCCTGGTCAAAGGTCGGCATGGTCGATAATGACGCCCGTGAGCCGCTGGAGAAGCGCTTCAAGAAACTGTCCGATAAATTCCGCCAGCGCTCCCGTGAATTTTACCGCGGCCGCGACCTCGACCGCTGGGCGAATCTGACACAGAAACAGGACTTCTGCACCAAAGCAGAGGCACTCGCAAAAGACAGTGATTACCCGAAGATGGCGAAGACGATCCAGGAGCTGCACAAGCGATGGAAAACCATCGGCCCCGTACCGCGTGAGCAGTCGGACGACATCTGGAAGCGATTCAAGACCGCCTGCGACGAGCAGTACAGCCGCTGCCAGGTCTTTTTCGACGAGCAGGATAAACAACGCAAGGAGAATCTCGAGCAGAAACAAAAATTGTTGGATGAGTTCACCGGCCTGATGGACGACTGCACGAAGGACACAGCGAAAGAAAGGGCGCAGGCGATCCAGGCAGAGTGGAAAGGCATCGGGCACGTGCCGAAAGCGTCGATGGGCATCAACAAACGCTTCCAGGATGTCTGCAACGAGTTTTTTGAGAAACGCCGGGACCACTACAAAATTCGCAGCGACGCACGCAAGGACAGCCGGAAACGCAAGGAAGAACTTTCTGAGCAGGCCGAAGCACTCAAGGACTCCGAGGACTGGGGCACCACAACGGACGCCATGAAACGTTTGCAAGCTGACTGGAAAGCAGCCGGCCCGTGCGAACGCAAGAAGGAGGAGAAACTCTGGGAGCGCTTCAGGGGAGCCTGTCAGCACTATTTCGACCGGCTCAGCGCCCATCACGACGAACTCGACAAAGAGCGGGTCGGCAACTACGAGAAGAAGCTCGCA
>CAUZJQ010000488.1:0-3110 GCA_963580095.1 Lentisphaeria bacterium | reverse complement strand
ATCGACGACGTCCACAGCCGATATTACATCCGGCTGCAGGTCGAAGACAAGCCCGATGTGCTCTCCCGCATCACTCACATCTTCGGCGAATCAAATATCAGTATTGCCAGTATCCTGCAGAAAGAGACAACCGAGCCGGTACAGGTGGTTCTGATGACTCACGTCGCGAGAGAGAAGGACGTGCAGTCAGCGTTGCAGAAGATTGCCGGACTGGAGGTCGTCAACGGCGAACCGGTACTGCTGCGCGTTGAAGATCTGTGATCTGACCGCTGGCGGGTAAGCAATCTCGAGATTCGGACTCACCAACTCTTTTCAATAGAAGAAATCAGTTCAAGCGTGTACGGAAGCCACGCCAGTCGGTTTGTATTCGAGTCCGCGCTGATGAGGCGTTCGGCTTCGGCACTCTGCTGGGTGTTGAGGGAAAGACGCAAGGGCGTTTCCACGACCTTTGAAATCGGATCGTTATCGGCTCAGAACCCGTTTCAGCTGATCCGACGGTGGGTCGGGTTGAACCTTGGAGCCGGCGTCGATATGTGACTCAGTCGGTGATGAACGTGGCCGGGTATTCTCCGCGCACGGAGTTGAACAACTTGATGGCTGCGGCAGTATGTAAATCACCGACCTGAATGATGCCCTCCTGAAGCTCCCCGCGGGCCAGAAGCTCTTCGCGCATAGTCCCCGACAGCAACCCGCAGGCGATCGGCGGCGTTAACCAGTCACCATCGACCTCGGTTTGAATTGCAATGTTCGCAACGCTGGTTTCCGTGACCTCGCCGCGTTTGTTGAAGAGAATGACATCATCCGTATCGACAGCGGCAGCAGCGCGCTCGTACACCGAGCGGCTCGTCGTTTTGTGATACAGGAAAACGTCGTCGTTGTCGACCGGACCGATGGCCAAGGCAACTGTAACGAGACGAGCGCCGTAGTCTACGGGCAACGGCGTCGTTTCGATCGTATAGCTGCCGGATACCTCGACCACGACGCGCACGCGCATCGGACTTGTCCAGCACGTTTGCTGTTGTTGCAAGTCCGGCTGTAACAGCTCCGGCATCTCGAAGCCGAAATAGTCGGCCGACTCACGTAGCCTGTGAAGATGACGCTCCAACAGATAGATGCCGGTACCCGGCTCGAAACGCATGGTCTCGACCAGTCCAGACGGCGGTGCCGGATGATCGCCGAGCACTGCTGCTTTTAGCAGGCACTCCCGATACTCGCCGGCACTCTCCGAGTCTGCAACCAACCCACTGCCGATCGGGTAGGTTGCCTGCCCTTGCTGGTCAATCGTCAACGTGCGAATGGCGACGTTGAAGGTGCCATCGCCGCCTGGGCGCAGCCAGCCGATCGTCCCACAGTAGACATTGCGCGGCACGGTTTCCAGATCGGTAATGATCTCCATGGTCCTGACCTTCGGCGCACCGGTTACGGAACCGCACGGAAATGTCGCCCGCAGGATATCGGTCCACGTCACTTCAGGCCGCAGTTCAGCTTCGATTGTCGAGGTCATCTGCCAAATGGTGGGATATCGTTCGACGCGGAACAGATCGGTAACGCGAACGGAGCCGAACTCAGCGACCCGGCCCAGGTCGTTGCGCAGCAGATCGACAATCATGACGTTTTCAGCGCGATCCTTGTCATTGCTCTGCAGCTCCCCGGCAATTGTGATGTCTTCAGCCGAGGACAAGCCACGTGGACGCGTGCCCTTCATCGGACGCGTCACCAGATGCTGGCCGCGGCGGTCCAGGAAAAGCTCCGGCGAGGCCGAGAGTATGTCCCAGTCGTCGGAGTGGATCCAGGCACAGAATTCGGCGCGCTGGGCTCGGCGCATGTTGCGGTACAAGTCGGTGACACTGCCGTTGACTTGCGAACAGGCGCGGAAGGACAGGTTTATCTGATACGTCTCCCCGTCACGGAGGTGTTGCATGACCTGGTCGAAGGCCGTGTCGTAGACCTGCTGATCAGCGCTGAACTGCCAGTCATCGAGAGCAGGCACTGCAGCGCTGGGGTCACCGCGCCGGACGTCGGGCAGGTCGTCGGTAACTGCAGGTTCGTCGCACAGCAGGAACCACAGCAGCGGCAGATTACCGTCGGGCTGCGGCGTAAGCAAATCGGGATCTATGCCGCCGGCGGCTTCATAGGCAATGAACCCTACGGCGTGGCGGCCATCACGGACAACGTTTTCAACAGTCTGCAGACAGGGAAGAACATCGTCGGCGCAATACGCGATGACAGGCGGTACGTCAGAGCGAAAGATCCGGGTTTTGCCCGGTTGGTCCTGATGAAAGTCGAGGGCAACAAAGCAGGCGTCGGTCACTGGCCGGTCTGGCTGAGCGATTCGACAATCTCGAACTTGATGTCGCACGGTATCGCGACCGGCTGCATCAAGTGCTCACGTGGTGTCTCTTTCGCCTCGCGATAACTGTCGGTCAGTTTTTGACAATCAGGGCAGGAGATGATGTGAGTATCGAGAGCAATGAGAATGTTGGCGTCCAGCTCGCGCTCGACATACTCATAGAGGAATCGTTCCACTTCCGAACAGTTGAATGAAGATGGATTGACGTGCATCATGGCAGGGATTTTTCGTCTCCTCAACCTGTAGGCAATGTTTTCTCCGGCTGGGCTGGGCCAATGGCACCCTTACCGGTATTGCTAGAATTACGATACATCGCATCGGCAAATGAGACAACCGCCGCCGACAAAAAGAAAAGGGCCGCCCGCAAATATTACGGGCGGCCCTGTAAGAATACCGGACGTGTGGCCTATTCCTCGATAGGAATCCTGAGTTGCATGCCGGACTTGAGATCGGCATCGCTTTCGATACCGGGATTGACCTGCTTCAAGAGCGCCAGCGGGACGCTGTACAACGCCGCGATATGAGCCAGCGAATCGCCCTCGTCGATATCGTGCTCCATCGTACGCCTGATGGCAACGGCCGGGATCGGCCGGGGTATCGCCTGCACATCGACGGCCATTCGTGTGGGCGACAAAGCACCCACCTGCTGCCGGCGAGAATGGCTCTGGGGCAGCGACTTCGCGGCCGTAGCTGACCGCAGGATCAGGACCTGCCCGATCTGCAACGAATCGCTTTTGAGGCCATTCAGCAGCTTCAACTC
>CAUZJQ010000487.1:0-3140 GCA_963580095.1 Lentisphaeria bacterium | reverse complement strand
AATCGGACGGTTCCGTTGCGGTGACGATTACCCTGACCGGGCGTGCCGAAGCGGTCGTGTCGGTGAATCTCGCGACGGTTCCGGGTACGGCCCTGGCTGCCGAGGACTATGAGTCGTATGACTCGGTTGTCACCTGGGCGTCGACCGAGACTGGTGACAAGACGGTGAATGTTGATATTGTCAACGACCCTGAGCCGGAAGATCCAGAATCGTTCGATGTACAGCTGTCAGCAGAAGTCAATGCTGATATTGCACATGCGACCGCTGCGGTCACCATCAATGATGACGACGGTCCGCCAAACTTTATGCTGACGCTCAATTTCTCGGGATCGGTTGCCAACAGTAGCCTTGTTTTTGGCCAGAACGGCGCTGCGGCAGTCGGGCACGATGGGCTCGATGTCGTGTCTCCGGTAAGCAGCGCTGCAATTGACAATTATCTGGCATCGGGCGATGATCATTTCCAGTTGGAAATGCATCCGCAGGCAGCCTCGGGTCATTGGATGGTTGTGGTTGACGTGCCTCTTGCGGATGAAACGACAATGTCCTGGGAGTTTGCCGGCATTACGCTTCCCGGCGCTATCTATTTGCACGAAGTGAGCGACACGATATCGATCGATGCCGGCATCGATATGTTGACGACCACAGAGATCCCAGCAATTGCCTCGCCGCGGACATTCCAGATCAGCCTGGGGCCTGTCGTGAATGAGGACGTGACAGTCGCACCAGAGTGGACGATGCTCGGCCTGCCGGTTATCAGTGGCAAGACTATGGGCGAGGTGTTCGATGTCGGCAGAGATGGAGAGCTTGCTGAGCCAACCTGGCGGTGGGACCCATATGACGACCGCTTTATCCTTGTCTCGCCAAATGACCCGGCGGTGCCGGAGACCGGCTATTTCGTTTACGGCGGGGCGGAGGAGCGAGCCGTCGAAGTGTCCGGCGTCGAACCAGACGGGATCGTTCAGACAGTGGCTGGGTGGCAGGTGTTGTCGCCGGTGCACGTGGTGACTGCCCTAAGCCTGCTGGAGGCCGGGGTTCAAGTCATATGGGAGTTGAGTCGCACGACCGGCACTATAGAAGCGGTGTCGCCGGCCGCCGAATTGCAGCCGGGCGTGGGTTATTGGATTTACTGCACTGAGTCAGTGGAAATCGATCTGCGCGGAGACTGATTCCGCATCGTGATTCTGTCACACTGCCTCCCTCCGGCATTACTTGACTGACCATTTGTCTCATAGCCACGTGCATGGTACCAGGCAATCTTCGGGACTGTCGGTCCCGTGGATCCCGAGGATTCCTTCATCAGCGAATTCGGTCACGTCGTGCTGTCCATGATCCGCCAGTATCACAATGCCATACCCCAGCGGCTTGAGATGCTCAACCAATCTCACCAAGCGTGTATCGGTCCCTTTCAACATGGGGACGACCAATGGGTTTGATGGACCATGCTGATGAAAAACATCATCCACTTTGCCGAACTGGGCGATCAGAAATTCCGGTCGTGCACTGTCGGCAATCTCGATGACCTTATCTGCCACCGCATCATCTGACAGATTGCCGGCGTTACCCAGAATGTCGGCACATCGTCCCAACAGTTTACACCCGGTGTAGCCATCCAACCCCACCCCAGCGCTTTTGCCCTTGGCTTCTCGCACGACATCAAAAATCGTTTCGCAAGCGAAGTCATCTTGTTTGGCCTGTATCCCGTGCCCGGCCAGATCGGTTCCCGTCACCATTGTCGCAAAGTTCACCGGTGTTATGGAAGGCATGACAGAACGAAGCGTGATGCTGTTTCGAGCACGCAGCGAACTCAGATACGGCATCTCGGCTTTCCAGAGATTCCAGGCAAACATTCCCAGAGCATCAAGGGCCAGAACCGCTACTCTGTCCACGTCTGCGAGATCAGTGACTACCTCTGGAATGGAAGCGCCTTTGGCTTGCCTGGGGGCAGGCAACTGCAAGGCAGCACAGACGGTTGGAGCGACATCAATCATGGAACACTCTTTTGTACTCATCGCGACGTCCTTCCCGTGTTTGCGCAACCTGTTACGTGCCGGCCAGGTCTATATGCAGAAAATTGAACGATCGAAAACATGAAAGGCCTGACAGGACAAATTGGAGCCGTATTGCAACAGGGTATAGTGTAGGCAGCCGTGGGCCTAATTCAATTGACGATTGTTTTGCTGCAAGGTGAGTCCCAACAGATCCGCACAAGCTCTCTGGGTTCTGCTCTGCACCAGGCCTAACCAGGTTCGATCGGGGGGGGTAAAAATTAAACATGCTTTTATTACAGGAGTCAGCACCGGTATCGGGGCTGGCCTGACGGACTGCCTTCTGGCTGATGGTTGGCGTGTTTACGGTCTCAGCCGTCGCCTTCCCGAGCAATTTCGGTCGGACGATTTTTCTCACGTGCCCTGTGACCTGGCACACCGCGATGAAATTCCCGACTGCCTCAGCCAATTGCTTGGTGATGTCGGAGCGCTCGACTTGGTGGTGCTCAATGCCGCGGTCTTCGGCACCATGCAGCACCTCGATGTGGACACGATCGAGAATCTTACTTCGATCATGCAGGTCAATGTATGGTCGAACAAGGCAATCCTTGACTGGCTTTTTGCGAACCTTGCAACGGTCACTCAGGTGGTGACCATGTCATCGGGCGCAGCAATACATGCCATGGCAGGGTGGGGCGGTTACTCAATATCCAAGGCCGCACTGGATATGCTGACCCGCGTCTATGCTGCCGAGCATCCCGACACGCATATTACATCGCTGGCCCCGGGTATCGTCGATACCGCAATGCAGGAATACCTTTGCGAGACTGTCGACGCGGAAAAATATCCGACCGTCAACCAATTGCGGAACGCCCGCGGCACGGAGCGTATGCCGGATATGCCGACCGGTTCCCGTATGATTTGCGATGTATTTCCGAAACTTTTGGCCGGCGAAAGCGGGCGCCATGTCGATATTCGGAACCCGTGAGGGGCGAAACTTTTGGCATGCCGCTGAACAGCGCTTTTTATGCTTCTGGAAGCGCCACGGTTTCAGTTCATCTTCAGCACACGCGTATTACGCGTCGGCGTGTTCTCGACTTCCAGCGAGAGCTGAAGCGTGTAGCTTGCCAATTCCTGGATGCGGCCTTCCGGTGG
>CAUZJQ010000486.1:0-3160 GCA_963580095.1 Lentisphaeria bacterium | reverse complement strand
GATTCGAGCCACGCCAGACAGGCCGTCGCAACGTCCCGTGCATCGATGTAGGACCACAGGCAATCGCCGCCCAGCCCTTCATCATCAACGAATTGTTTCAGCTTGTTCCGGCCGAAATCGTTGTTGTAGAAAATCCGCGTGAGCCTAAACCCGGCGATCGACATGTCGTGCCACTGGCAGAAATCCGTTGCCAGACGCTCCAGCACAAGCTTCGAGCTGCCATAGATTCCCGGCGGCGCGAGCGGACCGTCCTCGGTCACAGGCAAAGACGGATGCAGCGTCAGATCACCGTACGGCTCAATACTCGAGGCCCAGGCAATTCGCTTGATTCCCGTGTTCCTGGCCGCCTGAAACACATTAAATCCGGCGACCGCAATTTGGTGAAATGCCTCGGTCGTCGAGAACTGCGTATCACCCGGCGGACTGCCGAAATGAATGACTCCGTCAGCGCCCGCAAACACATCGCTCATTCCAGCGGCGTCGCGCAGGTCGAACTGCTTGAAATCCTCCTCCACGCTCGGAACCAGGTCTGTACTCAACACGTCATAGCCGCGTCCACGCAGCACGTCAACGATGCTCGCGCCGGTTCCGCCTTTAGCGCCGGTCACAACAATTTTTTTCATCACTTAAGTTCGTCCATGTTTGGAAATTAATAGGTAAAATGTTAGTGCTTATTACGACGTCAACTAAAATTGTTCTTCTTGTATTCGCGCCAGACAGATGCCGTGAAATCCGGTGATTGAGTCAGCGCCACATGACGCGACTCTTTATCGCGTACCGCGGCACAGGCGTCGATAACGTCATCAACGATTTCGGGTGACACTCGGGTGATGCCGTCGTCATCACAGACAAGCACATCACCCGGTGAGATCCGCAAACCGCACACTTCGAGCTTGATGCTATGTTCAATTAAACTGAACGGGCCGTGTCCCGGCACACGCGCACGCGCCCACATGTTCAAACCAGCATCATCGATTCCCGGGACATCACGGGCATTGCCGTCGACAACTGCACCGCACGCACCGAGTGCAACCATGATATTCGCCATGACATCGCCGAGGATGGCGCCGCGCAGTCGATCGCTGTCAACGTCCTTCATCACCGCAATTACCGGCGCCACCTCAGCTTCGATGCATTCCCAGAAGTCAGCGTCCGCACGTGGGTCGGCAACAGCATTAATCGGGGTCCACGTCGATGTGGCAGCAACACCGACGACGCATCGACGGGTTTCGGTATATCGTGAAATGGATGGATCGGTATAGTCACCGGCAACATCGACGAACCCCTGCACCAGAACGGCGGCGTTCTGAACCGTAGCGGAGTCGTATGATTCCAGTTGCGTAATCTGTTTTGCAGTGATCGACATGGTTGATCTCCGGTAAAGTGCGAAGCGTGATACAAAGCAACCCGCGAAGATAGCACCAGGCCGCCCCTGCGCAAGGCCCCCTGCCTTCCCGAGTTTCAGTCAACGCAGGGCCTGCTCGAGATCTTCCGCATCCAGACGGTAGATCAGAATCGAATAACCGACGTGGTCTTCACAGTCCCGGTCGCGCAGCCAGGCACAGAGCTTCGCGAAGCGCAGCCGTTGGAATCGGTCAAAGTCGCGGGCAAATGCCGGGCTTCGACTTGCCAATTGTTCACGCAGACCAACTGTGTCACTCGGCGACACTTCTTCGAAAGCGCCCATCTCCGGCAACATCTTGCGGTACTCATCCTCCAGCTCCGGCGTCCACGCCCGAAGCCCGGGGAAATACACCTGCTGCAGCATGGTAGCGCTGATACAGTAAATGCCGGGAGTCAGGCTGCCAGTGCCGATGCTGCGATAGCCGGCATAGCCGAGGGTCTCGAACGGCAATGCATGGGCATCGATACCGTAATACCGCGGCGGCCCATTACCGAACCAGGAGAAGTAGACAGCCTCGGTGCCGCGATTGCGGTCGAGCCAGATGCGTAGGTTGTCGATGTCCTGGCCCCAATCGAGCGAACTGTCGACAAGATGCCGATAGCCGTTACCCGGACCGCCGGCAAGCGAATTGAAGTAGGCCAGGTAATGCGGAAAAATCCGCAGAGAACAAACAACCAGCAGCCCGGCGAGCACCGGCACCAACCATCGCACCAATCGTTGCCTGGCACTGAACAGACCGGCTGCCGCACCACACAATACGAACAGCGGCGGATAGGTCGCCAGGATATGGCGGTGGCCGATGTTGATCGACGCGTTGATTGCAAAGTACCAGTAGACAACCAGCAACACCCAGATCGGCAGCGTCGCATAGAGCGCTTTTCCGAACCGGGCCCGCAACGAAATTGCCGGAGCCGCGCCCGCACCCGTCAGCCGTCGCCAACGCCGGCTCATCAGCAATGCCGCCAGTGCTGCCGCCAGCAGCCCCAATACAGGCAGTGGGGTCTTGTACAGAAACGCCAGCGGAAAGAAACGCCTGAAGCCGGTCATACTATGTTCGCCGTCGATGAACGCCTCACGCTGAGCCGTGGTCTGGATACCCATGGCGATCGTATACAGATACATCTCCGGGAAAAGTTTGTGCCGTCGGCAAAACTCGACGATCTCCTTTAGCGTATGCCGATCGCCGTATTGCAACTCCCAACGATCCACTGACGAATCCGGTTGATGCGTCTCGGTGAGTTTTTCGTTGCCAGTGACCTTGTACACAAAGGTGTGGTAGCGCATGCCGTAAGCGCACCAGACACCTGCGTAAATAACCGTCGCTTGAATGGCCAGCAACACCGCCACCGCCAGCAAGCGCGCCCGCACGCTGTCCGCAGACCAATGCCGACGGGCAGAAATCATCACCGGTAGCGGCCGGTTGTGAAAGACGCAGATCAAAGCCAGCAACGCTAGCATTGGCACCACCAGAATCGCCGTCAACTTGCACAGGAACAGTCCCGCCAGCGCCACTGCACTGCCCAGTGCGCGCAACCACGTCAACTTGTTCATTGCAGCCCACACCGAGGCGATACTCAACGTGAAGAATGCCGCTGTCATCAGGTCGGTTGTGCCCAGCCGTGCATGGGCCAGCATCGTCGGGCTGAAGGCGTACATCGTTAAGGACAGGATACCGCCGGGAACACCGAACAAGGCGCGGGACCACAAGAACACTGCCAGCCCCAGTCCGACGCTGACGATGGCAATCAGCGTTCG
>CAUZJQ010000485.1:0-3161 GCA_963580095.1 Lentisphaeria bacterium | reverse complement strand
TCCCTATACGCCCGTCGATCTTCTGGATATGCGCCATCTGCCCGGCGCCGACGGCGGGTTCGTAGAGGTTCGCTACGAAGAGTCACAGTAAATTGCTTTCCGGCACCCTGATACTTTGATGCTCAGGCCTGGATCAGCAGGTGGCGGGACAGGCAAATTGGCCCTGGTCCTGCAAGCTTGGTGTCGCTGATCAATCGGGATCAGGATTTTCCCTTCCGCCGCAGTGGTTCGAGCTCCACTACGCAATGTTCCTGGGCCGCCCGGTCCGCGGCGTGCGCCATCATCACGGCTTCCAGTCCTTCGTCCAACCCGGTCTTGGGGAGGTTGGCGGGGTCGTCTAGGTAATCGAGAAACGCGGCTGCCGTGGGTTCATCGGCACCGTGGTGCGACTCATGTGCGGAGCTTATCGTGTGCACCGTCTGCTCGCCGGTCCTCAGGCTGTCCACTACGATCCGGCCGGCGGCCATGGACCCGGTAAGCGTCGCTTCGGTTCCGTGGAAGGTCATCGACCGGCTTTCCTCGGGGGCGAGCGGGACCAGGGTGAAGCTGATGGTGGTGCCGCCTTCGAACTCGAAAATCGCGGTCTGTCGATCGACAATATCAGCGTCCACATGGTAAACACAGGCATCGAGTTCCTCGGTCTGGAGATAGGCGGACATCTCGGCCGCCTCCGGGACGTAGGCGAACAGGCACTCATCGATAATCGGGCAGCCGTCGGTACACCGCTTCGGCACATCGGGCCGCGGTCGAAAGAAACTGCGGCTGCCGAAGGACGCGACGCGTTGGCAGCGCTTGTCGAGCAGCCAGTTGAAAAGGTCCAGGTCATGACAGGTCTTTTCCAGCAGCCACGAGCCTACTTTCGCGGTGTTGTTGTAGGAGGGGTTGCGGGAATACCCCTCGGTCCAGTGACGCAGGGAGATGGCCTCCGTCCAGTTGATGCTCAGGATTGTGCCCAGCACCCCCGAGGAGACGATGTCGTGGAGCGTCTGGCAGAAGGGCATGTAGCGCATGTTGAACCCCACCTGCACGCGGGCACCGGAGTCTTCGGCAAACTGCACCAGGTCCACAGCCTCATCGAAAGTGCGGGTGATCGGCTTCTCCAGAAAGATCGGCAATCCCGCCTCGATACAGGCGCGGGCGACCACATGATGGGTGTCGGCCATTGTGGCAATGACGATGGCGTCTATCCCGAGCTCGGCCGCATGCTCGAGTAACGCCTGGTGATCGAGATACGCGTGTTCCGGGGGCAGGGGAAAGGCCCGGAGACATTCATCCCGCCGTTCCGGCCGGGGATCCGCCATCGCCACGAGCTCGGCTCGAGCGGGGTCGGCGGTCATTTTGCCCAGCAGATGGATACCGCGATGTCCGCTGCCGATTAGTGCAAGGCGATGAGGTTTCATGGTTTGATATGGAGCATCCTGAACTGGCTCGGCTCGAGCACGTTTTTTTGTTATTTCAGGTCAGCGCATGACCATGGCGTTGGTGAACAGCGCCGGGTCAAATCCCTCGTCGTCATGGTAATCGCCGGCAGCGTGCAGGTAAAGCGCTGCCTGGAATATTACCCGCAGCGTTGACTGGACCAGCGCGACGATCAGGAAATAGGCGATGGCGAGGACGATGCACACGGGCGGCGGCACACCCATTGATATGCCGACGATCAGCAGGGCAATGGCGGGGAGCGAAAGGAGGAAGAAGATGATGCCGAAGCCGAACCCGCCGACAACCTGCTCGCCCCACGTCTGCCGCAGCAGCCGTGTCGACGTCTTCAGTGATTTTATCGGGCCCGTCCCCTCAACCACCATCACCGGGATGACCAGGAAACTCACCGCTGTCCAGGCCATTCCCACTATGCTGATGACGATTTGCCCCACCCTCTGGAAGCGATGTTCGAGTGCGTTCAGGATTATGCCGACCGTGGCAGCGATGAGAGCCCAGCCGGCGATCAGGTGAATCTTGCTGATGGCCACTGCGAGCCCGTCCTTGAACTTTGGATCGCCGCCCTGCATACGAATCACGGCGCTGCCCACGATGGCGGTGTTGAAGAATGTCATCACGAAGTAGTTCACGAAGTAGAACAGGAACCCCACAACCCAGTACAATGTCTGCTGGGTCGGTGTCGCCTCCGGTCCCGGGAGCGCATACGATTTGGTCAGGATGACCGGCAGGATAAATGAAGCACATACAATCGCCATGCAGATCCCCGACAACAGCGCATAGACCAGCAGCTCGCCGTCCTTTTTCAGCACCCTCCAGCTCGCACCCATGATCGAAAATGTATAAGAGATACGGCCAAACATGATATTACCCCCCCCCCGTAGATTCGAACCTCAATCGCAACGTTGCGGTTGGAATATAGCGTCTCGACCGGCGCCGCGGGCGAACTGTGAAAAATTTTGGGGTATAATCCGGCCCATGGGCTGGTGGAATTGCCGTTGAGCTTCCTCTATAGTAATCCTATCGGAGTTGTCGAAACCAATGCCATTCAAACGCACATTCACACTGATCGAGCTCCTGGTGGTGATCGTGGTGATTGCGATCCTCCTTGCCTTGCTGGCACCGGGTCTGCAGCGCGCCAAGAACACGGCGAGAAGTGCCGCGTGCCAGGCCAAGTTGAAAAACATGGGGACGGCGATGACACTGTATCGGCTGGACTTCGATTCCTGGGTCCCGCCGGCGCGGCATGGTTGGTATCCGAAAGGGGCCGACTGCAATCGGACCTATGACTGGGTCTATCGCATAAACCTGTATTTCGGGTTGGACGTGGACGGGCCGCAATGGGGCGAAGGCCTCAACGGGACGCGCGCCAGCAATCCCTTTTTCTGTGATGGCGAACCGGATCGGTTGTGGCCGGATCATTACCTAAGCTCGTACTGGATAGGCGATTGCTGGGGGATTCGGGGAACGTACAACATGAACTACGGTCTCGGCTGCTGGGCCGGAATTCCCGACGAGCCGTACCAGATGACGCAGACGGTGGTTTCGCCGAGTAGCACGATGTTGTATATCGACGGTTACCAGGAGCCCCGGATCGACTTTTCATTCTGGGGCTTCTACAAAACCCGGCACGGCGCCAATTACAGCAAGGCGAACCTGGTATATGTCGACTCCCACGTCTCTTCCATTTCGCATGGGGAAATGACCGAGCTGGGCGGCAAGGTAAA
>CAUZJQ010000484.1:0-3168 GCA_963580095.1 Lentisphaeria bacterium | reverse complement strand
GCAATATTGAACCTGGAAAAAGCAACCTGCAACACACCCGGCCAAAGCCGCATGCATCGACAAGACGCTCTCTCCGTTAGGTCTTAATCAGAAGCGCTCGCACATCGCACTGTTCAGTTGTCAAAGAGCAAAAAACCCTCGCGGAAAAGCGCCGAAAAGCGCCGAGTTTCCGTAAGGGAAAACGAACTATAGATGCTTAACCGCCACTGGGCAAGGATCAAACCAAAATAAATCACCATTTTTTAAGGGCCACTTCTTCCGCAATAACCGCTTGCATGACAATAGGTTACGTCGTACTGTATTTTTTGAGTCGATTCTCGACGCCCAACAGATCCCGAGATATACTCTGATGGAAGCGACTTCACAGACTGCCGAGGCGATTTTCACGCTGCTCGCAGACGATGCCAGCGATGTGCGCGAGCTGATGCGTACTAAGCTTTCGGGCATGCCCGAAGCACAACTCCGCCAGTTGTGTAACCAAAGCCGACTGCAGCCCGATCATATCGCCGCCGAGCTCGATTACGCCTTGCACGACAGCATTTGGCAGCGCCTCACGACCCGGCTGCTTGACTGGCGCGAGCAGACCATGTCACTCACAGACGTCATGTATTTCCTTTGCGAGTTTGCGCACCTCGACTTTGATCCAGCCGACATCGACACTTGCCTCTCGGATCTCGCGGATGCCTGCCGAAAGGAATTCGACCGGAGCGACGCGAACGATCACCTGCAGAAAGCAAACGCCATTGCCCAGGTGCTGGGTGACCAAAGCGGGTTCACCGGCAACCAGGCGGAGTACTACGACCCCGAGAACAGTTTCATTGATAGCGTCCTCTCCCAGCACGTAGGTATCCCGATCAGCCTCTCGGCGATTTATCTGCTGATAGCACAACGTCTCGACGTACCCCTGCGCGGCATCGGGCTGCCCGGGCATTTCATCGTGTTGCTGGAAAATAGCGAACCACTGGCGGCCTACGACCCCTTCCGCCGCGGCATGTGCCTGTCCTATCTCGACTGCATCCAACTGGTCGAGCAATCCGGCCATACGTTCGATGACAGCCAGTTGAAGCCGGTAACGCCGCGCTACATCCTGGTGCGTTCCTTGAACAATCTCCGTCACGTCTATCGCCGCCGCAGCGACAGTCGGCGCACGCATGCGGTCGAGCAAATGCTGCTGACGCTCCTGCACACAAACTGATCCTGCAGCTCAGCAGGTGAAAATTCCGGGCATCTACCTCAATCGCTCTGCCGCCTACATGAGCATTTCCGAACTGAGTTCGGCCTGATGCGGGCGGACCAAAGCCAGCGGGAACAGGAGCAGAATCTGATCACCGCCCAGGAGAGGAAGATGACTCGGGAGACCGCTGAATCCGTTGTTGCAGTTTCCAAGACCGATCCAAAGATCCAGCTGCAGTCCCACCGCATCGGTGACGGTGGCCGCCTACTCCTGGAAACAACATCGTACCGTCGCACCGAAAGGATCATCGAACTGGCGGCGAATGACGTCGTCGCATCATTCTGATGTCGGGCTGACCTCAGTGGCTTTGGCGAACCACCATAAACCAGCAGCCACCACGAAAACGACGGCAATCACAACCGTGCTCCTGACCCCATTATGCGCCTGTGCCCCGGCAATGGCGTAGAAGACAGCGGGAGGCAGTGATCCAACGAAACCGGCGAGCAGCACCTTCCAGACCGGCATCCTCGAGGCGCCCGCCATGACCGCGACCGACTCCGCAAACAGCGGCAGCGGCCGGGTCACGATGATCACCCCGACGCCCCACCGGCCGAGCACCCGTTCGACTGCAGCGCGCTCCGTCTCGGGTACGACACGTTTCATCCAGCGACCGCCGGCGAGGCCAATGCTGTAGCTCACCATAGTCAATCCGATACTGCCGGCAAGCGAAAGCAGGGTGCCGAGGACCGGTCCGAACAGGCGACCGTGCGCGGTCATTACGAAACTGGATGGCACCGGAAAGACGACATCTGCCAGCAGCAACCCGACCCCGACAAGGGCAACCCCGCCCGAACGTTCGCGCATCCACGGCTCGGGATCGTTGAGAACATCGATGTCCAGCATCGCTGTCAACGCGAGAAGGAGCAGCAGAACGACGACAAGACCGGCAAAAATTGACCCGTAACGTTTCATAAATCAGGACGCGTTCAGGCGAAATCCAGTTCTATTTGTTTTGCAGCGGGCGCAGAGAGCGGTTACCTTAATGATCAAAGCCGCCCAATGCAAAGACAGGATGACCAGCCAAATCCATGCAACGCGGCTCCTAACCCATATTGTGCGGGATAAATGCCATGTTCAAACGACTCCCACTATTTGCCGCGATGCTGTTGCTCAGTATCGGGATGACGACGGCCACGTCGGAGAGGGAAATTTCGAAACTGATCTCCGAGGTTGAACGGGCACAGAAAAAGGTTTCGTCGACTGTTGACAGAATGGCGCGCTTGACGTCGGAAATCGAATTTCTGGAATCGGAAGCCCTTGGCTTGCACGACAAAATTCAATCGAAAGCCGAGATGGCGAACGAGCCGTACAACCGAACTGAGCGCCTCCAATTGATCCGGTCATTGCAACGCGATCAGCGGACACTGGCCAAGGCAACGACAAAAATTGAACACCAGCAGGCACACCTGACGGATGCCGAAATGAGGGTCGCGCATCGGATCGGTGAGATGAATGGCGCGCATGAGCGTTTGGCTGCGGCAATGGGCATCGAATACAAGCCGATGGAAGTCAAGCAACTTTTACCGCCTGAACCCGTAGTCGAGACTGCCGGTCCGCTACCCGACGATGGTGAATGGGATGCGCCTCTGATCGATGTCCCGGATGCCGACGACCCGATCGCGAACACGCCACCAGCGCCCAAACCAATTGCCACCCCGGAACCCGCTGTCACGGTCGAGGATCCATCCTCTGCCCACGTCGGGAGCAAGCCCATCGTCTGGCAGGCTCTCGAACCGACCGCTCCGAAGCCGCGGGCAACAGACCCGAAGCCGCCGGAAGCTGCAACGACGGAAGTTGAAGCACCCGAGGTTACAGCACCCGAGGTTACAACACCCGAGGTTACAACGCCCGAGGTTACAACGCCCGAGGTTACAACGCCCGAGGTTACAACGCCCGAGGTTACAACGCCCGAGGTTACAACGCCCGAGGTTACA
>CAUZJQ010000483.1:0-3170 GCA_963580095.1 Lentisphaeria bacterium | reverse complement strand
CAACCACCCACGCTTGGGGCGTCGCGGAAATAAGTTGCAGATTTACCAGTAGATTCTGCCCGGCATATTTGGGCGGTATTCCGTCTGTATTTTGTTCCTTGTCGCACCGACCTTCCATAGAGTCGGGACAGTTTCGCTCGGTTGCCCGTCAAAACTTACCGCACAATCCAGCGCTGAAAAATGCAAAGGTACTCCAGCACGGACCTTTAGCATAGCCGCAGGGCACCTCAATTCAACCCATTGACGAGGGAAGATTGAAAAAGTTTGGGGCATTATTCAGTACTACGCAGGCAGTGCCCGAATCATACAAATATACTGGGTTTCACCGTGTACCTGTCATCACGTGCGCCCGCTGCGTGCCGTTGTGCTCTGCATGTGATAAAAATCACTATCCGTCTTTCATCGATACCGTTTTTTTTCTATAGATGTTGTCGGCGCGGTAGCGCTCCGGGTGGTTGTATTCGGCAGCCAGCCATTGCCGCCAGCAGCAGCGGCAGCATGAATACTTCCAGATTGGCCCGTTCAGCCGGTCGTGCGCCAGCACGCTGAAAATGGTTTCGTCGGTTTTCAACGGTTCGTGGAGACTATGGCAGCGCAGCAAGGTTACCAGTGGGATACTGCCAAGAATCATGGCGCCTATGGGCTGTTCGATCTTGAACGGTTTGTCTTCGATGTGGAGTTGCTCTAAAAAATCTCCTGCATGATAGTTTTCACAGTACTCCGATAGTGTATAATAGCTGCACAAGGTTTCGAGTTTCATCACAAGAGGAAAATTGGTTGTGGACGCAGCGGTAAGCTGGTTTTGCTATTACTCGGTGGAGCGCCACCTTATTTCGGCCGAACAGTGTCGGGAGCTTCGGGATGCTTTTGGTGCCGAGGTCGACCTGATCACGTTTGCGCAGGCCGTGCTCGATCACCAGATGTGCGATGATGTGGACAGCATTCAGCAGATTATGGATGACGCCCACACCAACGCCGAGGTGGGATCATCACCGCCACGGGACGTTTTTGAAGACGGTCTCGACACAGGCGCCGCAACCGGCGCTGAAGGGGCTGACGACAGTTTGGAACTGGTCGTCAACGAACCGATCGGCGCTGCTGCGGTTGGGGGGACATCTCCGCCGCCGCCTGAATCATCGCCGTCGCCGATGGGGTCGCCGATGTCTATGGGCGCCTCCGCAGGCGATCTGCCGTCGCTCGACGGTGTTGAAAATATGACGGACAGCGAAGTGGGCGATATCGTTCGTCAGTTCCTGACCGTTTGTCGCGGCATGGGCGCCAGCGACCTTCACCTTTCGGCCATGGCCATCCCCTTCGTACGCTTGAATCTGCAGATCAAGACGGTCGCCGACAAGCCGCTGTCGCCGGAAGCTTCGGCAAGACTCAACACGGTCCTGCTGTCCGAAAGCCAGAGCGCCGAGTTCGATGCTCATAAGGATCTGGACTTTGGGCTGGCAGTGCCCGACAGCGGACGGTTCCGCGTCAACCTGATGGTTCACAAGCAGGGGGTTGCCGGCACCTATCGTCTGGTGCCGGATCGGATCATGTCCCTCGTGGAACTCGGCTTCCGCGACACTAAAACGATCACCAATCTGCTTGACCATCACAACGGGCTTATCCTGGTGACCGGTCCTGTCGGCAGCGGCAAGACGGCGACGCTCGCCGCGCTGGTCGATATCATCAACAGCAAGCGCGAAGACCACATCATCACGGTCGAGGAACCGATCGAGATTGTCCACCAGTCCAAGAAGTGCAACGTCACCCAGCGCGAAGTCGGTCCCCACACCCGGTCTTTTGCCAGCGCGCTCAAAGGCGCTTTGCGTGAGGACCCGGATGTGATTGTGATCGGTGAGTTGCGTGATCTCGAGACGATCGAAATGGCGATCACTGCCGCCGAAACCGGACATCTCGTGATCGGCACGTTGCACACCAGTGACGCTGCCACCACGCTGGATCGATTGCTCGACGTCTTTCCGCCGGACCAGCAGCAACAGATTCGCGCGATGACCGCAGAGAGCCTGCGCGGCATCATCTGCCAGAAACTCATCCCGCGCGATGTCGTCAACGGTCTGGCGGTTGCCTCCGAAATACTGATCCACACGATCGCCGTGGCCAACATCATTCGCGAAGGCAAGACCCACACACTGGCTGCCGTTCTGCAGACCGGTGCGCAGCAAGGCATGCAGTTGATGGACCAGTCCGTGTTCGAACTGTGGGAGGACGGCAGCATTTCTCAGGAAAACGCGCTCATGCATCTCAAGGACAAGCAGTTCATTAACCGCATCCTCAATCCGGCCGCCACTGGTGCCTCGGAGAAGAGTGCCGAGCCGGCGTCGATGCCGAGCACTGCCGGATCGAAGAAGAAGGGGGGCTGGTTCAAGTAATGGCCAAGATCGATTTATTCCTCAAGGAGATGCTGGGCCTGAACGGCTCGGATCTTCACCTGATCGTTGGTCTGCCGCCGAAGATCCGGGTTCATGGCAATCTTCGGGCGCTGGATGCGCCGCCGGTGACGACGGCCGACATGGATGCCCTCCTGAGCGAGATCTGCCCGCCCGTGCGCTGGGAGGAGTTCTGCGATGTGTCCGACCTCGACTTTGCCTACGAGATCGAAGGGCTGGCTCGTTTTCGCTGCAATTATCTGGTCAACCATCATGGGAAAGCCGCCGTGCTCCGGCAGATCCCGTCAAAAATTCTCACCTTTGACGACCTCAGCCTGCCCGAGATTCTCAAGCAGGTGTGCGAGTACAAGAGCGGTTTGGTTTTTGTCACTGGTCCGACCGGCAGCGGTAAGTCGACGACGATGGCGGCGATGGTCGATTACATCAATGCCAATCACACGAAGCACATCATCACGATCGAGGACCCGATCGAGTTCGTACATCAGAATCAGAAGTCGGTCATTGTCCATCGCGAAGTGGGTGAGCACAGCGATTCCTTTGCCAACGCGCTGATGGGCGCCATGCGCGCTGATCCCGATATTATCCTGCTCGGTGAGATGCGCGAGCTCGAGACCATTCGTCTCGCCCTGAGTTGCGCCAGTATGGGGATGCTGGTGTTCGGTACGCTGCACACCAACAACGCGCCAAAGACCATCGACCGCGTTATCGACGCGTTCCCGGCCGAGGAGCAGTCGCAGATCCGTACCATGCTGGCTCAGTGCCTGACCG
>CAUZJQ010000482.1:0-3172 GCA_963580095.1 Lentisphaeria bacterium | reverse complement strand
TAGTACGAATCCGTCCCGTCATAATCTTACTCGTAATCATAATCATAATCTCAATTTTTCGAGGCGTTGCCCGGCTGTTCGACTCGTTCGCGGATTTCGTAAAGCATCTCGCCGGCGCGTTCACGCGTCGCCCGGCGACGTACAACGCGGAGATCACCGAGTTCGGAGGGCGGCGACCCGCGGAGCGGGGAAGCCGGCATTCCGAATTCGGTGCATCGTCTGGTTGAAGTTTCGTTGCCTTAAAATGGACGTTCGTTGCGGACACTGGCGCCTACTGGCGGCCTTGAAAGACCCGCAACCTTGATTCGGATTCTTGCGGACTTCGCAGTGGCCCGGACAGGTGTCAAAGCTCGCCAATAGCCGACTGTGTTGATTGCGGTCTTCGCAAATTCCCTGCGCCAGCGCGTTCACGCGTCGCTCGGCGATGTACAACGTCCTGCGTAAGCGGCGCGGCTTGTCTGCGTCCGCTCGACGCAGCTGTTCAGCTGCTCATTCCGTGTCTTTCAGCACGTCGGCACACAGCGTCCTGAATTCGGCCACCGCGCCGGTGGAGATCCGCTCCAGGGATGCGGCCGGTTCCTTGTTAATCACATACAGGCCGTTATTCCAGCTGCCGGGGCCGGGTTTGATACACTCTGTCACGGACTTGCCATTGTCCCTGTAGTCCCACTGAATGGTCTCGAACAACGGCCACCAGTTAATGCCGCACAGGGGAAGCTCTTGCTCACGGGCCTGCTTGCGGAGATCGCCGAGCGCGCGAACCCATTGAATCTTCTGCTCGTCGGTGAGGCCGGAACTGGTCTCCGTGACGTAGACGGGCAGTCCGAATTCAGCATGGATCTCAGTCAGGTCTTGGAAAAGCCTCTCGCGTGCCTCGATCGGTGTGATGATCTCCAGGTCGAAATAGTTGGACGGGTAGTAGTTGTAGCCAAGAATGTCAGGCGGCTCCGCGTGCTCAAGAAACCATTGGAAATCATCGTCTGCATATCCCATGCGTTTCAGCGCCTGGACCAGGGGGTCATCAGGGAGAATCTTCCCGTAGGCCAGCGACGCGGGAAAGAGGCGCCAGCGAAACGTGGTGTCCGTCACCGTGTCCGGCAGTCCGGCCGCGGCGGTCAGTGCCTCGAACGGGTGTTGGTGGTCAGATTCAGCCGAGATCAGACAGCAGCCCGGACAGGCATCGCGCAGGGCGCGGGAGGTCAATACGATCGCTTTGGCCACGGGTCGGCTGAGCGTGACCCAGCCGTCGACGCCGTGGAGGTAGGGCGGCCAGTACGGCGGTGCTGAGCCCTGCGGCTCATTCATTGGCGTGTAATGGTTCACGAGCCCGGCGAACTGCTGCGCGAACGCATGCGCGTAGTCCGCCAGCAACTCCGGGAAGCGGCTGTTCAGGATGGCGTTGTCCATCCATGTCGGGGTCCCGTAGTGGATCAGGTCGACCACCGGCGTGATGCCGTTGTCCACGAGCCATTCGAGTGGCTCAGCGATCCAATCCCAGTCGTACTTGCCGGGCGCAGGATTGCTCCTGTACCAGGGAACGGAATAGCGGATGGCATTGATCCCCAGCTCCTTGGCCAGTTCGAGATCCTCCCGCCACCGGTCATAGTGCTGCATCTGCTCGAAGACATCGAGCGAACGCTGTCCCGGCCGGTCCGCCTGCGCGATCCAGGTGTTCTCAATTCCAGTACCCACGTAGAACTTCTTTGTCATGAGATGCCTATTCTATCCGGTTCCTGTTCCCGCCCGAACATGTAATGGTTTGCTGCCGTCTAGTTCGGTCACATGGTCCCGGAATAGGCGGCTGCAGTCTATCTCAGTCATATCTGGGATTTCCCATATGGCTGTGAATCTCTGTTAATTTACTGTTGAACACCCGATATCTCAAAGTTTCGCGAAAAATCCGTTCCCATTCCGCTGATCCAACCGCTGTTCAAGCCGATTACCGTCAATAGTGGCGATTTGGATGATTCTGCAGCACCCCCAATACACTGCATCAATCGAAAGTTAGCACGGATTGGCTATTGTGCCGTCTTTGAAATTCCTTGTCTCATCAGGCGGCTTTGTCATTCGTCAGTGGAAGCTTTTTTACTTGAATACAGCGCTTTCGTTGGCCGCCGGGGCCGTGCTGCAGACCGATCTTTCAGAATGCTGCCGCGGATGTCACAGAGAGGTTACAGCCGGGTTGCCGCGGCGATGGGGTTCCGGAACGGGGAACTGGTATTATTCGGCGTGCGGTACAGAATACATCGGGTAGCATTCATAATTTCAAGAATGAGATTGCGGGTGTGATTGAGAATGAGACTCCAGTGGGGAAACCGAAACAGGGAACATTTTCTGCCAATGCTTCAACGAAATGACATGATCGGCCCCTGGGCGGGTCTGCCGGTTGCCTGGACTTCGGCCGATGCCTTTGACGAAGACAGCTACCGTATGGACGTCGCAAAGACCTGTGCCGCAGGTGCGCCGGGCATATATACCGCCGGGACTACAGGTGAATTCTATGCCACCGAGATCGACGAATGGACGGCGATCACCAAGGCAACCATCGACGAATGTCGCAAACAGGATACACCGGTGATGATTGGCATCACGGCGACGTCGACCCGGGGTGCCCAGCGTCGAGCCGAAGTCGCGGCCGAAGCAGGGGCCGATGCCGTGCAGATCGCCCTGCCGTACTGGATGGCGCTGGAAGATGACGAAGTCGTGCCATTTTTTGAAGAGGTCGCCGGGGCCTGCCCGGGACTGTCTTTCAACATTTATGAAACACTGCGCTCGAAAAAAGCGCTGACGCTAGACCAGCATCGTGCCATCCATGAACAGGTCGAAGGCTACAACTCAGTGAAGGCCAATGCCGAAACCCTCGGTTTTTCTCCGGAGGGCTGTCGTCAGCTCAGTGAGTTTTTGAATGTCTGGGTTGGCGAGCTTGCCTGGTGTGAATTCGGTCCGCACGGCGCGATTGGCGCCGCCAGCTCTTTGATTTACATGCATCCGCAGTATCTCCTTGATATGTTTGCGCTGTTGCAGGCACAGGATTGGGACGAACTTCAAGGGCGTACCGATTACATCAAGAAATTGAAATCAACGGGCATGGACCCATTCAGAAAGAAAGGCTACAAAGATACCGCCATCGATCGGTTGACCGGCAAAGCATCCGGCTTTTTATCGATGCGGG
>CAUZJQ010000481.1:0-3184 GCA_963580095.1 Lentisphaeria bacterium | reverse complement strand
GTCAAGACGAAAGAGTGATGCTGCATTGCCTTCGGCGATCCGCTCACGGCCGGCCGGCGGGATGTTCGCCAGCTCTACTTTCATCGCCGCTGCCTTCGTCGTCAGGAAAGGTGTCTGCGACCCGAACACCAGTTGACGGGCCGGCATATACCCGGTCAACGCCCGCAGCGTGTCCGTCGTTTCGACGAAGGCGATGTCGAAGTACAAATTGCGTTGCGCTTCGACCGCAATGATCTCGTGAAAGTAGCCGTTCAGGGCAATCACCCTGGCCCGTGGGTGCGCGGCTGCGAACTTCGCAATGGCGGCGAGCGGAACGCCGGGAACCTGCATCAACGGATACTGCTGGCGCTCGTCCTCGACGCGTACGGCAACCATGACCGGCAGCTTCAGTTTGATTGCCGTCTTGGCGAGCTCGTTGACCATCGGATCATCGAGACCGTACCGATGGAAGTTTGGATACAGCCTGATCGCCTTGAGCTCGTAACGATCAGAAAAATCACACAGGGATGTGCGCCAGGTAGCCAGTACGGGGTTGACAGTCTTGACCGGCAGCAGACCGGGAACGGCACGAATCTGCTCAAAGCATGCCTCGTCATAGACATCCGGATCCGAGTATAGCACCGACTCCGTCGAGGCAACCAAAGCTTTGCGGATGCCGCAACTCTTCAGATGCCGTGCCAGCGGCCGTGCGGCATCGAATAGAAACCGCTGAAACGGCCAGCGGCCGAGAGATACGTTGACGTCGATCATTCAGTGATCCCCAGCTTCAAGACCCGGGCAGCGTTGCGCCACAGGATCTGTTCCTTCACCTTTGCAGATACCTGCGCCCCCAGCACGCGGCCGATCTGGCAACTGAAGTCGCGGCCCTTTACATCGGAGCCATAAAGCAGGCGCTCGGGACCGAGGCGGTCGACAGCATATTCGACGAGCCCCGCGACGGACTGGCCCCCGGACGTGTCGATCAACACGTTCGGATGCGGCAGTACATCGAGCACACCGCGAACACCGACACCGGCCAGGTGCGGCATGATGATCGTCACCTGCGGATGCCTAGCCGCCAGGTCCGCAATATCCGGCGGATCGGACTTATACGGCTGGCTGCCCAGATCGATGTTGTGCCAGGAATGATGCAGCACCGGAATATCCAGCTCACGGGCGCGATTGAGCAGCGGATCGAGACGCGGGTCACGGCAGTTCAGGTCGATCTCGAACTTCAGCCCGATAAGGTTGCCGTCCGCCACACAACGATCGATCTCATCGAGCAGAAACCGGCCGTCCAGCACCGGGTTCAAGTAGCAGAAACCGGTGAGAAAGTCCGGGTACGCCCGGACCTGGCGCATCGTGAGCGTATTGATCGCCTTGATGTCACGGGCGGGCGGGCGGATTTTTCCGGTGCGAAAAAGATTGCCCAGCAGGTTCATGCGCATCACGCCCGCCTGCTTTGCCAGGCGCATCAGCGGCTCGACCGGCTTCGGTGACCTCAGTGTTTCACGACCAAGGAAGTGATGGGTGTGGATGTCGATGATCATGAACGTGCGCGGCTTTTTATGCCCTTAGCTGCGAGTCTGTCTCACGCTTTACACTCGGTGCCGGTGCAGCGTTGATCGATGTTGTACTGCTCGGCCCCGGAGATGGCAGTGCGCAGGGTCACACCGGCGTTCACCGCAGCAGCAACGTCGATAGCGGCAATGATGGTCTCATACGGAATCCCGGCGTCCATCGCGGCCTCGATACGACTGCCGGTACAGGCCTGGCAGCCACGTGTCGCGGTCACCGCCATGCCAACGAGCTGGCGTTCTCGGTCGGTCAGATGTTCGGACTCGCGGGTAAGGTCGAGGGCGGCTATCGATTTGAATTCGGTCGCGTCCATGGGTGGTCTCTATGGAATGGTGGAGTCTTGGAATGTTCAATCGGCAAACTCAAAGGAATATAGCCTGCTATCGAACATTACGAATTACTCTGGCATGGGCCCACGGGAAGCAATACAAAAAAATCTCCAGAGCATGCGGTCACGCCTGAGATTCCCCGGCGCCTGCGTTGCCGAAAGCAACCGGGTCGGATCTATTCGTAGAACCACCGCAGCGGATACACGCGCATCACGGATTCCTGCTTGTGCAGGTTCTGTTCGGCAATACCCAACAGCGGCCCGCCGCGCGGGTAACGGAGAATCACCGTGTCGCCGATCACATCGAGGTTGGCGTAGTGGAAGTACGCCCAACCATCGGGCAGCGGTCCGACCCGGTCACGGGCGCGCACCATCTGGATCGGGTACTCCGGCGGCACCTGTTCGAGGTCCTCGAGACCTTCGCTCAATTCCAGCGTCTTGAAAAGGCTCCAACTGTGACCACCGTCACGGGAAATTGCCGAGGACAATCGACCGCGACGGTAACCGCGACGAATCTCATCACGGGAAACCTGGTTCCAGACCAACAGCAAATCCCCCGTCGCCGGCAGCCTCACCATGACACCCGGAGATTCGGAGCTCGGCAGATTCGACGGTACCACGGCACTCCAATGTTCGCCGCCATCCGTGCTGTAGCTTTGAACCAGGCGCCCGACAGTGGAGCGCATGAGCAGCAGCACATTGCCATCGGGCATTTCGGCAAACGTCGGTTCGAAGCATGAGGTCTGACCGCAATGGCCGTTGGGGATGCCATCGAAGTCAAACCACCCCATGATCGCGCCCGGGTGCCTGGTCCAGCTCCGCCCCTCGTCATCCGAGCGACAGACGACAGTCGCCCCCATCTCCGGTGCATGGCCGTGCCCCTCGATCCCGAACTTTTCGCCACGCCAGGTACCGTATGCCATAACATCGTCGTATTGCAGATCGGGATGGACGCTTACCATGGTGCCGTCGCGATGTTCCCAACTGTACGGCCCGGCAATGTATCCGGCCAGCAGGAGCCTGCCGGTCTGGAGCTGGATCATCGAGTGGTGCAGCGGGCGAAAAGAAGGGAAATCACCGATCAATTTCGGGTCCGACCAGCTCTTTCCGTCGTCGTCGGAGGCGGAGAAAAACGTCCTGTCATCTCGGCGCCCGTAGACCGCCAGACCACCCGACTGCAGTCGGACCACGCCACCCACGGGTATCGGGCAACTCAAGGGATGGGGATCGCTCCAGGTGCAGCCGCCATCAGTCGAAATGCGGCTGGCACTCTCCTGCGCCAGCATCATCGAACCGTCG
>CAUZJQ010000480.1:0-3193 GCA_963580095.1 Lentisphaeria bacterium | reverse complement strand
GCTGCTGCCGGCCAGCACCTTTGCCTGACACTGCCCAACCTCATCGATGGCAATCAGCAGACCGCGCAGATGATGGAAGACGACATCCTCACCGAACGTCTGCCCATTGCCGATGGTCCGGCCTGGGGTATTCCCGATGCACCGGGCCTCGGCGTGGACGTCGACCCCGATAAACTCGAACGGTACCATGAACAGTACCGTGAACACGGGCAATTGCTGCCGTATGACCCGAGCCTGATCGGATCCGAGATGTAGCTTTTGCGAAAGAACCCGGGGCAGAGTCGGGTCATGCGGCTGCGAATGACCGGCCATATTCAATTGCCGTTTTGCCCACTGTTGTAATTCCGGTTGTCGTAGGGCGCCGCAAACCAAACGGAGGAGTCTGATTCGCCATGCAGGATACCAAAGTCACCGTTGCCTCGTTGAAGTCGATCATAATCGATCCGCAGGAGAACCTGCAGCGTGTGCGCCAGGCCGTCGAGGTGGCCGAGCGCGACGGGGCACGCCTGCTGTTCCTTCCCGAGCTGATGCTCTCCGGCCATGGCGGCCATCCGAAGATGATCGAAAACGCCGAGCCCGTACCCGACGGTCCACTCAGCAGTGCCGTGCTCGAGATGTCCAAAGCCGCGGGCATTGCGATTTGCGTCGGCATAGCCGAGCTCGATCACGGCATCGTATACAACAGCCAGTTCGTCGTTGATCGTGGCGAGTATCTGGGGTTGCAGCGCAAGATCAATCTGTCCAGCGACGAGTATTTGTGGTTTGGCAATGGCGAAACGTTGCCGATTTTCGATCTTGGCGACCTGCGCTTTGGGATCATCATCTGCTATGATAATTCTTTCCCTGAACTGGCTTTGTCCTGTGGCCTGCAGCATGTCGATCTCATTCTGGCACCGCACGCCGGGCGTGTCGGGGTCTGGCCCGATTCGATGAGTGCCGAGGAGAAGCAGCAGCAAATCCGTTCACAGCAGGCCGGCTGGCGTTTGTTACACGCCGCACGCGCCTATGATCACAATCTTTTCGTGCTGCTTTGCAACGCCGTGGGCTCGTCCGTGGAAGGGTTGTCCGAGCTCGACGAGTATGGAGCTGTCGGACCTGGCGGCCTGGATCCGCGGGCGGTTATTGCCAACCATGTCGGCACCGTCATGGGCTTCGATCCTGATGGCGCGGCGATCCTCGAGACGCAGGTCGAAGACTTTGTGGACGAGATCGTCACCGTGGAACTGACGGCCGCAAAGCGCCACGTGAACCACCAGCCCAGCCGCAATCGCCGAAGCAGTACAATGCTGGAGCTACTGGCCGAAGCCTCGGCGCTGGGTAGCTGAACGTTGAACGCCGAACATCCCGCATAGATGAAGCCCGAATGGAAAACGATCCTGCCGCTGCTGCATGATACGCATTGCCATGTCAACCTGTACCCGGATCCGGCCGGGGTGCGTGAGCAGATTGCGATCGACTGCATGCAGGTTGTACACGTCACGACGTCGCCGGCTGAGTACGTCGAGTGCGCCGCGGCAAAGGGGGCGACTGTTGAGCTGGCACCGGGCCTGATCCCGCAGGACATCGGCGAGCTGGCGCCGCAGCTGGATCATTTCTGCGAGCTCATCGCCGCGGCACGGTTCGTCGGTGAAGTGGGCCTGGACTATGTCACCGAAGATGCGGGCGAACGCCAGCTGCAGCGTCGCGTTTTCGAGCGCATCCTGAGATGCTGTGAGGATTGCGGGGATCGCATCCTGACCATCCACTCGCGGCGCGCTGCCGTCGACGTGATGGCCATGCTGGACGGCTTTGGCGGTACGCCGATTCTTCACTGGTTCAGCGGTACGCAAGAGCAGGTAAACGCGGCGCCAAGGAATGTGTATTTTTCGATCAATACCGCGATGATCGTGTCACGTCGCGGCCGCAATCTGATCGCAGCGATGCCGCGCGATCGGCTGTTGCTGGAGACCGATGGGCCCTTTGTCCGGATCGATGAACGACCGGCACGCTCGCACGACCTCTATCTGGTCGTCGAGTTTTTCGCGCGCCAGTGGAACTGCAGTGAAATGAAGGCGGCGGAGCAATTGTCCGCAAACTTTTCCGGCTTACAGGGGGCCGGCGCCTGAGGTTGGGGCATTGGCGAACCTTTTGATGTATTGCCATGCAGCGGCGATCCGCGTGTGTGCGGTGCCGGCCCAGAGCTGTCCCCATTTTTTCTCAATCGTCGTCAAGTGCCAGCCATTCTGCCACCGCTTCCAGTGAATCGAGCCGCGTTGCGTTGCATTCGGCCAGGCGGTGGGATGCCTGGTGGCCGCCCGGGACGAGCGCACATGAAATACCCAGGGCGGTGGCTACTTCACTGTCGTGGTCGGTGTCGCCGATAAGCGCGATACGGGCGACCGGGCAATTGATCTGCTCGATCAGCCGACGGCCGATATCCAGTTTGCTGACCGCGTAATGGGTATCGAGTCCGACGATATGCTGCATGCGCGTTGCGATTCCGAATGTCGAGGTTACCTCCAGCAGGGCGTCCTGCTGATACATCGACAGGATCGACTGCCCGCAACCGGCTGCGTCGACGCGATCGAGGATTCCCAGAACCTGAGGCTGCAGGCGGCACTCTGCGCGATGTCGTTCATAGTCGTCGATGAACTCCAAGGCGACGTCCTCGAAAAGTTCGTCGCCGAATTCGAAGCCCAGTCGGTGGTAGTAGTCCCGTATTGGAAAGCCGAAGGCCTCCTGATACCCGGCGCTGGTTACAATCGGCAGTTGCCGCTGAGCCAGCTGCCGATTGATTACCTCGAGGCACAGCCAGGCATCATCGAGCAGCGTTCCGTTCCAGTCCCAGATTACGTGTTTGAACCTGCTCACAGGCGTTTCCGGAGTTTACAGCTTGGCGATAATAGCAGAGAGGGCCGACCGTCTTGCAGCAGTACTGCACAACACTATATTAACTGTTTGTCCCGGTGCCATAGAAGCAAGCTGTTTCGTCGCCGAATTATCATCCAGCCCAAGACGTTGAGAGATCTGCATGAGCAAGATTAAGGTTGCCCACATTTTTACTTCTGAATCCGTCTCGGAAGGTCACCCCGACAAGGTTTGCGATCAAATCTCTGACAGCATTCTCGATGCCTGTCTGAATCAGGACCCCGAAAGTCGTGTCGCCTGTGAAACGCTGGTGAGCACCGATCTGATCGTGATGGCCGGCGAATTG
>CAUZJQ010000479.1:0-3209 GCA_963580095.1 Lentisphaeria bacterium | reverse complement strand
CATACGCCACGGCACGCCGCAGGGCGTCAGCATCAAAGTCGGTACCAAGGCTCACATTGATCAGGTCTGCCCCCTGATTAACCGCCAGCACGATTCCTTCGGCAACCGTGAATACATCGCCGACGCCGGTGCTGTCCATCACACCAATCGCCAAAAGATGCACCGCTGGCGAGATACCCTGCAGCCTTTCGCGGTGCCCGACCAGCAGGGAGGCCACCGCTGTGCCGTGCCCAACAAGAGCCGACGACGCGTCCGGCTCAGCCTCGTTGACCAGGTCGAATCGGGTCACTGTCGTACCAGCCGACGACGGCTGCGGATCCATGGTCGCCGTGTCCAGTACAGCAACCGTAATACCAGTGCCCCACGTGCTGATGTCACCGTCCGCACCCAGCCACAGCAGTGCCCGACGTCCAAAAGCCGACTGGCTGCCCACAGGTGCGTCTACCTGCGGTACCGGGACCCGCACGACATGGTTCCGCTGGTGCGACGCCACCGGCAAACCCTCCAGCAGTCGATCAAGCGTGTCGGAGTCACTGCGAACCCGCACCATGTGCCACATATTCAGTGTGCCGGTGACTTGCGCTCTCGTACCGCCTACGCGGTCAACGAATACCTGCAAGTCCGCTGACGTTTCGAAAGCCACGATGTACTCACGGACAGGCGTCAATGTGACGCGATCGGGAGCAGGACCTGTATCAGCATCCGAACCCATCGATGGCGGTGCGGTCGTTTGAACAGCACCCGCTGTGTCGGCATCCGCAAAGGCGCCTGGCCCCGGCTGCAAAGAGACAATCGGTGATTCTACAGTCACTGGCTCAGGCGGCACGCGTACCTCAGCCGGGCTACGCATCAAGACAGTAAGTACAGCGGCAGTGAACACTGCGACAATGATGATGATCCAGCACCGCTTCATGGCAGCTCGCACTCGCCGGCGAGCTGCGACAACTCACCACTTAAATCGAGATGCGGAAAACGCCGCTGCAGAGACTCGGCCAGCACCGCTGTCGCTCTGGTAAACTCACGATGCGCCAGCGATCCGACCTGCCGCGGCCGATGCGACAAACGCTGGTGCAGATCGGCCACAGCTGCGAAATAGTCGTCGGTACCGCCGGCAAAACACCAACAGCGGAACTTCTCCCAGATATAGGCTATTGCAACATCGTTCGGGTGTACCATGTCGGCCTCGTAGAAGCGATAGTCTCGCAAGTCGTCCATGACGATTTCGTACGCTGGGAAATAATGCACCGCCGTGTACGCCTCTGCCAGAGCCTGAGCTGCAACAATCAGTCGTGACTTGCTGAGCTGGTTGTCACAGGCATCGTCGCGCAGGTGTCGCACCGGACTGACAGTCAATATGACCGCGAGACCCGGTCGCAGCTCGAGGAGCCGCCCAATCAGCATGTGATAGGCTTCGACGATCTCGGAAACTCCCACCCCGCGCCGCTCGAACCAGTCCGCAGGCATCCGATGACAATTGGCGACTGGCTGCCCGCTTCGTCTCAAAAAGTATACGAAAGACGTCCCGAATGTCAGAATCAGTACATCGGTACGCTCAAGGTGCAGACGGGCTTGGGCGAATCGCTCGTTTATTCGCAACAGGCAGGAATCGCAGTCCTCATCGGAAAACTGGCCGTGATGTTCGGGACTGTGCCAGCAACCGTCGAACTCGATCAAATCGTCGCGATTCCAGGAATTATTATCCAGTAGTCGACAAATCGCCGTTGACATCGAAAAGGGGTTGTATAGAATACCGTTTGCATTAACCAGTGCATCAAGTCGACTCTGGATCAGACACTGACCAATGCGCTCGGCGAAACAAGAACCGATCGCGAGGAAAACATCGCAAGCGCGCCGCTGCAGCGGCGCGCTTGACGGGGTAACTATTGTACGAAACGTTTCCATCCTTCAGACTCGGAATGTAATGTCGGCCACAGATCGTATCGCCCGGATCATTGTCAATCTCGCACTCGATCAGACGTTCGACTATCGCGTCCCCGAAGATCTCGCCGGCAAAGTCCAGGTCGGCTCCAAGGTTACCATACCATTCGGCAAGAGTTCCCGCGATGGTTACGTCGTGGCTTTGTTGAAAACTTCTGAGTTTGGTGATCTGAAGGAAGTCCAGGCAGTTGTCGGCGACCGACCCCTGATACCTGAAAAACTGCTGGCGCTGGGTCAGTGGATATCCGACTATTATTGCTGCAGTCGCGAACAGGCTACCCACGCCCTGTTGCCGAGTGTTGTCCGTGGCGGCCGAGTCTCGCCGAAAAAACAGAAATTCGTCAGGCTGGCAGACGATATAGACGTTGCCTCCGCCCTCGAAAAACTCGGCACCCGGGCGCCTCGGCAAGCCGATGTTCTGCGCCTGCTCACCCGCAACAACAATGTCTCGCTGGCGAATCTGGAAAAAACGGCAAAAGTCACCGAGTCGCCAATCCGGGCACTCGAAAAGAAAAAGTACATCGTCATCGAGGACCAGGTCCTGGCGCGAAACCCCAACGCCTCCGTCGCTGTCCTGCCGACACAGGCACTCCCACTTAATGAGGAACAGGCAGACGCACTGCAAATGGTGGCCGACAGCGTCGCTAAAGACCGCCGCGACGTTATCCTTCTCTACGGGGTCACCGGCAGCGGCAAGACAGAAGTGTACCTGCAAGCCATCCAGCTTTGTCTCGACCGTGGCGAGGAATCAATTGTGCTCGTCCCCGAGATCGCACTCACGCCACAGACGATCGAGCGGTTCCGTGGCCGATTCGGTGACGTCGTCAGCATCCTCCACAGCCATCTGAGTGACGGTGAACGCTACGACGAATGGACTCGTATCAACGACGGCAGCGTCAAGATCGCCATCGGCGCCAGGTCTGCCGTGTTCGCACCGTTTCGTAATCTGGGACTCATCGTTGTAGATGAAGAGCACGAACCGAGCTATAAGCAGGATCGGCTGCCGCGCTACAACGCTCGCGACATTGCCGTCATGCGCGGCCAATTCGAAAATGTCACAGTCATGCTGGGCACCGCGACGCCGGCTCTCGAATCGATGTACAACGTCGAATGCGGCAAATACCGCGTGGCACGTCTCAACAAACGAGCTGACGATGCCCTGATGCCAACGATGGAAATCGTCGATATGGCAGAGGTCGCGATGAAGGAGGGACGACCGCAAATCTTCTCACGGCGCCTGATTAATGCCTTGCAGGACGTACTCGAGAAAG
>CAUZJQ010000478.1:0-3210 GCA_963580095.1 Lentisphaeria bacterium | reverse complement strand
AATCAGTCCTGCTGCCGGTGTGCTGGTCCGTGATGCGGTCACGCTCCTGCAGTCGTACCTGCGGGAAATCTTCGCCGTCGAGGTGGAGCTCGACGGTGAGGCGGACTGGCGGGTTGTGGTCGGACCGGTCGACGATCCCCTGGTGCAGGAAACTTCGGCGGCGCTGCCGACGCTCTCGGGCCAGGGGCATCTTCTACGACGGGTCGATGAAAACACGATGCTCCTTGCCGGTGGCAGCGACGCTGCGACGGCCTGGGCTGTGTACGACCTTCTCGAACGCTGTGGCGTGCGTTTTCTGCTGTCCGGCGATGTGCTGCCGAAGCAATCCGACGAATTCCGGCTGCCGGATGTCGACGCGACTCTTGAGCCTGTGCAGAGCCTGCGCGCCTGGCGGATGATGTGCGAGCTGCCCTACGGCCCCATCATGTGGAGCCTCGATGACCAGCGCCGGGTGATCGGACAATTGCACAAGCTGAAGTTCAACGGCCTGCACTTTTCCCTTTGGCCGCCGCAGCCGTTCACCCACTTCGAGGTCGACGGCATCAAGCGGCAGACCGTCGACGTATTGCAGAAACATCGGATCCCGATCGATCCGGACACGCCCGGGCATGAATCACTTGGTATCTGCGGTTCGCCAATGCTGCCGCCCTGGCTGGCTGGCGCGGAGTCGTACGAGGAATGGCTCATTGCCGGCCAGCGATTCCTGAACAGCCTGATCGATGAGGCTGAGAAGTACGGCATGCACACGTCGTTGGCTTTCCAGCCCTTTGAGTTCACCAAGGAGTTTGCACCGCTGCTGGAAGATCCCACCACCGAGCAGATCCAGTCGGGCGGGCTGACCTGTGCCGAGCAGGCGGACCTGATGAATCCGCAACACCTCAAGCTGTTCAATGCCGTGACAACTGCGCACCTGGAGACCTGGTCGCGATGTGATGAGTTCATGATCAGTTGCCCGGAGCACCCGCATGCCGAGCGCAAGTTTGCCGAAAGCTGGCAGGCGATGGCGAAACGATTTGCATTGGAACCGCGTTTCAATATTGACCGGATGCTGGAGACGGCCGAAAACGATGAGCTGACGATCGGCGGCACGGCTCGCGCAGTGCGCGAACTCAAATCCAGCATCGCCATGATCTGGTTGCTGCGACAGGTCCTCGAGGACAGTGGCTTCCTGGAACGAGCCGCAACGAACAGTGTGGGCGTAGGCGTTGCCCTGGGCGGCGGCGCGCGGTTTGCCTATCCGATCCTCGGTGAAGTGCTCTGGCCCAACGCGACAGCTGGAATTTCTCTCGATTACACGCCGTCTGCGTCCTTGCGCCGGTTGCACCACATAGCCGAGCTCGACACAAGAAAAATCAAGGCTCAACTGACCCTCACACTCCAGGACGACAACGTCGGCTGGGTCCCGATAGTCGAATCCGAATCGAATCACATCCTGCTGCGCACCGTGCATGAAGCACAATGGCAGGGATACACGACACGGTACTGGCCGATCGGTGACCTCGATCCTGCCGTCAACCATCTGGCGCGGACCTCGTGGGACGTAGACTATGCGCCCCGACAGGCATTCGCTGATCATGCCGAACATGTCTTCGGTGAGAAAACAGTCGATCGCTTCTGTGATGTGATGCGCCTGTTTGACGATGCCACGACGATGCTCGACATGAGCTTCACCAGCCTGCTTTTTCCCGTGCCCATGATCATGGAGAACTACTACAAAGCAACCGAACCGACGCGCAATGAGTTGTTCCATATCCGCGCCAGTTTCGTGGGGGCACTGCGGCTGTTCGAAGACATGGAAGCATTGGCCGACGTGCCTGGAGCGGCGGAGCGGATTGCATATTGGCTCGGGCGACTTCGTTTTTCCATCGGCGCCATCGATGAGATAAGACATCTCTGTGACGGCGGTGTAGCCGTTTCCAAGGCGGAAACTGCGAAAGAAGCCGGCGACTCGGATGCGATGGCTGAGCTCCTCGCGGAAGGGCGCAGCTGTTTCGATCGTGGCGTGGCTGCCGGCAGGAGCGGCCTGGAAGCGGTGGCGCCTGTGGTGCAGGACAGCACCGACCGGGCCGCACTCGGTGCGTATTACGAGTTCATGGTGCGACTTGTGAAACTAAATACAGCGGAAATCCTGGTTAACGCAGAGTCGGACTGAACAAAGCTTTTCCCTGGCCCCTTCCAGCGATCCCTGAAAATGCCTCACTCGACTTCCCGCACATCCCCGATGAAATCGACATTCCAGGTCAATTGATGGCGCGTCAATGCCTGGGCGTCCGGTGGCATCTTTTCCCAGACGTCGCGGCTCACTGGGATGTTGTCCATCGTCATGCGGCCGACCCACCACGGAATGTAGTTGCAGGCAACGCCGACACGCGCTTCCCCGGACCGGTTGCTGCCGGCCGCATGCCACAAGGTGTTCGGCACGACAATGACGCTGCCGGGGCGGGCTTCACAAACGACCTGATCCTCCAGGTCGTCCTGGGTCGCCGGCGGCATGTGCCGACGGCTGCCGCTGCCGGGTACAAGCCGCGTCGCTCCGGTCTCGGTGCTGTACGGGGTCAATACCCAGAATGCGTTGACCAGGATCGGGAAGTCGGGGAGCGGTCGCGCGGGATTTAATTGTCCCATAGGCGAATCGAGGTGCCACCACCCCGCGTCGCTGCCGGGGTGCGCCACAAGTCCATCCACGGTACCCAGCCGAACCTGGTCCTCGGCCGGCCAGGCGAAGGCATTCTGTGCGGCTTCGAGCCGGCCGCCAATGAGGTGGCGTGCAAGGCGTAATACCGTCGGATGCATTGCCAGTTCGAGAAAGGCCAAATCGAAGTTGAGCAGGGCGACAACAAATTCGTAACGCGCCACGCCGGGCACGCGTTGTGGTGATGCCAGCGTGAGCTCGGCCAGCTCGCCGGCACGCTCTTCGGTGATCGCATCCTCGATCACGACGTATCCGTCGCTCTCCAGTGCCTCGATGGCAGTATCGAAATCATCCATTGCCGCGGTTCGTATCATGCGTTTCCTGTCCGGGGTTCGTTTATTTGGCAGTTAACATAGTTGCTGCACGACGCTTTTAATCTTTGTTAATGCATTCTGAGTCCACGGCATACCCCATGCCCGTTTCGCCGAATCCATTCCCCGTAAACCAGCAATGGCGTTTGCCGTTCGCAGACAGAATAGTCGGGTAGGATCTCTGCTCGTCATCGAAGGAACAAGCGG
>CAUZJQ010000477.1:0-3213 GCA_963580095.1 Lentisphaeria bacterium | reverse complement strand
CATCGTCGAAAACGGTAACGCCCGCGCCGCTATTGTCGTGGCCCAAAACGAAGACCACGCGCGCCGGGCCGGCGCAGCGGTACAATCGTACATCGAAAAAATGAGCGGCGCCCGCCTGCCGATCGTCACCGAAGGCGAGGACACCGGGCAGCCGATCAGCATTTATGTGGGCCACACCGGCGCCGCAGCAGCGCAGGGTATAGCCATCCCGTCCGGGCACAACACCACCGTCCACGACGACGCTTTCGAGGAGGAAGGCTACGTTCTGCAGACCGCAGGCAACGCCATTTTCATTGGTGGCAATTCCGACGGACCGTACCACGGCACCTTGTACGGTGGCTACGCTTTTCTTTATGAACTGGGTTGCCGCTTCTATTTTCCCGGCGACTGGGGCGAGGTTGTACCGCAGCAAAAGACCATCACGGTACCGGATCTCGACGTCCTGTCGCGACCGGACTTTGCCGTGCGCTATATCGGCCTCAATCCCGGCTGGGTGCCGACTACCCCCGAGGAAATGCAGACCTATGCCGAATGGCGGCTGAAGGTCGGTATGTCGTCCCAGTTGGAGACCACCTACCCACTCGTCGGTGACGGTTTTCTCGGCCTGCTGCTGCCAATGGCGAAATACTATGACGAGCATCCCGAGTATTTTTCCATGGACAAAAAGGGCCAGCGCCACAAAGCCACCAGCGAATACCACAGCATGCTGTGTCTGTCGAATCCGGACGTGCTCAAGGAGAGCCTGAAAAATATCAAAACCGCGTTCGCCGAAAAACATTATGCCCAAGGTCCGAACCCACATCGCATTTCCAGCAATGGTTTCGGCGTCAGTCCGCCGGATGGCTCGCCGTACTGCTTTTGCGAAAAGTGTGATAAGGCCAGTCAGAAGTTCGAGTACAACCATTACGTCTACGGCCCGCAGATGAGTGAGGAGTTTTACACCTTTGCCCGAGACATGGCGAAGGAGTTTCCCGACAAGTTTGTCGCAACGATGGCTTATTCACTGCGGGAAATGCCGCCGCAAGGGGTGGAACTGTTGCCGAATATGACGGTCCTGTATGCGCCGATCAGTTGTTGCGCAGTTCATCCGAACAATCATCCGAGCTGCTGGCGGCGCCAGGAGTTCGTCAAGATGTTACGGCAGTACCGCCGGCAGACGCCCCATATTTACCTTTACATTTATAACCCCGACTTTCTCACCGGCCTGTTCGTGCCGGAGCGCCAGACGGCCAACGTCACAGTCAACATCCCCATGTACAGGGACATTGACATCAAAGGCTTCCAGGGCGAGGGCCGCAAGGCATGGATGCAGACCTGGACCAGCTTCTACACGACGGCCAGGCTGCTGTGGGATGCCGGGACAGATGTCGAGGCGCTCAAGTCGGACTTCTACAACACCTTCTTCGGCACCGCTGCCGGTCCACACGTGCGGGCCTGGTGGGATGCGGTGGAAACGCACCTGGGTGCGTCACCGCTGCACCCACACGAGGACTTTCTTCTCAACAGCGTCTATACCTCGGAATTCAGCACCAGCATTCGGCATCACATCGACTCGGCGCTGGCGGCTGAGACGACGCCGGCGCAGCGCGAGCGTGTCGAGGCGGTGTCGCTGATTGCCGATCACCTCAAGGCCTATGGCGACATGGAAGCAGCCGCGATGAACCTCGATTACGCCGAGGCGGCGAGCCAGGCCCGGCGTATGTTCGACCTGCAGGCCGAGCTGAACGAGATCTACTCATTCTTCATCTCCGAGACCTTTCCCGACAACCCCGACTCACCGGCCGTCGAGAAGCCGCCGCCGTTCGTCGCCCGCGGCCGCCTGCTCCGATACGAGGAACTGGCGGCGATGACCAACGGAGAGACCGGCACAAAGGTTGCCGACCTGCCGCTCGAAATGGCGTTCAAGCGTGACCCGTTTCAGGAGGGCGTCGTCGCGGAATGGTACGCACCGGACTTCGATGACACCAACTGGCGACCGATGAACACGCACTATATCTGGGACGGTCAGGACCCACCGCTCGATGCAAAGGGCCACCATTACGACGGGCATGGCTGGTATCGCGGTGACTTCGACGTGGACGAAGCGGTCGCCGGCAAGACGATCAACTTCCACAGCGGCGGCATCTTCAATGAAGGCTGGGTGTGGATCAACGGCAAGTACATACACCACGAGCCGCACAAAGTCTGGTGGTGGTGGAATCACGAGTTCGACGTTGACATCACCAGCGCCGTCAAACCCGGACGCAACACGATCGCCATTCGCGTCTGGAACAAAGCGGAACAAGGCGGGATGCTGCGCCGCGGCTTCTTCTGGTCACCGACAGAATAGGGATCGCAGCGGCCGGAAGGGAATCCTGCATCATCGATGCCACGGCCCGGCCGATTCCTTCATGCCCTACACACCTCGTCGAGAGTTGTCCCGAATCCGGGCAATCACGCCAACGCGTCCGGTGCAAGGTCGCCGATGGAGGTGGCAATCGGTTCCGCTTCGTCACCTTCCGTGACCATTGACACCTCAGTGACCGCCGGATGGGCTGACGGCGGCAGCGGCGTATTGAACTTATAGTCCGGATCATCCTTCTGCCGGTTCCAAGTCTCCCGCATCTCACGCCAGGCACCGACCAGCGTGCGCGGAACAGGCATGTCATCCTTGACCACCTTGTGCAGCTTAGACAGATTATAACACGGTACTGCTGCAAACATATGGTGTTCCGTGTGCCAGTTCATGTGCCAGTACAGAAACTCCGAGATCGGATCGAGCCGTATCGAACGTACGCACAGGCGGAAGTCCGGGATATTGTCGCGCAGCCCGCAATGCATGGGCAGGCCGACGAAGTACTTGAGCCAGTTACCGAAAAACAGGTGACAGGAAAAAACAATAACCACGATCCAGTAGCCGGACGCAATGGCGGCGACAGCTACAAGAATGTGGACAAGCAGCACAAAGCGCATCCAGTTGACGGCCTTGACACGCTCCCCCGGTTGATCGGCATACAAGGCGATCAACCACTCGTCCTCGTAACGGTTAAAAACCGTCATCAAAGTATTCCTGACTGTCGGAATGATACCGGTTGACTCGAGGCCGCCGGTAATGTTGATCGTAAACAACTGGAGTAAATACAGCAATCTCAAGGACGGATGACGAGGCAGTAAAACTTCGCGGTCGCCATCCGGGTGCAATGTGTACCGGTGATGATAGGTGTGGCTCATTGC
>CAUZJQ010000476.1:0-3231 GCA_963580095.1 Lentisphaeria bacterium | reverse complement strand
CGGCAATGCGGATCCCGACAACAGCGCTATTACCTCCAACTTTGTCACGTACCGCGCCCTGCAGATCAATGGCGCCGCCGATACCTATCTGGCACTGCCGCAGCAGGATCGTTTCCGCCTGGACACCTACACCATCGAGGCGTGGATCCAGCCGGCTGCGGACTCCGCAGCGATGGATGGTGATGAGGCGAACATCGTGGCGCGCTCCGTCGAAGCGGGACGCCACCAGTACCGCTTGTACTTGAAAGACACCGAAGCGGGCGCCGGCGTCACCCTGCAGCTCGTTGGTGAATACAACATCGCCAGTAGCACGACCGCGATCAGCGTCAATTCCGGCGCCACCGCCATCGTCGATGACGCGTCCACTTTCACCCATGTCGCGTTAAGCTTTGACGGCAACGACATCCTGCGTCTGTACATCGATGGCGTCGAAGTCGATGACGCCGAGACTGCAGCGGTCCCGGTCGACAACGGCGAGGGCCCGACCTACACGCGTATCGGTGCAGGGTTCGACGGTAAGATCGACGACGTTCGTTTCTGGAGTACGGCCCGTTCCGAAGCCGATCTTCAGGCCGAGATGGGTGTTGTCCAATCGAGCAACCTCGGGGACCTGGTTTCCTATTTCCGCTTCGACGACGGCACCAGTATGACCGTAGGCGCCGATGGCGTCTGGGGCACCGACGACGATGGCGGCGACTTCAATCACGGCCAGGTCGAGGACTTCGATACCTCCGCCTTCTTCGACGGTTGGGAGACGGAATGGGTGAACCACGCCAGCTTCATTGGTGCCGGCGCCGACATCGGTTTTGTCACCATGGACGGCACGACGACCGCATTGACATCTGTCGTCGACGACACCGTGACCGACGCCGATGGCGACGGCATCGCCGACAGTTGGGAGAACTACTACTTCGGCGGCAGCATTGCTGCGACGGACGATCCCGACGCTGACGGCCTCAGCAACCTGTCGGAGTACCTGCTCCAACTCGAACCGAACGTACATTCGAACGACGGCGCCGCTGATCCCGACGACGACGGGCTGACCTCGATCGAAGAACAGGCGCTCGGCACCAATCCGGCCGACGACGACAGTGACGACGACGGCATGAAGGATGGCGACGAGGTTGACAACAACTGGGATCCGCTCGACAGCTTGGTACCCCTCAAGAGCTACGCGATCAAGCTCGACGCGGCCGGCGACTATGTCCGGATTGCTAATGGTTTCAGTTCGGGTGCGGCCAACTTCACCGCCCAGATGTGGTTCAAGCTGGCAGACGCCAATGTCGATGGCGTTGCCGACGACACCAGCGGTATCCTCATCCAGAAGACCCGCGAAGCTGGAGCCGGCCCCGACGACTTTGTCTTCAGCCTGGTTGCCGGTGTCCCGACCTTCGCCTATCGCGCCACGGACGAGACGTTGAAGACGATCACCTTCGACGACATTACGATCACCAATACCGAGTGGGTGCACATCGCAGTGACAACGGCCCCGATTGCTGGTGTTAATGGTGTTCAGGGCACGATGAGCGTGTTCGCGCTGATCGACGGCGAGGCGTACAGCCAGACTGAGCAGTTGACGCGTACCATCGACTTCAACGGTGCCGGCAGCGTCATCATTGGTTCGACCGATGCGGTTGCCGCCAATAACCTGGTCGACGTCACTATCGACGAGATCCACCTCTCGACCTCGACACTGACTATCACCGACATCGCTGCGGCCCGCCACACGGTCGGCACCGGCACTGGCGACGTCGCCTACTACCGCTTCGATGATGCCGGTGACAGCGCAGAAAATTCCCTGGCGCCGTTCGACAGCTTGACGACCCGCATCGCCGACGCCCAGCTCGCGGGTGTTCTCAACGGCACCGCAGCGTTCGTTGCGATTTCGTTCGACAGTGCTGACGCCGAGCTCTACGACTACATCGACGGCGACGGCGACGGCGACGGCATCGGCGACTATTGGGAGATCCGGCATCTCGGCACGACCGACACGGTAGGCGTCGGCAATGTCGCCGGCTACACCGACGCCGATGGTGACGGCCTCAACGATCTCTACGAGTTCCTGCTCGGGCTCGACCCGAATCTGGTCGACAGCGACGGCAACGGCACCGACGACGGTGACGAAAACGGCGACACCGATACCTTGACCAATATCGAGGAACAGGAATTCGGTAGCGACCCGTCGAAGGCGGATACCGACGACGACGGGTATGACGACAAAGCAGAGTTTGACGACGAGACCAACCCGCGCTACAGCCTGCACAACGACGATTACACGCCGGCCGCCGAGACTTTGGTGACCCCGGCCCGCAAGCGCGCCCTGGACCTGTCGACCGCGACAATTCCCAATGCCGGTATTGTGATCCCAGCTAATGAACGGTTCGCAGCGATAGCCGACTGGCGTGTCGAAGCGTGGGTGCGCAGTGCTAATGCTGCCGGCGAAACGATTGCGATTGCGAAGAATGACATTGGCGCCCGCACCCAATTCGAGTTGGGTTTGGCCGCCGGCAAACCGTATGCAGAATTCGATGCCGAAGATGCCACGAAGACCGTGACCTGGGACGATGTGATTGCCAGTGATACCTGGACGCACATTGCTGCCGTCTACGACAGCGGCAGCAATGAGCTGCGCATCGTCGTTGACGCCACCGGTATTAAGGTCGAAGAACTCGACGACGACGAGATCCCGCCAACTGGCGCCGGTACCGCCACAATCGGTACGGTCGGCAATCGTGCTGCCGACACTGACAGCCTACTGGTAGACGAGCTCGAGATCTGGGGCACGGCCGAAGGCAGTGCGTCGTCCGCCGGCGAATTTGTGACGATCGACGCACCGCCGTCCGTTGAGCTCGGCGCCCTCGAGTCGGACACCAATACCGTAGTCTTCTTCGAGCAGCAACTTACGCTCGGTGCCGATCTCGCCGTCGAATCGGTGAGTGGTGGACTGCATGAAGGGTTAAACCCGGGCACGCCTGGTGCGATCGTGGCCGGCACGACCGTGAATTCGTATTTTATCCATCTCGATCCTGTGGGCGGCAGCACGCAATCGAACTCCGGCACGATCGATTTTGGCGATCAGGAAGTGTTGGGATTCTTTTTTACCGATGGCGGAATGGATGACTCGGATGCGATCCTGGGTAGCCCCGGCACACTGTATCCGACAGGCCTTAGCAGTCGCGGCGTCGATGAGAACTTCGACAGTTTCACGCTGTCCGCCGATCGCTTTTCACT
>CAUZJQ010000475.1:0-3245 GCA_963580095.1 Lentisphaeria bacterium | reverse complement strand
CGCATGTGGGCACCCTACATAGGTCCAACTTATCCATGGTTGAGACAACCTTGATGCGCATTGGCCTTGTCATCCTCGCTCTGGCAGTAGTCGGACTGCCGGTGTCGGCACAGGAGGAAGTCGAGGCGGATCTGCTTACTGCCGAACTGGCTTTCATAGACCTGGACGACGAAGCCACGGTCGAAGGCGTCTTCAAGGCCCACGAACGGCTTGAGCAGATCAACAAACTGATGCGGCGAGAAAAGTACTTTGAAGCGCGCGAGGCGCTTCGACCTCTCATCGGCTCGCCGTATTTCCAGGATGAGGTGCGGCGTGTGATGTACAAGATCAACGCCGAGCGCCAGAATGCGGCGATGATCGAGGAACAGGAGAACACCACTGCCAGAGTCCTCAGCGAGGCGATGAGCAAATTTGTCTTGCCGGATACGTATCAGCAGTCAGTCCGGGTGACTCCGGAATACAAACCATTGGCACCGCCCCCCGGGCCGATGGAGGACTTGATCAATCGCAAGGTCAGCATAGACCTGGTCGATGCGACGGTCGAGGACATTATCATGACGCTCAGCGAAATGGACGACATGAATATCATCTCCGACCAGGGCCTGGAAAGCGAACAGACGTTGACCATCAAACTGCATGATGTGCCGCTGCGGGAGTTGTTGGAATATGTGATCCGCAATATGGGCATCGATTTTCAGTTCGGTGAAAATGTCATCTGGATCACCCAGGGAGCGGAAGAACCGGCACCAGGCGGCGCCCAGCTCGAGCTGGCGATGTTTGAATTGCAGAGCGGCTTCATCGAGGGCGACGATGGTGCCGAGGACACATTGCTGAACATGCTCGAAAGCTTTGTGATGGAGGATTCTCCCGAGGGCGCGAAAATGGAGCTCAATCGAGATCATAACGTGCTGATGATGTTTAACACCCGCGAGATGCTGCGCTATGCCAGCCGCATAGTCGACCGCTTCGACCGGGTGCCGAAGCAGGTGCTGATAGAAGCCAGCTACATGACAATTTCGCAGAACGAATTGTTTCTTCTCGGTACCTCCTTCAACAACCTGAACTTCGAGCAGGGCTTCATTCCGAAGTTCAATTTAGACAGCGAGGCGCCGCTACCCGAGTTCGGCAACAATCTCGGCGGCGAGGCGCGCGTGGCCATCTCGGGTATCATCGACAACGTAACCTATAATGCGGTCCTCGAGACCATCCAGCAGACCCGAAGTGCCCGCACCCTCAGTGCCCCGAAGCTGCTGGTAGTGAACAATCAGAGCGCCGATATTTTCCGTGGCGAAACGCTGCGTTACTTCTCGGAGTTCGAGCAGCAGTCCAACGTCATTGCCGGCGACAATCCGGTGATCGCCAACGCTGTCGTTCCGGTCGGTGAAGCCGAGGAACTGGAGCTGGGGATTACCCTGCGAGTGTCGGCCAATATCGGTAACGACATGAAGACGATCATGCTGAGTCTCACCGCCGAGATCAGCGAGTTCCTCGAGTTCCAGTCCCTGGCCGAAGGCGTCAGTCTGCCGCGCACCTTCGAAAACACGCTGACAACCACAGCAACGGTCAACAGCGGCCGAACCATCGTGCTGGGCGGCATGATTACGGCGCAATCGAGTACGACGGTGAGCAAGATCCCGCTGCTGGGCGATATGCCGCTGCTCGGGGCGCTGTTTAGGAAATTCGACACCAATGAGAGCCCGGATCACCTGCTCATCTTCGTCAAAGCCATCATCGTTGATCCGGATGGTCGATTCAACATCCCGTTGGACGAAGATGAAACCCCGTAATCCTGCCGTGTGCTGGTGCTTGCATGGCTTGACAAACGAGTGTTGATTATGACGTGTCAGCGGCTTTTATCGCAGTCGCTTCTCACTTGTGCCCCGTGGACGGTAGTGCCAAATGAAGTTGCCACTGAAATTTCAACGCAAACGCCGGCTTATCGGTATCGATGTTGGAACTGCCACGACCAAAATCGTGGTACTGCAGAAGTATAACAACGAAGTCGTTGTCCTCGCAACCATTGTCATCAACAATCGTGAAGAGGACCTGTTTACCGAGCAGGAAATCTCTGGCCGTATTGCGGCGATACTCGAAGCCGACAATTTCTCTGACGAAGAGGCCATTCTTGGATTACCCCATCACTATGGGCTGACCCAGCTGGTTGATTTTCCACCCGGCAGCGAAAAGCGTCTCGACGAGCTCGTCGGCTACGAGGCCGGTCAGATTGCCGGGCTCTCTGGTGAAGAGTTCATCACCGACTTCGCTGCGCAGCAGCCGTTCTACCGGTACAAGCTGCCCGTGGCCATCTGCCTGTGCCGCGAGGAGCTGATTCGCCACCGCGTCACGGCACTCGAAGACGCCGCCTTGAACCTCAGCGATATCACGCTCGAGGGCATCGGCCTGGCAAACGCCTTTCTCTATGTCGAACCGGAAGCACGCAATCGCAACGAAGTGCTGCTGCTGCTCGACATCGGCGCCGTCAATTCGACGATGATACTGCTGATGAAGGGTCAGGTCTTCTACACTGCCAGCATCCCGTTCGGCGGCGACATGTTTACCGACGCTCTGGCGCAGCACCTGGAGGTTTCCCAGGAAGAGGCCGAGAGCGTCAAGTACAACAGCCGCATTCTGGTGTCCGACCTGAATTCACCACTGACCGCGACAGCCCGCGCCCTGTCGTCAGAGATCCAGGGCAGCCTCGAACAGTGGAAAATGCAGGCTCAAGCCGAAGACGATCCGGATTTGAAAGTGGCGGAGATTTGCCTGTGTGGCGGCGGTTCACTGCTGTCGGGTCTCGACGAGTTTTTCCAGATCGTGTACGAAGTTCCGGTCCGTCGACTGACAGTCACTAACCAGCAGGAACTGCAGGCAGCAGCGCTCTACCCGATCGCTTACGGTCTCGCCCTCCAGGGCTTCGATACCGGTGAGGCTGCCTGCCCCATCTCGGCGGCGCCGGAGGAAATCAAGCTGCAGATCAAGCGGCGGCAGAATTTTCCGCACATCATCGCCTCTTCTTGGATTCTGTCGTTCGTTCTGGCGGTCTCTCTGGCCATTACATATCGGTCATTGACGCTGGAGGAAGTCGCGCTGGGCATCCGTCGCGATGAGCTGGCCTCCTGTGAAAGACACGTGCCGGCACTGGATGCGATGGTCAAGGACATCGACATTTTCAATCACATGCTCATCCCGTTCGTATCCCGTGCCCACCGCAACCGCACATTCGTCGAATCAGTCCACCAGCTCGG
>CAUZJQ010000474.1:0-3250 GCA_963580095.1 Lentisphaeria bacterium | reverse complement strand
CGGAGACGTGATGACGGCAAAAGTCGCGGCGCATTGTGGTTTTCGGCGCGAGTCTTATGCAGATACCACGCGTTTCCTGCAACCAGCACCGTCCCATGCGCGCGGCGCGACGCATGCTACTTCTCGTACATTCCAACTCCTTATGTCAGTGCCATCCCACTAGAGACTACCCCGGGCAATTTACAAACGATCGTCCGCCGCAATTGTGATCGTCACGAGACGGTTGACCGGCGTCGTGACGAGCTGCTTGCCGGCGTACGGCCAGCTGATTTCGAGACGAACATCCTGGCTGTGCAGGCCGAGGCCAAAATGTAGTGTCAGATCGTTCTGATTGTTCGCACCGGTACCACTCTCGACTTGCCGTGTCAACGTCCGCGTCCCAAGCAGAACCCGAACCTGCGCGCCGATGGCAGCGCGGTTGACAGCACCTGCTTGCGGCGAGCTCGAACGAGCGTTCCCGACAAGTTTGACCTTCAGCCAGTTGTTCTTCGTACCACGGTTGCGGAAGAGGTTGCCGCCGGCCAGGAGATCGAGATCGCCGTCGTTGTCATAGTCCGCCCAGGCAGCCTGTGTTGTCGTCCCCAATCCGTCGAGACCGGCAGCGGCAGTGACGTTGGTGAACAACCAGCGGGTGGATGTCTCTCGCACATCAGCGATCGATGTGCTGGCGACGCGGGCGCGCTTTCCTTGAAAACGCTTTGAGTCGTTGCGGTACAGCACCGGGACATCGCCGCCGTACGCGACCGTGAAGAACAAGTCGAGATCGCCGTCGTTATCATAGTCACCGAGTGTCGGTGAGGCGTACGACTCCTGCCAGTGTACTCCGCATGTGCCCTTGTCCTCGAAGTGATGGGTATCGGGATGATTGCGCAAAAAACGCGACTGCGGCTGCCCGGGGTGCGAGAAATTGCCGGCGAACAGATCGATGTTGCCGTCATTATCGATGTCGCCCCAGGCCGAACCGATGCCGTGACCGTTGCCGCCCTGGGCGCCATATGCTGCGGCTTGATCCGTGAACAGGCCTTTACCGTCATTGATCAGCAGTACGTTCGCCTCAAGCCGGTAGTGGGTGACATAGATATCCGTATCACCGTCATTGTCGAAGTCGCACGCAGTGATGCCGCGGGCCGGCTGGGCACGTCCCGGTGTCTGCCAGAGCAATTTGAAGGATTTACCGTCGATGTTACGAAACAACCCGTCCGGCAGATACCCTTCGTTCTCGTAACCGGCCCAGTAGACGTCGATCAGGCCGTCACCGTCGATGTCGAGGAGAGTCGATCCGTCACTGACTGTGTGTGGGCGGCCTTCGATGCTGCCACCGCCGCTTGCGCCGAGGTTGAAGCTGCCGTTGGCGCCGTCGAACCAGTCGATGAAACCGTCGTTGTTGAAGTCGGCACAATTCGGAATCGACGGTCCGCCGCCGGCCTTTTCAAAACCTTCGCCACCGCGATTCAACCAAAGGCTGCCTGCAATCACATCAACCAGACCGTCGTTGTCGAAATCCGCCCAGGCAGCGCGGCTGTTGCTCACGCCCGGCATGACCGCAGCAGTGACATTATCAAACGACACGGGACTGTGGTCCGCGCCTGCAACGGACGCCGTGCGTTTCCTGCCAGGAATGCGGACAAACAGCTCGTCCTTCTCTACTAAGTCCTCCGGCACCATCAGTCCCGTCCGGCTGAAAGCTAAGTAGTTAGGGCAATTGATGAACTGTAATTGATTCAGATTCATGTAGTGGAATTTCCACGGCTTGCCGTCCATGCCGGCTGGAACAGGGACCTTGATCAACTTGCCATCCGGCGGAATGTCTGCGAGCGCCGTCTGATTGCCGTCCGGCGCCTCGATAAAGTGCGCCCCTCCCTTCCAGAAGTAGGCGATGTCGCGGGTGCCTTTCGGGACGTAGAAATACTCCAGACTGGTGTAGCCATGATGGTGAAAGGATCGCTCCCTGACCGACACGACGAGCGGACAGTCCCGGGCCGTGTCGGCGAGACGCCAGCCGGCATCGCCGTTGCCACTACGCAAGCGGTACAGTCCCGGCTCGGGCACTTCCAGCGTGAGCTGGTGCGGATCCACGCGAAGTTTCAATTCGACGAGCGTTGGTGGGTCCGTCACCTCGGTACCGTCTAGACGGGTGAGGTGACAGACGAGCGGGCCGCGATCCGGGTAAATCATGCCGACCTCGATACCCAGCTCCAGCGGTTCGCCGGCGATGCTGTACAAAAGCAGATCTACTTTGTTCTGCCACCTGCCTACATCCAACAGCTTGTCGCCAGGATTCGTTTCCTCGAACGCCACCGGTACGAGCTCCTCGGAAAACGTCCGCACCGCAACACCATTGGCTTGCAGCCATGGGTCGTCGGCAGAGAACAGGCCCGCCGCAAAGCCGGCGATTGCCGTAAGCGTTGCGCCCATTAAAGTCACTGTGATCTTCATCTTCAAGAAACCCTGTTTTGGTGAATTGATTGATGTATGTGACTAATATCAACTGTAAAACGTATATGCGTATGTGGGTAGGGATATCGGTGCGTTACTGGTCGACATCACAGGCAATAATTCTCTGACACGGAAACCCGTAGCGCCACTGTAGGGTCCTGAGTTGCCGTACCAAGTCCTAATAGCCCACCACATCAAACGGTTACCGGCAAGACGTACCGTCGCGATTATAGGTGTCGACGCCAAGGGCATGGCGCGCGGTGTCCGCAACTGGTGCGCCTTTTTGAATCCACAGTGACTCTCGCGGTCCTTTCTGTCCAACCGGTAGACAATGATGTACGCAAGCACGCAGTTCTCCTTCTTCAGGCCGGCGGACGGGGTACGCCTACACATAAGCCGTAGCGTAGCGGCGGTTCAGTTGCTCGCCAGTAGCCTGTCCTGAGCCTGCCCCAGCCCCTGAGCTTGTCGAAGTGGTCGAAGCGGCCACCCGGGTTGACGAGGGTCGCCAGTAGCCGCCCGAGTTGAGGAATTTGGTTTACATTCAGCCTTTAAGCCCGTGCCATTCCTAGCTCAGGGCTGGTACCGTGCGAGCATGAGTTTGGCGTAGCGGTCGTCCCAATACTCAGATTCACCCTCGGGTACTGTCAGGTATTCGTAGAGACAGAGCAGCGCACCGTCGCCGGCAATGGCGAGGTCAGAGTACGCTGCCGCCCCGGCGCGGAGTACAGCGGCTTCGCTCCAGGCATCGTCGACTGATTTGTAGAGCGCGAGCCTTGCCCGTCGTTTGGGGTCGCTCGGATGGGCGAGCATTATG
>CAUZJQ010000473.1:0-3254 GCA_963580095.1 Lentisphaeria bacterium | reverse complement strand
GCACGTCGTCAGCGGTCGGTCGGTACTGGATGATATCATCGATCAACCGACGCCGGCTCCAGTGCTGGCCTCGGTCGAGGTGTTCGACAACACCCAGGACGCGACGCTGACAGCGAAACCGGCGGCGGACTTCGTCGGCAAAGCCCGCGTCACCGTCACCATGGACGACGGCGACGGCAACGTCGTCGACCACGAGATCGCCGTGCATCGGCTAATCACGCCGCTCGGCGACCTGCCGCTGTCCGGCGGCGGCGCCTATGCCCAGGAACATCACGAAAACCGGCTGTACGTCGCCTACGGTGCAGGTGGCCTGGAGGTCTTCGACGTCACCGATCCGGCCAATGCCCAGTTTCTCGGCAGTATCGACACGCCGGGCACCGCCGTCAGTGTCGCTGTCGCCGAGTACCCGGCCCAGACCGTCGCATTCGTCGGCGATGTCAGCGGCGGCATCTCCGTGTTCGATGTCACCGATCCGGCCAACATCATATTGCTGCAACTCCTCGCCGTCGATGTCAATGATGAAGCAAGCATCGATGCCGCCGTGTGGGATGTGGAAATCGACGACAACAAAATCCTCTATGTCGCTGAAACTACGGGCGGCTTCACAACATTCGACGGCGCCGATCCCGAAAGCAACATGCTGCTCGACAGCCTCGACATCCCATTATCCGGTAGCGCTGGAGAGATCAAAGCATCCGTGACCAATGTCGAGCTCGACGGTAACCGCGCCTACCTGGCTCTGCAGAACTACGGGCTGGTCACGATCAACATTGCAGATCCCGCAAATCTCCTTCTAATCAACACCTCCGGAATCGCATTGTCTCAGCCGTTTGGCATGGCGCGCGACGATGATACGCTCTACGTCGCCGAGATCGCCGCGGGAAGCAGTGGCGTCTCGGTGTTCGATGTCAGCAACCCGGACAGTCCAGTGCTTGGCCGGAAGTTTTTGCTCGACAACCTGCCGTGGCTCGTCGGTGCCGGTCGCGGCATCGGCATTGTCGGTCACCAAAGCGGCGGTTTCACCTTCATCGACGGTGCCAATCCACTGTCACCGGTTATCGACTATACGCTGTTCACAGCAACACCGGGCAACGAAGCGACGATAGTCGATGACGTCATCTACCTGCCCGTCTACGGCGGCGGCGTACTTGTGATGGATGGCGACCCACTGTTCGATGCGGACGTCGCAGTGACGCTGGACACGCAGCACGTCGCCGATGGCGGGGCGATCGATATCGGCCAAACGACGGAGAACGGCTCGGCGCTGCAGCCGAGCTTCACGATCCGTAACGACGGCAACGGCAACCTGACGATCGATAACCTGACAGCAACCGGTGGGGTCACGGTCTCCAGCCAACCGGTGGGGCTCCTGGAACCCGATGGCGTCACGACCTTTACACTGAACGTTCCCGCGGGTGCTGCCGGGGTCAGGACTGAGACCGTCTCCTTCGTGACAAACGATCGAGACGAAAACTTTTTCGAATTCGATATCCAGGCCAACGTCGTCGGCAACGCAACAATTAATGGTGCGGTCTGGGAGGATCTCGACGCCGACGGCAATGAAACTGTCGCCGAACCAGGCATCGCCGATGTAACCGTACGCCTGTATCGCGACGATGGCGATGACCGTTTCGAACCGCAGGATGATGATACGCTCAGCGCGACTGCAACCACCGATACAGTCGGCGGCTTCCAGTTCACCGCCGTGCCCGCCGGTACGTTCTGGGTCGAGGTCGAGCAGGCTGCCGGCCCGTTGCAGTATCGGCAAGTAACCGGCGGCACCAGCCCCAGCCCTCAGGCCGTGGCCGCTGGCAGCAACATCACCAACGTCGACTTCGGCATGCACCTGCCGGTTGTCACATTGACCGCCACGGACGACAACGCCTCGGAATCCGGTGATTCGGCAACGTTCCAGGTGACCCGCACCGGGTCCGCAGCCGGCGACCTGACGGTTAATTACGCGGCCAGCGGTAGCGCCGGCAGCGGGGATGACTACAGCCTCCCCGGCAACGTCATCATCCCCGACACTGAGGACTCCGCAATTTTTGACCTGGTTCCCGTCGACGACAACACTGTCGAACCGGTTGAGAGCTTGACCCTGTCATTGCTGGCGGATCCTGCCTATGTCCTCGGCGACCCCGCGGCTGACGCCGTAACGATCAACGACAATGACGCCACCGATCTATCCGCCTCAGCGCTGGTGTTCAATGCCGGCATGTATCCAGCCGGCGCCGCACTGGATCTCTCATTCGATATCAACAACAACGGCAAAGATCTGGCGGCAAATCTGCCATTCACCGCACAGGTACGGTTCTCAGACAACATGACGTGGGGTGACGGCGACGATATCGTGCTGCTGCCTGATCTGCCGATCGACGGTGATATTGGCAGCGGCGACGCCAGCATCATCGGCCGCCGAGTCTACGTGCCGCTGGATGCCGCAGCAGCAACGCCTCTGTTCATCGGCGTCAAGATCGATATCGACAATGTCGTTACCGAGACGGACGAGGACAACAACGTGCTGTGGTCTGATACTGCGAACGTCAGCACCATCGCCGAACCTGATCCTGTGAGCGCTTGGCGCTTCGAGTTCAGCCTGGCCAACGCCGAGAACGAGTCAATCCAGATCGGCATGCAGAGCAGCGCCACCTACGGATTCGACCTCGCTGTCGATACGCTCACAGGCGTCCCTGGCGATTCCGAGGGGTTCGCCCATTTCCAAACCGGTGATAAGTCGGTGACCCACGACATCCGTAGCATCTCGAACGTCGCGCCCTGGGACCTCACGGTGATCGCCGGGACTCAGCCTGTGACACTCTCGTGGGATCCCGCAGAGATACCGGCCGGCCAGCAGTTGATCGTCAGCGCTGTCGACGATCAGGACGAGGTTTTCCTTGACCAGATCACCTACCTCACCAGCCAATCATCGCTGCAGGTTGCAGCAGAGACCATGGTCCATTTCCGTATCGATCTGGTGCCACTCGCCGATGACAATTTCATGGTCAGCGCGGGTTGGAATCTGCTGTCGGCGCCGCTCGAACCGGTGACGCCGGATGTCGCAAGCGTGCTGGAGGACGCCGGCCGAACGACGCATCTGCTGGGCGGCCGGCTTTGGGGCTGGTCAGGCGCGCAATTGGCTGCCAGCGACGTCATGCACGGCGCAAGGGGCTACTGGTTCTACGCGTTGCACAACGAAACCGTCAACATCCGCGGGGTCATCCCGTTTCCCGGGCGCATTCTGCTGCAACCAGGCT
>CAUZJQ010000472.1:0-3259 GCA_963580095.1 Lentisphaeria bacterium | reverse complement strand
ATCAGCGATACGGCGTAGCCGGCTTCAAGAACGGAGGCCGCGCCGTGCGCGCCAACCTCGCAGGCACCGGCATTGATCTCCGCAGTTTCGTCGCCGCCGACGGCTCCGGCCTCAGCCGACGCAACCGTGTGTCCGCCACCAACATGCTGGGCCTGCTCGACACCATGCTGCGCTCACCGCATCGCGAGTTCTGGCTCGACAGCCTGGCGGTCTCCGGCCGATCCGGCACCCTCAAACAGCACCTGCTGTCGCTCGAAGGCCGGGTCCGCGCCAAGACCGGCACCCTCCGCGACGTCAAGGCCCTGTCCGGCTACCTGTTCATCGACGGCGAACCTGCGATCGGCTTTGCAATGATCGCCAACGACCTTAAAACCCCCGGAACCGCCTGGCCCGTCTTCGAAAAAGTCCTTGGACTGGTCACGGAAGAGATTCAGTAGAAACGGCCCTATGCATCGGTTCATTCGACATGCGGTCTTCCTCTCCGAGCTATAACGCTTTCAACCCATCAACCCGTCCCAAATCCTCTTGCACCCTTTCCAAATTCATATTACCTTCCCTTGCCCGTCTTCATTCAACTCGAACCCGAAGAGGTTTTTCCCATGCTGCAGCGACTGCCACTTTTTCTGATGGCCATTCTCCTGGCTTTCTGTTTCACCGCCTATCTTGCCGGTGCCGCCCCGTCCAAGGAAAGCGACAGCGAATACCGCGCCCCGAAATCGGGCGGCGGTGCCAAGACCCCGGATGAGCTGGCCGACGCCGCCTACAACAAAGGCGCCGGCTTCCAGAAGAAAAAGAAGTGGGAAGAAGCCATCAGGTGGTACGAGAAAGCCGTCAAGTACAACAGCAAGTTCGCCCGGGCCTACAACAACATGGCGTACTGCTATCGCCAGGGCGGCGAGTACGAGGACGCGATAAAACACTACAAGCGCGCGCTGCACATCGACCCCGACCTGATGGAAGCGCGTGAGTACCTCGGTCAGGCCTACATACGTTTGGCCGTCGCATCAATGAAGCAAACGGAGAAGTATATGCAACTGGCCAGCAAGGAATGGCGTCAACTGCGCGAAGGAAAGGCCGTGGCGTACGCCGACAAACTCGAAGCAAGTATCCGCAAAGCAGATGACCTGAGGCGCCGCTGATGCAAAACCTGTCAACCCCTCTGTTGCTGCTGCCGCTTGCCGCACTGCTCCTTGCCGGCTGTCAGACGACCGCCCGGCTGCCGTCGTTAACGACCGGCAAGCAACGGCCGTCGGTCATTGTCCGCACCTTCGAAACTGCCAAGAAGAGCTACGACCGCTATAAGTTCGAGGCATCGGCCCGGCAGTTTCAGTCATTCCTCGGCACCTATCCCGACGCCCCCCTGGCCGAGGCCGCCCTCTACTACGTGGCCAGCAGCCACAAAGAACTCGGCAACCACGCCAAGGCGGAAGAGCTCTACACCCAGCTCATCGACCGCTACAAGACCGGCGTCTGGCCCGACGTCGCCAGCTACGACCTCCAGACCATGCGCTCCGCCAGGGAGTAAAAGACTGGTAGACCGCCAGCGCCAGGTGCTATGATCGCCTTGAGTATCACCGGGACGAGATCTTCCGGCAGGCAGTGGTCTGAAGGTGATCCTCAATCGGCCTTGAGCAGGTGATCCATCCGCCATTCAAGCGCTTCCTGCCGCGGGCAATCCTTGTCTCGGCGTGGCAGGAAGACATCCTGGCCGTCGATGTCGAAGAATGGCCCGTAGTCGCCAATACGGCGGTCGAGGATCGGGGACACTCGCCACTTCAGGTCCGTGTCTGGAGCAATGATGAATCGGTCGAGCGCCCAGTGCATGTTTGGTGTCAGCGCCATACCGTTGCTGGACCGATCATCCTGTGACTCTGAAAACGGAATCAGGTGAGCAGCCTCGATCAGGGCGGTATGATAATCGGGCAGGAGAACCCTTGTACCGGTCGCCGCACAGCGGTAGTCATACGCATCGCGCACGAGACGGGCGAACGCGGCGTTGCGAACGGGAACCGATGTCGCCGCTGCGGCGGCGGTACCGGCAGCGGTTTCGACCTGGCCCCGATAGCTTTCCACATCACGTTCATCCGTGAAGACCTTTTCCAGCGCAATCTTATGCGCCGGCAGCCAACGGTCGATCAGCGCATCGCGCAGCTGTGTTCGGGCTGCGGCGTTCTGCAAGAGTTGAAACAGGTCGGGCGCCAACGTCACATGCGATATGTTTTCCGTCACAAGACGATGGGAACTACAACTCGACATTGCTTCGAGATGGACTTCGCGACCCGGTATCGGTTGAGGGAACCAGAACGGTTCTCGCCCGCGTTCAAGCAAGTGATAGAATGGAAAGTAAGGATTCGGCTGATCATGTTTCGCACGCGCTATCTCGAAAAATGTTGCGTAAAGTTCGAGCAACCGCGATAAATATTCGAACCGGTTTTCTGTGACTTCGCCGTTCTCGACCAACTGCATCGCAGTTAGCAGCATGATTATCTTGTGCGGGCTATGCGTACCTGAATCCCGGTTGAGATTTGGCCGCAGAGCATCGAACCGCTGAATATACGCATCAAGTATCGTTTCATCGTTCATTGAGTCACCCGTGTCCACAGTGCCCGGTCGTCTCAATGTAGGATCAATTCGTCTAAAATCCTTGCCTACTGCACCATTTACTGCGTTCGATCAACCGACACCGCTCTTAGCCGTTGCTTTCGCAACAACCTCCGCCTGGCGCCTATATTTTCGGATAAGATAGTCCGTCACCAGTTCGATGTGGCGCGACGTGTTCTGGATCTCGTCCCAAGGAATGGTCATGTCCGTCGAAAATTTCCATATCCCGGCGAACCAGGGGAGATCGCCGAGGCAGTCAAGTTCCTTTTGAAACGACCGCGGCGGTACAAGGTGCCCGACAGTGTCTGGAGCTACATGGCAATCACCGGGACGATCTACCTGAGCGGCGCGGCACCTGCCCTGATCGGAGGCGTCTACTGGAAACGGGCGTCGAGCGCCGGCGCCATGGCAGCGTTGTTCGGCGGGTTGGTCTCGGTCTGCGGACTGTTCCGTGAGCAGGCCAACGAGGCGCTCGGCTGGAATATCACCAACCCGCAGCTCGGGCTGTTTAATTTCCTGTTCTGCGCGGTGTTGCTCGTCGTCGTGTCGCTGGCAGTGCCCGACAAGAAACCAGTGGGGGAATGATGGACGATATGATCACAACCTGGAAATGGATTTATACGATCGGACTGGCGACGTTCGCAGTGCTGGCGGTCGT
>CAUZJQ010000471.1:0-3264 GCA_963580095.1 Lentisphaeria bacterium | reverse complement strand
TCGGACAGTCCGGGATCTATGCCGCCTTCGGCGTCGGTCGCATGCACTAAACGGACTGACATGATGCCGGCGTTCGCCAAGCAGGCGCCGAACACCAGTGCCAGCGCCATTAGTTTGATTGTGCGTCGCATTATTTCAATTCCATCCCGTGAATCCACAAGATCGTGCTGTTGGTGGATTCGTCGTTCATGATTGTGACGGCGCTGTGGTCGGCAGCGACATCAAACGCTTTGATCTGGTTTGGTCCGACATCCTCCAGCTCCAATCCGTGGATCCATACGATGGTGCCCTCGACCGATTCATCTATTGTTATTTCGCCGTGGGCAGCGGCAACCTCGATCGCCGTGATCTCACTGAGTTCAGCATCGACAATACTATTATTCGATGGAGTCGGGATAAGCAAGGCAGCGCCCGTCACAATTACCGCGAAGCACGCGGCAGCCTTGAGCCAGGCGGGGAAAAGGGCAACGGGTGCCGGCGCCGCCTCGTTACGCGTCTCGCCTTCGGCGCGGGCCTTGAAGGCCTCCCAGAAAGCGGCGCTGTCGCGCACGGGCACATCGTCGCTGCCGGCTTTCCGGAGCGTCTCTTCGATTTTCCGCCAGGGCATGGTTTTCATTGTTTCTGCTCCCGCATGATGCGCTGTAGTTTTCGCTTTGCGTTGAACAAGCGAGACATAACTGTACCAATGGAGACGCCCATCGCCGCGGCGATGTCAGCATAGCTCAAGTCGTCCATGAATCTCAGTTCGAGCACGAGTCGATGCGTCTCGTCCATCTCTGCCAGGGCACCGCGCACTGCCGTCACCATCTCGGCTTTTTCGATGGACGCCGATGGCAACGACGCCTTTGGGTCCTCGAGTTTGCCGATGTCGCGGTCGTCCACCTCGTCTTGTGGCATGATCCGTTCCAAACGCCGGCCCCGGGCCCGCAGGTAATCCATCGCGCAATTGTGCGAGATCCGGTACAGCCAGGTTTTGAGCGACGAGCGCTCGTTAAACCGCGGCAAGGCTTTCCAGGCTTTAAGATAAGTGTCCATCACCACATCGTCCGCATCGTTCGGGCCAACCAGCCGATAAGCCACCGCTGTGGTTGCGGGACGCAACACCTCGAACAGCTCGGCAAAGGCTTCTACATCGCCGGACTTGGCCGCTCGAATACGTGTCTGAAAGTCGGCTGTTTCCATTCGACGTAGGCAATCGCTTTTTTATTCAACCCGCTCGTCGTCGGCGTTGAACTGATTGAAAATGGGCCTGCGGCTTGAGTGTTTGTCAACGTAACTGTTACAACGACGCGGTCAAGCGGCGTTGCAGAAGCGGCAACGGGTGCTCAATTAACTGTTTACACCAGTTGCAGACCGGGGACAACGATCCCGCGGCGTTGGCCGGGATCGGGCGGTCACGAAGGGTGTTGAACTGCAACATGTATCAGAGCCTTAGACACTGCCGTAACACGCACTATTCAAATGATCCTCCCTTATGGGTAATCTGGCGGAACGTATTTGGTATGGCACCTCGCATCAGGTGCACCGCGAACCACTGGCCTGGCACCGGCTGGTGCTGATCGTCGGTGCCGCCGTCGGACTGCTCGCAGTGCGGCTGCACCTGCCGTTCACGGGCTCAGAATCGATGGCCGTGTACGAGAACATTTGCATCGCGCTGGTGGACCAGCAGAACTGGGCCAAACAGGCGCTCGTCGGGGTCCTCGATTATCCGCCACTGCCAGCGTTACTGCTGCTGCTGCTGCGGGGCGTCCTGCCAGGGGGATGCGACCCGCAGGCCTGGTTGGTAGCAATCTGCCAGGTTTGGGTCTTTTTCTACCTGTGCCGGCTGGTGCATTTCACCGGACGCGGCAAGCTGTTCTTTATTTTCGTCCCTGTCCTCTTTGCGGTGCCGGCGCTGCGCAATTACCTGTGGGAGCAAAATCCGTTCTGGATTTTTCTTTTGGTAATGACCAGCACCCTTTACCATATCAGCCGCTGGCAGCGTGAGCCGGTGTTGCGGGAACTCATCGTCGTGGCCATCAACTGCGCCATCCTGGTGCTGGGCGGCGGTGTCGGCATCGCTTTCGCCATCGCAACGCTGATGCTGATGCAGCTCTACGGCAGAAAACGGGTCGAACGGCACCAGGGATTGACAACTCTGCTGTTTGTCCCGCTCATATATCTCGCGCTGCTGTATCCGCTGTGCAACTGGCTGATCATGCACGACCCATGGTTCTGCATTCGTCGGCTGCTGCCCTTTTTCGAGAACGCCTCCCTGTGCACAGTGTTCGCCGAGGAACCGCGGCTGGCAGTCGCCGGCATCGCTGTCGCCGTGCTGTTGCTGGTGACGCATTTCGTCAAGTCGATGCCACTCGATCTGCGGCTGGGCTTCTGGCTGACAGCGGCGCTGGTAATCGTGCTGGCTGGCGGTCGTGCCTCGCAACTTTATTTCGGCGGCGAATTTCTGATGGCCGGGTTCTGTTGGGTACCCATGCTCTATAGTTGGCTGTACCGCCCCAACTTCACGGAGTGTAGCGCTGGCGCCCGGTTTTGCATGGTCCTCACCAGCGGCCTGCTGATGGCTGTGCTGGTTGTGCTGTGGCCGTTGAGGCTGGAAGGCAAAGAGCGTGACCAGTTTATCGGCACGCCTCCGACCGGCGCAGAAATCGCGGCGATTGTCGATGCCGACTGGAAGGATTCGCGGATCCTGTTGTTTGATCTGCGGTCAGCCGCTATCTATTGCAACCAGCTCGACAACCGATTTCTGGCAAGGCTCGACTACTACACGGACGAAATGCACGCCCAAAGGCAAGACGAACAGGTACACCTGCTGATCCCCCCGAACAACGGCAGGTTCTACGCGCCTACCGACCCGGTCTTTGTCGAGTTGCACGAGCACGGGGCACACTGGCTGATGCTCGAGTACGCCTGGTCGTCGGGCTGGCAGCTATGGCGCTGCGTGCGCGACCGCCCAGAGAGGTTCCCCGTCGGCCAGTAGGCCCTCGCCGATCCAGTGGCTGGACACGACGCGAGCGCCAGGCAGAATGATTCAAGGGCCGACCGGCAGAGGGCAGCCGGCGCTGAGGACGTGCCAGTCGGAAGGTGAGGAATCGCGCTCGTCGGTGTACGCCAGAAAGGCGAAAGTGTTGAACTTACCAGGCGCCTGACCTTTGACGATGCGCTCATCGAGTCGCGTGAAATCATCGCGGATGATGGCACGGCCATGGCCGTCCTGGATCTTAAATTCCCGAAGCGGCACCACATATTTGCTCCCCTTGCGGCCGC
>CAUZJQ010000470.1:0-3300 GCA_963580095.1 Lentisphaeria bacterium | reverse complement strand
GCCGCTGCATCCGCCGAGGAACAATAGTGCACGGCAACATCGGCGCCGCGTTCGCCGAACGCCTCGGCGATTGAACGTCCGATGCCGCGGCTGGCTCCGGTTACTACGACGCGTCGTCCCGAGAAATCGAAGAGTTTATCCATCAGACGTCCAGCCGATAGATTTTCTTGGCGTTGGTGTCGTAGAGCTTGCGCCGTTCATCGTCGCTGCAATCGCCGACGATCCAGTCGAGTGTCTCTACCCAGCGCGGATAGGTTGACGCCAGTGTCTGCACGAACCAGTCGCTGCCGTAGGTGACGCGATCGAAACCGAAGCATTCGATGACGTGTTCGACATAGGGCCGCACATTGTCGCGGGTCCAGCTATTGTGATGCGCCTCGGTCACCACCCCCGAGACTTTGCAGGTGACGTTCGGGAATTGAGCGAGCTGGCGGATCTCTGACTGCCACGGTTCGAACAGGCCGTCGCGGATGCCGGGCTTGCCGATGTGATCAAGGATGAACTGCACGTCCGGGCACTGCGCGACGAACTTCAAGACGTTCGCGAGGTGGCGGTGATTGATGCAGATGTCGAAACTGAGCCCGAACTGCGGTAGTAGGTTTACGCCGTCAATGAAGGCTTGTTGCAGGCAAAACTCGACGTCCTCACTTTCGATCAATCGGCGCACGCCTTTGACCAGTGGATTCGCTGCCCAGGCTTCGAGTGTCGGAACGATTGGCTCGCCTTCCTCAATTGGAATCCGTGCCAGGATGCCTTTGACGCGTGGGTCTTGTTCGGCGAGTGCCATGACCCATTCAACTTCTTTGGCATACGGCTCGCCGCCGCATTCCATGAATACGATGCCGCCGACGTCGATGTCGCCACAGGCTGTGTCGTAGTTGGCAAGCTCGTAGGTGCCGGAAAGCGCTTCGTTGTCTTCCAGCCAGGCATACTGGAGGGCGTCCTTGCCGGCCAGATGCACATGCGTATCGGTGATCGGGAATTCAGGCATGTTGAAAAATCACTGTGACATGTTGTAGCCGCACTCGCTGCCGCCGCTTACGGGCATGTTGCTGCCGGTAATGAACGAGGCATCGTCACCGCTGAGAAACGAAACGACCGCGGCGATTTCGGCGGGGTCCGTGAGACGCTTTATCAGATGGATATTGGCCCATTTCTGGAGCGCCTCTTCGGGGTCGGGTAAGTCGACGACGTACCTTTCCATGGCCTCTGTATGGACACAGGCGGGGCAGATGGAATTAACCCGGATGCCGTCGGGAGCCCAGTCGATCGCCATACACTTGGTCAGAGCGTTGACGGCCCCTTTGGTGGCACCATAGACGGCGTGTTCGAACTGGCCTGAAACACCGGCCATGCTGGCGATGCTGACGATGCAGCCCTTCGACTTCTTCAGCTCCGGGTACGCCAGTTTGCAGCCCAAAAAAATGCCACGGATGTTGACGTCTATGAGCAAGTCGAATTCTTCATTTGTCGTGTCCTGAACGGCCGAGGCAGGTGTGACGACAGCGGCGTTGTGGACGACGATGTCGAGCTTGCCCCACTTCTCCACGGTAGTCGCGATTGCTGTCGCCCATTGCCCTTCACTGGCGACATTGAGTTCGTGAAAAAGCGCTGCATCGCCGAGTTCGGCGGCCAGTTCCTTGCCCTTCTCGACCTGGATGTCAGCGACTACGACTTTGGCACCGTCGGCTGCCAGCCGGATTGCGCATGCCTTACCGATGCCCTGGGCGGCACCGGTAACGATTGCAACCTTCGATTCGAGACTCGCCATGATTTGTTACCTCAGCTTTTTCCAGCCCTCTGCGTCCTGCTTGGCGGCTTCCAAGGGTTGCGGTGCGAAGATCCAGTAGTAGCAGAGATCCTCGTCACCGTTGTTGAAGGTTTGATGCGTCACGTTGCGGGGAATGAAGATCGTCATGCCTTTACGGACAGTGTACGCCTCATCGCCGAGCAGCAGGCGGCCTTCGCCACTGACAACATAGTAGATTTCATCGGCGTTGGGATGGATGTCCGGCGCGCCCTCCCGGCCGGGATGCAGCCACCAGAGGCCGGAGCAACATGATTCGGCACCACAATGATCTTTCGTAATGAGCGGTGACACCTGACGAGATCCATCGGGTGCTTCCCACAGCGGATGCTGGTCACTTTCCATCACACAATCGGCGTACTTTGCCATGTTTTTCTCTCCTGTTTGGGTTACACCAGCAGTGAGCCGCCGTTGATGTGCAGCGTGGCGCCGGTGACGTAGGTTGAACGATTTGATACGAGATAAAAAACTGCGTCCGCCAACTCACGCGCAGTGCCCTGGCGCTTCATCGGCGATGCTTCGATGAACTCCTGCACCTGCGTCTCACCGAACGACCGCGACAACGGTGTGTCGATACTGCCGGGGGCAATGGCGTTGACCAGGATACCGTCGGTGGCATAGGCTTTCGCCAGCGACTTGGTCATGGCGACGAGACCGGCTTTCGAGACGCCGTACGCGGGGTGCGCGCAGACGCTTCCGAGGAAGCCGCCGACTGAGGAAATATTGACGATACGTCCGGACTTCTGCCGGGACATAGCCGGCAGCACTGCCCGGGTGCAGAGGAAGGCGCCGTTCAGATTCACGTCGAGCACATGCCGCCAGTTAGCCTCTGTCACTTCGTCCCAGGTGACGGTCGGGGCGATGCCGGCGTTGTTGACCAGGATATCGACGCGCTGAAATTTTCGGATGGTCTCTTCAACCATGGCGTCGACCTGTGTGGAGTCGGCAACGTCGGTGGTGATGCCAATGGCATCGGTGGCAAAGCGCTCACTGATGTCCGCTGCAGCGGACTCCGCATTTTCGACATCGGCAATGACAATCCCGGCGATGTCCGCCTCGGCGAGAACCTCGGCGATGGCAAAGCCGATGCCGACGCCGCCGCCGGTGATGATCGCAACCTGGCCGTTCAGTTTGTCCATGGCGATTGCTGTCTGTTTTTTTGTCCCGGATCTATCGTCAACCTGGAGAAGTCCAGCGTGACACAGCATTCCAGCCGAGGCGACCGTTCGCGGAGAATCAAGGTTGTTCGTTGCAGCTCTGCTTGAGGTGCTGCAGCGTTATGTCGAAATGGAACTCAGTGGCCGCTAAACAGGATACACCCGTTGTAGTTTGAATTGCGGCGGCAAAAGCTTTCTGTGTGATGGATGTGTGGCAGTTAGTATACCGCGTTGTCCGGAGGTTGGAAGGTTGGAGTACATTCCTCGGCGGAATCTTCCAATCTGCCGTTCTTTACGGTAAACTACCCGGCCACAGGTTTTGTTGTAACAGTTAGG
>CAUZJQ010000469.1:0-3303 GCA_963580095.1 Lentisphaeria bacterium | reverse complement strand
CTGGTACGCGCCCTGCAGTTCTTGCTGGTCACCGAAAACATCTCGGGGCCGGTCAACCTAAGCGCCCCGAACCCGGCCACCAACCGCGAGTTTACCAAAGCCATGGGCCGGGCGCTCGGCCGCCCGACGCCGTTCCCGGCGCCGGCAGCGATTCTACGTCTGCTGCTCGGCGAGATGGCCGAGCAACTCCTGCTCAACAGTATCCGCGCCACCCCCGGCACCCTGGTCGACAACGGCTTTCAGTTCGACCACGAGAAACTCGACGAGGCCTTGGCAGCGGCTCTGGCAACCCGCTGACCGCAAACTTCAAGATTTTCACCGATCCGTTACCGGCCTATCCAATTGGAATCTGTGAAAATCTGCTCAATCTGCGGTTAGGTTAACACATGCAAATTACCAGCATCCAGAATCCCAAGGTCAAGCACGCCGTGCAACTGCGCGATCGCCGTCATCGCGACCATAGTAGCGAGATGCTTATCGAAGGCTACCGTGAACTGCTGCACGCCGTCGAGAGCGGGCATGCACCGACAACTCTCTTCTATTGCCCCGAGTTTTTTCTCGGCAGCAACGAACAGGCACTGATCGACAGTGCTGCAGCGCTGGGCGCTGCGTTGATCGAAACATCCAAACGCGTCTTCAAGAAACTCTCCTACCGTGACCGCCCCGACGGGCTGCTCGCTGTCGCGCCGCAGATCGGCATCGCCCTCGATGCCCTGGCCCCCCGCGATCCAGCACTGCTGCTGATCGCCGAAGCCATCGAAAAGCCCGGTAACCTCGGCACCATGCTGCGCTCCGCCGACGCCACCAATGTCGATGCCGTGCTGGTGTGCGATCGAACCACCGACATCAATAATCCCAACGTCGTACGCGCCAGCGTCGGCACGCTGTTTACCGTTCCCGTCTGCGAGGCGGATTCGACGGACGCCCTGCAGATGTGTCGCAACCGCGGCATCTCCGTTGTCGCCGCCACGCCGGCCGGTACCCAGATGTATTGGGACGCCGACTATCGCGGCCCCGTGGCCATCGTCGCCGGCAGCGAACAGTACGGCCTCAGCGACGCCTGGCTCGACGCTGCCGACACCTGCGTCCGAATCCCCATGCACGGCCAGGCCGATTCTCTAAATGTCGCCACTGCCGCAACGCTGCTGATGTACGAAGCCGTCCGACAGCGGTCGTAAGGCGCCGCACGGGTCTCCGTTATCATGATTCACAGCATCTAAGCGATCGCTGGCGACAACACCGCAGCACTGCGGATAGGCAATCGGGAACAAAAAAGGCAGGGTCGGGGAGGATTAAGGTTTGCTGGACTTTTGCATTCCGTTCCGTTACCTGTATTCGCACGCCCGGCGGTTCTCGAAAACCATCGCAAAACAGTCTACCTTAGTGTCCAATGCAACACAAAGTCACCAAATTCAGTATCACCGATCTCGCTCTGGACTATGAATTGGTGGCGAAATGTCTGAACCGGCATTGTCACAACGGCCAGTACCGGATCGGCGGTTTGTGTCAGACCGAGACCAGCGTATTTTTTTCGCTCGAGATCAACTTCGAAGCACCGCAGCAGTATGTGCTGGCACCGTTCACTGCCTGTTCCGATGCGGAGGTCCTCGCGGATCTGCATACACGCTGGCACTCCGGCTTCAGCACCCGCGGCCTGATCCGGCTGTCCGAGTCCTACCTTGGCCTCTTCGAAATCCCGGTTGACGTTGTAGACCTCAATCCGGACACCGGCACCGAACTGGACGAGGCCACGGGCATCACCGTTTCACCAGGCAGCATTCCAGAGGAGTAAGGACATCGTGTCCCACTCGCTGTCCCACCTGTGACAAATCTGTCCAACCCGACTTAACCTGTTTGTTTTCAAATAGATATGATACACAAATGGGATGTCTCTGACAAGCCGGACTCACCGTCCTGAATTTTAGAATAATTTATAATCGTCTTATTATAAAATAGTTATGACACTATCAGTGCGAGTGGCACTGACACTGCTAACACCACACATACCGCTAATGACCGCATGTGCAAAAACGTGCAGCGGCTGAATCTCACACTTGCTGGAGGATACAATGGCTAAGATTTTGGGGATCGACCTGGGCACGACCAATTCGTGCATGGCCATTATGGAGGGCGGCGAACCGGTCGTCATACCGAACGCCGAGGGCGCCCGGACAACACCATCAGTCGTGGCGTTTACCAAAGACGGCGAACGTCTGGTCGGCCACACGGCCCGCAACCAGGCAGTCACCAACCCGCAGAACACGCTGTTTTCGATCAAGCGCTTCATCGGACGCAAATTCGACGAGGTGCAGCACGAGATCCACCTGGTGCCGTACACCGCAGTCGCCGCCGCCAATGGCGATGCCCACGTCAAGGTCGGTGACAAGACGTATTCGCCGCCGGAAATCGCCGCGATGATCCTGGCCAAGCTCAAGACCGATGCCGAAGCGTACCTCGGCGAGTCCATTTCCGAAGCGGTCATCACCGTACCGGCCTACTTCAATGACAGTCAGCGCCAGGCCACCAAAGACGCCGGCCGTATCGCCGGACTCGAAGTCCGCCGCATCATCAACGAACCGACCGCCGCTTCTCTGGCCTACGGTCTCGACAAGAAGAAGGACGAAAAAATCTCCGTCTACGACCTCGGCGGCGGTACTTTCGACATCTCGATCCTCGAGCTTGGCGACGGTGTTTTCGAAGTGCGCGCCACCAACGGCGACACCCATCTGGGCGGCGACGATCTCGACGAAGCAATCATCGACTGGCTGGTGGATACCTTTAAGAAAGCCAACGGCATCGACCTCAAGGACGATCCGATGTCCCTGCAGCGCCTTAAGGATGCCGCCGAAAAGGCCAAGTGCGAACTGTCCTCAAACCAAAGCGCCGACATCAATCTGCCGTTCATCACAGCCGACGCCAGCGGTCCCAAGCATCTGACCGAAAGCCTGTCACGCGCCAAGTTGGAACAGCTCACCGAAAGCCTGCTCGAACGGACAATCGCCCCGTGCAAAGCCTGTCTGAAGGATTCCGGTCTGGACGCTTCCGAGATCGACGAAGTCGTCATGGTCGGTGGCCAAACGCGCATGCCGAAGGTCATTGAAATGACCGAACACATCTTCGGCAAGAGCCCGAATCGCGGCGTTAATCCCGATGAAGTGGTAGCCCTCGGTGCCGCCATCCAGGGTGGCGTACTTGTCGGCGACGTCGACGACGTGCTGCTGCTCGACGTCAGCCCGCTATCGCTCGGCATCGAAACCTATGGCGGTGTTTTCACGCGTCTGATCGAGCGCAACACGACTATCC
>CAUZJQ010000468.1:0-3308 GCA_963580095.1 Lentisphaeria bacterium | reverse complement strand
CATGCGGCCCTTCCTGGAGATGGCGCTCGTCCCGCCGATCGACACCATTTCTCTCGACGGTGTGGAGGGTAAGATCGAAGCCATCGCCATGCGCCAGATGTTAAAGCCGGACACTGCGAAAGTGCTGGGGACATGGGCCGATGGCAGTGCTGCTGTGACGGTTCAGAGGCGTGGTAAAGGCCAGGCGATCGCCGTCGGTACGTTGGCGGGGACAAGTTACATCCGCAGCGCGCTGAAGCCGGTCCCATACGCGCGCGGTGGTAACAAGGAGCTCTACAATCCGACGGAGTTCTCATCGGCGGCGGCCAGTCTGACGCGGCTAGGCGTAGCGCGTTCGGACATCAAGCGGCATGCCGAGTGCTCGAACAATCTTGTTGAGACCCTCGTGATGGACGGCGACAAGGGGACGTTACTGACCCTGGTAAACTGGGATAACAAAGAAGAGCCCAAGCTGAAGGTAAAGGTCCGTCTGCCGAACAAACCTGCGTCAGTGCGCTCGGTTCAGAACCAGTCGGCGATACCTGGTTGGACGTACGCGGGCGGTGTGCTCTCCTTTACGACTGACCTTGAGTGGGCCGATTATATTCTTATCGCCAAGTAGGCCGGAATGGCACTGACTTAAGGGTCGAACGTAAACCAGGCTCGCCGGTAGCCGCCCGGGTTGACGATTAGGTTTGCAACTAGCTGGGACCGATTCAGATGACTATGCATGCCTATCGTCCTATTGACGCAGACATGCCACATCTGCGCGAGTCCTCGGACTGGGGCACCGACCCTGATAGCGGCGCTCGTGTCATCCGTCTGACCAGCAGCGTGGCGATGAGCCACAACATTTACTGCGAGCAGCCGTACGGTTCACCCGACGGCCGCCGGTTTATTATCTTTCGTACTACGGATCAGCACCGCCATCCTACAACCCGCAACCTTCCACCCCACGACCGACACGATGGACTATTCCCAATACAAAGCAGCGTATGATGATGATGGGTTTGTTGTGGTGCCGCAGTTTCTCGACGCGACAGCACTCAGTGATCTGAAAACTAATGTCGACCGGTACATCCGCGACATCGTGCCGGGTGTTCCTGAAACGGATGCCTTCTATCAGGACCGCGACCACCCGGAAACGTTGAAGCAGGTACATCACATGGAGCGCGATCCCTATTTTGCGGCACTCGTGGATTCGCCGGCATGGCGCGCGCTGGGCGAGTCGCTGGTGGGTGAACCACTCGCCGCAGTGGAGCCGCCGCAATGGTTCAGTAAGCCGCCGCAAACGGAGGCTTTGACGCCGCCGCACCAAGATAATTATTATTTCTGCCTGCGCCCGCCGAATGTACTGACGATCTGGTTGGCACTCAAACCTGTCGATCAGGAGAACGGGTGTCTGCACTATGTGCGCGGTTCGCACAAGGACGGCGTTCGCATGCACGACGTCACGTCGGTGCTCGGGTTTTCGCAGGGCATCAATGATTACGGCCCTGCCGATGCGGCGCGGGAGGTAATGGTCGAGTTGCAGGCTGGTGACGCCGCGGTGCATCACGGCGACACTATCCACCGCACCGATCCGAATCTGTCGAAGGCCCGGCATCGCCCGGCCCTCGCCATGGTGTGCAGAGGGGTGAGTGCGCAGAAGGATGAGGCGGCTGTCGCCGCGTACAAGGAATCGGTGCGCGAGCAGCAGGCAGGGCTGAAGGTGGGTGGGTAAAAGGGAGGTTGGGAGGTTGGTGGAATGTGAAGAGTGAGAGCGATGAAGAGTGGAGGCGCGTCAAGCCTTTGACGCCTTTCGATCGTTACCATTCGAGTCTGTATCGATTTGCGGTACGAAGGCTAAAGCCGCGGCGCTCCGGGAACGGCGCTTGCGCTTGCATGTATTGCGCGAGGTGCACCAAAATGGGATAAAGATCGGGGCGCGAAGATGGCGCACGATGGCGGGGCACGAAGTGACAGGGCGTTCGACTGCGGGAATCCGAGAACAAAAGTGTCAACTTTTCGTCAGGACTGGAGGCCGCTGCGCTTCGCTTGCGGGTGTTGGGAGCCGCGGTGCGCCATTCGTACTGGACCGTTCGAATGACGGGCTACAAGCGCTATCCTTCAGGGCGCGCCCGCCTCAGCGGACTGCCAGCTCGAGGCTCTCGATGGTCACGACGTCCTGCGATTGATCGGCCCAGAAGTTTTTCGCGGTGCCGTTCATTACGACGAATTCGTTCCAGCCCTCGCGAATCGCGTCGAGTGGAAACGTGAAGTTCAGCCCGATGTTGTCCGGTATGTGGTGCGTCATGGTGTCGACCGCAAACAAGAGATGCTCGTCCGGTGTCGCATCGAAGTTCGGCCAGCAACCGTTCAGGTAGACGCCGACGGGTGGCAGCTTTTCTTTTTTCTGCACGACGACCTGGACGATGAATTCCAGCCCGGCATCCTCGGACTCCCGGATCATCGGCAGACGCGCGGCTCGGCGCTCCTCCGGTCCCAGTGTCACGGGAAACGGCGCGACCGATTCGAACAGTACGTGCTGGTAGTAACCGGTCTGCGTCGACAAGGTGTAGAACTTCGGCTTGCCGCGCAGAAACTCGAGATCGTCGAGCCCGCGCAGCGCCGGATAATCGGCGTGGAACGCTTCATCGAGCCAGGGCCACAGGCTCGGGGCATCGGCGGGGGGGAAATTGTAGACTTCGATGCCGTCGACTCCGAGGGCGTGTTTCGCTGCCGCGTTGCCGCGAAGTATCGGCGGGCATCCTGGCGACAGGCGGAAGCTGACAGGGAGCTCGGCACCCAAGCTGGCGTTACCTGTTTTCTGGTGCGGCAGGTATCCCTGCAGCCAGTTCGGCGCGATTTCGACGACGCCGAAGACCGCGACCTCGGGGCCCATCATCTTACGCAGTTCGTCGCAGGGGATGTCCCAGCTCGTCTGCCAGGAATTCGTCGGCGAGATAAAGTCGATGATATCCTGCTGTGCCATTGCCTGCACGTCGAGTCCGATGTTGCGCATCTGGTCGAGGGTCCCGACGTATTTGACGCCGACGGGCCATGACTTGCCTGTCTTCTTCGACAGCTGCCTGGTCAGCGCGCGGATGTCCGCGTGCCATGCGGTGATCGTGTCGATCGTCGCCTGCGAAGCGCCTGGTTCGCAGCATAGCGGCCAGCGCATCCAGTCGATCTCGAGTCCTTCGAAATCGTAATTGGTCGCGGCGTCTTCGATCATCGACTGCGTGTGGTTCCGGACCTCGGCCTTCTCGTAGTTGAACCCCTGCCAGCCGCGCTGTATCGGTTCCGTCGGATTGTAGGTGGTGCCGCGCAGCCGCATGGCGGGGTCC
>CAUZJQ010000467.1:0-3314 GCA_963580095.1 Lentisphaeria bacterium | reverse complement strand
CGTCGAGCACCAGCGCCGCGTCACAGGTTGTGCCGGCCCAACCCCAACTGGCATTGATCACGTCCGCGCCATTGTGGGTCGCAAAGTAGATCCCCTGCACCAATTCGGCAGTCGTCAGCCCGGAAGACCGCACCGCCATGATCTGAACATCCCAGTTGACGCCCGCAACGCCGATGCCGTTGTTGCCGACTGCGCCGATGATGCCGGCAAGATGGGTGCCGTGATTGCTGCCGCTCGGGAACGGGTCCTTGTCGTCGAAGCTACTGAAGTCATAGCCGTGTATGCAGCCCCCCAGGGGGTTGCCGTTCGCATCGAGGCAATCGCTGCCGTCCCACATTTGCGACTGCAACTCGGGATGACTGTAGTCGACACCGGTGTCGAGCACTGCAACGATGACGCTGCCGGTGCCGGTCGTGATGTCCCAGGCGTCGACTGCCTGGATGTCGGCGCCTGCTGCGCCGGTCTGGCCACTGACGATCTGGCCGGTGTTGTAAACCGCGTACTGCTTGTCGAGTTCCGGATCGTTGGGAATCGTCTCACGTTGTTCATAGACGAAATTCGGCTGCGCAAACACAATTGTCGGATCCTCGTTGAGCCGGCTGAATGCGTCGGCGACTGACTCGCCCTCGTTCAGCGTCAGGCGCGCAAGGTTCGATGTGCAGTGCTCGACACTGGCGCTGCGACACCCGCGGGCGCGGGCCAGCGCGTCCAGCTCATCCTGATCCTCATCGCCGGTCAGCTGGACGCATTGCCGATCGAAACAGACCAGTACCTCGCCCGGCTGATGCGGACGCATCTGCGGTTCGGCATCACGCGCGTTGCTGTCGACGATGGCGTTGATGATAATGGCACGACGTGGTGCTGCAGGGTCGTTGGTATGCACATAAACGAGTCGCCGCAGGTTCCCGCTGACTTCCGCAGCATCCAGGCGGATCTCGATTTCCGTGCTGCCGCCGCCGGCCAGCAGCTCGTCGCCAGCCTGTGCTCGGACGCAGGTGCAAGAGCTCTGCAGTCGCTCGATGCGCAGGGGGGCAGAGCCGTCGTTGCGGACGGTGACGCTGCGGACAACTGTGGCGCCGGCCGTTACGCAACCGAAATTGACACGGTCCCGGTCGAACCAAACAGTTTGTCCGCAAGTGACATAGGCACAGAGCGTCGGCAAAATGTAGAGCCATCGCTTCATCCCATGAATATACCGGACTATCCGTGGAGGGGAAAGCAAGCGACCAAGTGGGTTATCTCACGTGATACATATCGCGTCGGACTTCTACTCAAAGTTTTTTTTTCGCGCAGATCAGAGACCGTACAGTGGGCGTTGCAGACTCCCCGGTTCCACATCGCTGCGCGCATTTTCGAAATGGAGGATACAGAGATTTATGTGGCAGCCTACGGAGCCTGCTTCAGTTCAGCAATTCCTTCAGGCGGCTGCGGACCAGGGTAAGTTCTTCGAGGCGGAAAAATGCGGCGCCGACCAGGTACGCGCCAACGCCGGCTCCGCAACAAATAGTCAGATCGAGCAGAGATTGGGAACGCCGCAGGCTCTGCACGGCAAAGACAACGGCAAACATAAGCGCGCCGCTGATGAGGATCGGCAGGGCCTGCACGAATGTGCTGGTGATTTGCATTGACCGCCATTGGATCCTGAGAATCACGACGTCTGACAACGTAACCAGGGCACTGGCGATCAGGTAGACTACCGCGATGCCGTTAATGCCGGCACGCTCGGCTGCAGGGAAAAGCGCTGCACATGAACCGAGCACGATGATTGTCGTAGCGATGTTGGCGGTGCGATTGTGGCCGAGCACGTTGAACAGGCGCTTGGTGATGTGCGTGACGCTGTGCAGTACTATGATCACACCAAGTATCGTGATGATCGTGGCGCACGGTTCGACAGCGGCCTGGTCGAACTTCCCGTACGCATAGAGCACGGCGACGATGGAGCGAGCCTGGGTAATGGTCAGGATACACAACGGCAGGGCGAGGAACAGCACCATACGAAAACTGCGAACGGCGAGGACATGCAGCTCGGCGTGCTGGTCGCGGGCGCCGTGATGGCTCATGACCGGATAGATCGTTATCAGCAGCGGGCCGATGATAATCGGATAGACGGCCAGCGTGATGAACTGGGCGTACTCGATCAGTGACAGCTGCCCCGGGAGCGGCAGCCGCGAGGCGGCGTTCTGCTGCATGACCATGATCACCTGCATGACGACTGAGGTAAGCAGCACCGGCCAGGCGAGCTGAAAAAGGTCGCGAACAACGGCACGGTCGCCGAGCCGGAGTGTCGGGCGCCAGGGAAGTTTCTTGCGGATGGCCAGAAACATGACAGCGAAACCGACAGCGCAGCCGGTGAGGTTGCCGTACACCAGCGCGACGATGCCGAGTTGTCGCGGCAGCAGCCACAAGGCAAGCAGCGAACACAGGGGAAACAGGGTCGCTGCCAGCGCCGGCGTCAGAAAATCTCTATGCACGTGCATGAATGAGGTGTAGATCAGCGACACGGAAAACAACAGCAGCAGAGGCGAGCACCATCGCGTGAGCGTAATTGCCAGGTCGCGCGTCGGCGCATCAAAGCCCGGTGCCACGACATAGTCGAGCAGCAGCGGGGCGCCCAGCCAGATACCGACCGACAGCGCCAGCGCCGCGAGCAGCAGCACGTTGAACAGTCCGATTACGTCCGTCGCTGCTGCCTTGTCACCGGTCGCAGCGCGGCGGCGCTCGATCACCGGGATGATCACAAAGGCGACAACGCTGCCGAGGATGAAGTCGCCGCCCCTGCGCGGAATCGTGATTGCCGCGAAGTATGCATCAGTCACATCGCTCACCCCGTACAGCGCGGCGACCGATGAGCGCACGGCAATTCCCAGGATCGACCGTACGACCACAAAGACGAGCACGACGATGGCGGCATGAGAAATACGCTTAGGATCGAACATGTGGCGTACTTACTAGTTGCGGTGCTTGAAGTTACGGTGTAACTGTAAGGCGTTCGGTTTTCCGAAGCAAGGACGCAGCTAAACCACGGACCGTGGCGATTCGCTGCCTTAGCGCCTCAGGGAGGGCCAAAACAGAATGTGTGGCATAGCCGGACTGATAGCGCTCGACGACCGTGCAGTCGATGGTGCGGCACGGCATCTGCAGGTGATGAACGACCTGCTGTCGCACCGCGGACCTGACGACGAAGGCGTATGGCTGCACGACAACGGCCACGTCGGCCTGGCGCATCGGCGCCTGAGCATCATCGACCTGGAATCCGGCCAGCAGCCGATGACCTCGCCGGCCGGCAACGTTGTCAGCTACAACGGCGAGATCTA
>CAUZJQ010000466.1:0-3315 GCA_963580095.1 Lentisphaeria bacterium | reverse complement strand
GCTCGCCGGAGAACCGGCCGAGGTAGGGGAATATCGCAAACGTATTGGCCTCGAAGTATTCCTTTCGTTGCGAGGTGTACTGCCACGTGCCGTCGCCAAGGTCGGCCACCTGCAGCGAGCCGTCGGGCGGCGCCACGTCGGAGTGATCCGGTTCACCCACCTCTACACTCGCGACCTCGCCGCCCGTGACGTACACCACGGACGGCCCGGTCGTGATAGTGACCTGCCTGTCTCTTGACGTGATGACCCTGGTGTTGTTCATCGAGTCCGTGACGTTCATGGCGGTGTCGGCGGTGAGCGTCAGCGTCACCGGCCGCTTGCCGCGGATGGTCCACAACGCATAGACGTAGCTCTTCGGGCCTTTGAACCGCAAGCAGAACGTGGTGAGCGATCCCGTCGGCATCCAGGCTTCGAAGTTGGCGGCGGCAAGCTTGTCGGTCATCGTCGCGAAAGCCGCGTAGCCAGGCTTCGGGTCGCAGTAGGGGATGCGCCTGCGGATGCCGCAACCGCCGTAGTGTTCTGCCCCGAAATAATCGCCGTTGTCGAAGTCGAACCAGCCGGAGTAAATCTCCTTGACGCCGTAGGCCAGGCTGATCAGTACCCATCGGTGGTACAGGTCCATCTGCTCACGGTAGGTGCAGGCGCCGGGCTCCGTCGGCACGAAGGTGCCCTCGCAGTACGGCAGTTCCGGATTGGGGATGCCGGCCCGCTCGAACTCCTTCTTTGTGGTATACAAGCGGTGGAGGGCGACCTGATGCAATTGCATTTCAGGCAGTCGCTCGAAGCCGGGGTTGTCGAGGCCGCTGCCGTCGATCAACTCTTTCGGGAACCCGGCGCGCAGCAGCGGCCACACAAAGCCGGGGTCACCCCACGGGATAAGAATCTTCAAGTCCGGGAAATGCTTGCGCGCCGCCTCCGCAGCGATCTTCGCCGTGTTGAAGTACATCTTCACCCGCTTCTCTTCATGCTCGGTCAATGCGTACGGCTCACCGTTCCAATACTCCGGAATGTTCCCCGCGCTGAGTCGCATTGAGAGGTGCGGCTCGGGGTAGAAGAACAGATATTTCGGCTTGAGCCCCGGCGCGAACCTCTCCTGCTGGGCCGTCCAGTTGGCGACCAGGTCGTCCTGAAGTTTCAGCACCTTCGCGGCGTCGAGCTCGTCCTCTGCAGTCCATTGCGGCGGGACTTCGTATCCGAGTCCGGTAGGGGATGGCTGAGAGCTGAGATGCCAGGCGCTGCCGGTTGGCGCCGACCAGTGCTTCCTGACGAAATCGGCGTCGAGGATACTGTCGGGAATCCAGGACGTCGTCCGCGCCCCGGCCAGCGTCATCAGTGGTCCGCTCAGTTCCGCTTTGGGTGTGTAATGATCACCGTGGAAACTCCAGTACCCGAACAGTGGCCCCTCGCCCTCGGTCCATTTTTCCGGCCTCTCGTCCGGCGCCAGATGGCAGAGGCTGCGCTGCTCGACCCAGGTGCGGTCGGCGATCTTCAACGTTGCGGTGATCTCGTGGATGCCGTAAAGCTTCACCTTCACGGGCAGCTCGATGTCGGTGCTCTGCCCCGGCTCGACGGTTACCGGACTCGTCTGCGTAGTCGTCTCCGCACCGTCGTAGCTACGCGTGGTGATCTCGAGCGTGCCCTGTTGGGTCGCTGACATGTGATTCGTCAACGTGGAGATGTACGCCGGAACCTGCGGCTGCGTCCAGGTGTGCCCGAATACGGTGGGCTCGAACGTAAAGCCGACCGGCGCCTCGGCCAGGGTGAGTGCGTAGACGTGCACCGCTGACGGCCGACCGGCCTGGTGGTAGCTGTAGCTGATCGGGTCAGGGTAAGAGCGAAAAAGCTCTACCTGTTTGGTGAGTTCGATCTCGACGATATCGATGTCCGCGAATGTCGACAGCTGCCCGGGATCCAACGGAATCTTCACCAGCCACAGGTTAGCGCTTTTGCCGTTGGTCAGTTTGACTGGCAGAGCTTCGGTCCGGGCTTCGGCTGTCGCCAGCGGTACGCCCTCAGTGAACGTCTTCGCGAACCCCGAGTTCGGACGGTAGAACATCGCTGACAGCTGCGGCACGCTGTCCGGCTCGGCGTCTGACGCCGCGATCACGTACAGCGTGTCGTATTGCTTGTTCGGCAGGCGCAGCTGAATCCGCGCCGAGTCGCGCAGTGCGCTGCCTTTCCAGCGGTAGGTGTTGGCCGATAGGTAGCCGTGGTCATTAGCGTGGCGGTAGAGACTGCGGCCGACGTCGATGTGGTCGTTACCCTCGGTGTTGACGTCGCTGAACACGAACGGCACGCCGCGCACGCGCACGCTTTCGCCGGTCGGCGGCAGCGATGTGCGATCGATCGCCGCGCCGTCGACGAACGATGTAGCGTTGGCGTAACCGGCCAGCGGCACCGGCAGGTAGCCGGAGGTTTCATCCAGGGCTGTGACCGACCACTGTGCCAGTTGCACGCCCTGGTTGAGAACGATCTGCGCCAGCCCCTCGGTGACGAGATTCGGGTCTTCAGCCCAAACAACCATGTGATCGTCCAGCCAGACCGCAATGCCTCCATCGGCAAGCTGCACGCGCACGTCCAGCCACTTGTCGTTCTGTCCGGGCAGCGTCCCCATGTCGTGTTCAATGTGCCGGCGATAGTCTTCCGGCCAGCCTGGCAGAATATTTGTGTACGCCCGCAGGTCCCTAGTCCAGCCGTTGAATACCTGTGGCGTCTTCCAGTCTGACGTTTCGGTCAGGGCGTTTGCGTCATGCAGCGGCTTGCCGTTATAGGTCACGGTGGCGCGAATCTGATTGTTGCTGGCGGACAGATTCACCGCCAATCCCGCCGCCGCCGCATTGGGCCTGGCCAGATGCAGCACAGCCATCGCCGGGCTGCCGGCTACAGCTTGCAGGCGCAGGCGCGCCCGCACCTCGACGTTGCTCTTATAACGCCTGCGGCCGTCGAGCGTCAGCGTCTGCCCCATCGGCACGGTAATGACGGGCGCGTCGAGCTGCGGGTCCTCGGTGACCGAAACCGTACCATCGCCGGGCTGATGAAAGGCCTGCCAGGCTTGATCGGCGCCGCTTCCGAGAACGGTCTCAAGCGGTGTGGAAGGCTCGTCAATAGCCGACCGGGTCGAAGGCTCGCCACCCTGCCACCATTGCTCGGCCTGGGCGTCAACCGGCGCCGCGGCTAAGGTGAGTAACGACAAGATCAACATCAGGTATATGCGCATTCCATGTCCTCGCAATTATTTGTAGTGTTCCGGGGTTGTACCCCCGTAGGTGATTAGCGTCGTTCGGATTCACCGAATCTGGAGGCGCGCCGAGCCTT
>CAUZJQ010000465.1:0-3327 GCA_963580095.1 Lentisphaeria bacterium | reverse complement strand
GCCGGTCATGTCGTTGATCAGCAGTTCCTCAAGCTCGATGACGTCGACGTCCTTGATCACCAGATCCTTCGGCAGGTTGGCATTGAGGCGGATCCTGAGGAAGCCGAATGTCGCCTGCAGTTGCTCGCCGGCGTCGTAAGTACCGTCGGCGGTGACGGTGACACCAATCTGTTCACCTAGTGCAATCTTCGGTATGCTGACGTTGATATTCTGCAGCACCGCCGCGACGGCTTGCGTTTCATCGCCTGCCGCCCGGTCAAGCGTGACCTTGAGGTTCTTGATGTTGAAGCCCTTCACCGCGAACTCGGGTAAGGATTCCAGAGGCGGCTCGTCCTTCGTCTCCGGCAGCTTGAACGGGAAGATGAAAGTACCGTCGGCCGCCTGCTTCAAAGCCACCGTCGTGTTTTCGAGCAGCACCTCGTCCACATAGAATTCGCCACCGAGCATTGGCATGAGCTGATAGTGCACCCGCACCGTTTCGACGTCGAGAAACGGCTCGCTGGCATCACCGAGAATCAGGTCATTGAGTTGCAACTCGCCGAATATGGAAAACGTCACGTCGCCGGCGGTAATCGTTGTTTCTAATGTGTCAGCAATCGCCGGCAGCACATGCCGTTTGATGAAACCGCCGTTGTTGACGTAGACGAGCACGCCTGCAACAAGCAGAATCAGGACAGCGACCACGGTCCCGATAATTTTGAGAAATTTCTTTATTTGCGAATCCTCCGCAGTTGCCGGATGCCTCCGGAATGAACAATCGGCGGCTTGGTTAACCTATCCCGGTTATGACGCACGATAAAGTGCTGTTGTTCATTGCAGCACAGTACGCCGGCGCTCGCCCGACCTTTTCTTGTCATCGCCGACCGCCTGTGCGTCAGTCGCTATGGTGCCGCGGTCTTTTTCGCTGCCTGAGGCGGCGATTGATCATTCCGGCATTCCGAACTTCGACTCGATGACGGGTTCTTAATAGTATCAGACTCATGTGGCATGACCGCCCCCGGCCGTTATAAGCGCCGTAGCGGTTCGATGCTCGGAAAGCTTCGCGCTACAATCGTATTCAAGAGCTATAGTAACACAGTCGGCACTGGAGGGCATCCATCCATGCGCACAATCATATTTACGTTTACAGTCATTCTCATTTCGGCGGTACTCCTGCTGGCCGGCGGATCGACCGAAAAGACGGATGAACCAACGAAACCAACCACTACCGGAGCAGGAAAGATGAGCGATGGCAACACCCGGCTTGCAACATTCGGCGGCGGCTGTTTCTGGTGTGTCGAGGCGGTGTTCCAGCTCATTGATGGAGTCGAGTCCGCAGTGTCCGGCTACGGCGGAGGTGAGACCGATAATCCGAAATACGAACAAGTGTGCTCCGGCCGCTCCGGTCACGCCGAAATTGTTCAAATTACCTTTGATCCAGCCAAAGCGAGCTACATCGAACTGCTCGATACCTTCTTCAGCAGCCACGACCCGACGACTCTTAACCGGCAGGGCAACGACAAGGGTACGCAGTACCGCTCCGTCATCTACTACCATGACGACCAGCAGAAAGCAGCGGCCGAGACGAAGGTCAGGGGACTGGAGGCTGACGGCGTTTTCGACGATCCGATCGTCACCGAAATCTCGCCGGCAGGCAAGTTCTACAGTGCCGAAAAGTATCATCAGGACTATTATGCCTTGAACCCGCGCCAGCCGTATTGCCAGCTTGTGGTGCGGCCGAAGGTCGAGAAGTTCAAAAAGAAACTGGCCGAAGCCAAGAAGTGACCGCACCCGAACCGCGGCGATTTGTGCTCACCGGCGGACCGGGCGTCGGCAAGACGACCCTGGCCGGCTGCCTCAGCCGTCTCGGTTTCGGCATGGTTCGCGAGACCGCCCGTGACGTCATTGTTGAACAGCGCTCGCGTGACGGCGAGTCGTTGCCATGGCGCAACAGGACCGCCTTCCAGCTGCTGGTACTCAAGCAGCAGTTGATCCGCGAAGATCGGACGACGTCATCGATCGTCTTCTGTGATCGCGGTGTCCCCGACGGCATCGCGTACCTGCGCATTGACGGGTTGCCAGTACCGGAGCCTATCGCCGAGAATGCACGTGATCGCTACGAGCTGGCGTTCCTGCTGGAACCGGTCGGTGAAGTGACGGCGGATGGCGTGCGCTATGAAGATCCGGAGACGGCGGCGCGGGTGCATACGTTGATCTTCGAGGTGTACACCGAGCTTGGCTACAGCGTTATCCGGATACCGGCACTGCCGGTCGCGGCACGGGCCGAAATTCTGATACGCTCGACACTGCCGCGGATTTGAACAGTGCCGGGAGGCGGTCAGAAGAAACTATCCGCGGGCACCGGCGTGGCTGTCGGCAGGTATTGTGAAAACAGGAATTAACCCGCATAGTGTTATTTGGCATCGAGACATATTGGGCGGTCGCAAACATGCCGGCTCCGCCTGGCTGAGAACTCCGCAGTTTCGCAGGATGCCGGGCGAGATGGGAACCCGTCGGTCTCGCAATAGTTGTCGAACTATGATCAGCTTGAACGACAGGAGACCGTCATGCGCAAAGTACTTTTTTTGACAGCGGCGTTTGTCCTGCTGACCGGATGCTTTGACCGCGAATCAGCAGCGAATCCGGCCGACGACGATACCGGCGTGGTCCAGGCAACGGCCAACGCCGATGGAAAAGTCGTGAAGACCGATGCACAATGGCGTAAGCAATTGACCCGCGAGCAGTACCGCATTACGCGCCAGGCCGGAACGGAACGCGCTGGGACCGGCAAATACAATGATCACAAGGCCGATGGCACCTATCATTGTGTCTGCTGCGGCCAGGATCTCTTCGGCTCGGGCACCAAATTCGAGTCCGGCACCGGCTGGCCGAGTTTCTATACCGCCGACGAATCGAAAGTTACCAGACACACGGATCGCAGCTACGGCATGGCGCGTACAGAGGTGGTCTGCAGCCGCTGCGACGCCCACCTCGGACACCTCTTTCGCGATGGCCCCAAGCCAACCGGTTTGCGCTACTGCATCAACTCGGCGGCGCTCGGTTTCGTCGCAGCCAATGCTGCAAAGACCAAGGCCGAGACGAAGCCGACCGATGAATGATCGTACCGTTCGACATGCGGGTTCCGTTACACCGACCCTACCTAACCATCCAGGACCAATTAGTTATTCTTCCACCCCCCCATTTCGACACCCTTCCACTGCCTAAACCACCGGGAGCACGATGTACTCGCCGGTCGCCGCGCTGAAAGCCATCTGCTGTACGGTGATATCCATTTGCACCGACGCGTCTCGGAGGATCGGCAGACATTCGGTTAACGATCCGGGCCGG
>CAUZJQ010000464.1:0-3339 GCA_963580095.1 Lentisphaeria bacterium | reverse complement strand
TAGGCTTTTAGATGCAGTTGGGCCTGCATGAAACGGCCGAGATGATACTGTTGACCGCGGTGTTTCATATTGGACAGCGGGTGCATATTGACCACTTCGTACTCTTGGCTGTCGAACGAGCGGTCGGAGAACTGGTGCACCTCGAGCGGGTTGTGGCTCTCTTCGGGCAGCTTGTAGGCGAAGGCCTCTTGGCCGGCAATTATATGCTGGTTGGGCAGTTTCGCTTCGGTTTGACGAATAAGGTGGTTGAGGGATTCGAGCCAGTCGTTCACCCGTTCCGGAGCGGGCGCGTCGTCCGTCCCCACGCCGCCGCCCGGTTCATTGCAGATTTCCCAGATGATATTGTCGTATGGGTTCAACTCGGTGACGATGCGGTGGGTGAGCTGAACCTGGCGTTGGTAGATACACTCCGGGTTTTGACTCATGTACTGGTACCAGGGTATGCGTTCCGTACCGTTGATATTGTTGGCGGCATTGAGCGGGTTCAGGGCCCAGATATGCTCGCCGTAGGTATTGCTTAGCAGTACTACTTCAATGATGATGCCATAGTCGGATGCTTGCGCCATAAAACGGTGCAGGCGCTCGAAGAACTCGGGATTCCATTGGTCCAAATCGTATTGCGGTTCGCCGTCGAGGGCGCGTTGTGGGCCGATGCGTTTATACGGGGCGATGTAGTCGGGCGATTCGGGTTTGCAGGTTGAATAGGGATTGCTGGGACTTTGTAGCTCCCGGAATAGAATGAACAGGCGGGACAATGTAATCTTTTTATCCGCCGTGTCGGCCAGATATCGTGCAAAGTCAAAGGGCCGGTTGAACACCGCGCCGTAGTGTTCGGTGGCGGTGAGTAGGACCAGCGGTTTGGCGCGAAATTCGAACAGCTTGGGGTTGTCGGATGGATGCGTATGGGAGTGGCCATCAAGTCTTTTCCGTTTTTTTCGATTGGAACTGAAGTGGTTGTAGGAGATAGCAAGATGGATCGAGGATTTCCAGTGCCTTAATTATAGTGGCCGGGGATTAACCAAGAGCGCGATCTATGAGTTATATCCGGTCCGATTCCTCGTTTTGTACGAGAATTGCAACCTAATCTGAGGTATGGGGATGACCGGAATTTCATTGCAACGGGACCTGGGTTACTGATAGGAAATTACTTCCAGTTCCAGTTCCGGATTCGACAGCAGACCTGCCTGCCGTCGCCGGCCCTGAGCAATCTGAATATCACTTTGCGCAACCGCAAGTGCGGCATTGTGCTGCCGGACCTGATCCAGCACCTGCCCTAGCAAAATGGGCTCGAATGAGACCGTCACCTGTTCGACAGATACAGCGCCATCGGCAACACCGTCGCTACCGCTCAGCGCCAACACTGCTGCAACAAAACAGATCGTAAGGAATTTCGTGATTCGCATTGAATAAATTAGCTCCGATTATTTCGCGTGATCAGTGGTTGTCGTCCGGCAGCGGGACAAGGTAACTCTTGCCACCAACCGTCAGACGAATTCCACCATGGACGTGACCACGCAGGCCTTGGTCTGTCGCAGCGAAGACGCCTGCCTCGCCGGCCGTTTTTACCTGTTTGCGTTTGCCGCCGACAAATAGATTGAACCGCGGCGACTTCTCCAACTCGAGCGGCGATTTAGCATCTGGTCCGAATACCTCTATCTTGATCGTGCCCGCCGTTTCGTCGTGCGTCACACGGAGAAACGCGACGTGCGCACCGACTTCAAGAAGCCCGGTGTGATCGCCATGGTCGTGCCCTTCGTGATCTTCGTGCGCACCGTCGCCGTGGTCGTGTCCGGCATGATTGTCGTGACTACCGTTGCCATGGTCGTGTCCGGCATGATCGTCGTGACTACCGTTGCCATGGTCGTGCCCGGCATGATCGTCGTGTCCTTCTTGACCACCGTCGCCGTGGTCGTGCCCTTCGTGATCAGCGTGACTGCCCTCGTCGTGGTCGTGTCCGGCATGATCGTAGTGACCACCCTCGCCGTCGTCGTGTCCGGCGTCCTCATCGTGATCGCCGGCCTGTGCAATCTCGGACGCCTGCACCTCGCAATGCTGAGGTGAAAAAACACCGAAGAATATGACTACTGCTGCCGCAAGTCCGACACGAATCAGCTTGTGGATCGACGTGCATGTTGAGATCTTCTTCATGTCTTGCTCTGCTCCACTGTTGATTGTTTATGACTCAGGATGGAAATCGACGGGATCGTCATCATGCCGGCTCCAACGGTGTTTCGAGTTCTACTATACGCGAGTCCTCAGCTGCGCCTCTGGATCGCGTATTGCATGTTCTGCGACCGTCTGCCCAAACAGCCAGAATAAAGCAGGGCGTACACTGAATTCGAGCAGCGTGCTGCTTACCAACCCACCGATTATAACAGTAGCTACAGGGTAGAGGATTTCCTTGCCGGGCTGTCCCTGAGACAGCGCTAAAGGAATCAACGCAATGCCGCTGGTCAAAGCCGTCATCATCACCGGCACCATCCGTTCCTGCCCGGCGCGAACGATCAACTCCTCGCCGAACGGCACACCATCCACTCGCATCATGTGCAGGTAATGATCGATCAGGAGAATACCGTTGCGGGCTGCGATGCCACCCAGCGAGATCAGACCGACCAACGTTGCAACGGACAAGTCCTGCTCGCTGAGTACGATGTAGGCAATCGCGCCAATGAACGCCATCGGGATGCCACACAGAACTTGAAAGCTGAGATTGAGCGTACGGAAATGCATGAAAAGAATCATGATCATCAGCGCCAGCGCCAAAAAACCTTGACGCATAATCCCACGCGTCGCCTCCTGCTGCGCTTCGAATTGCCCACTGATTTGCAGGTGGTATCCAGGCATCCCCCGAAGCGTCTCGTGAATCGGGATAAGGGCTGTCTGCACATCGGCGACGACTTCGCCGAGTGATCGTCCAGCAACGTTATGCTGAACGACAATTCGCCTTGATACATTTTCGCGATTGATATTGTTGGGCGTCGCCGACAACCGCACGGCGGCAACGTCGCGCAGACGCAGTAGATCGCCGGCATCAGTCTTGATCAGGATATTACGAATACGGTCGAGGCTAGCGCGATCCTTTGCCTCGGTGCGAACGACGATAGGATAGGTGTATTGACCATCAACCAGACGCGATACAGCCTCGCCGCCGAGCGAGAGTTCTATGGTTTCGGCAATCTGGTCGACACTGATACCGAAGCGTGCCGCCTGTTCGCGACGTGGCTGAATTTCCACGTTGGGAACCAACACCTGCGGTTCGACGATCAAATCTTTTACACCCGGGATCGGGCGGATCTGCATTTCAATTTGTGTTGCGAGCCCTCGCAGCTCATCCAGGTC
>CAUZJQ010000463.1:0-3341 GCA_963580095.1 Lentisphaeria bacterium | reverse complement strand
GTCGGTGCCAAATGCCGTCGGGCGCGTTCACGTTCGAGGCGCAATGCGGTTACTGTCGGCGAAGTGCTCGTCGGCTGGAAGCCTCGTGGTTCGTCCGGTTCGACTTTGATATTGTGTCGGTCGAAATAGGAGAATGGACGCTGAAAGTCGGTATTGCGAATGCGGCTGAAACCGTATTCCTGGTTGGGCATAAACATCAGTTTCGGATCGAGCACGTCGCGCCAGGCCAGCAGGTTCTTCAGCCAGGCGTTGCTGTGTTTGCGCGGGTTGAAATCTTTGTCGTCGGTAGGGATGAACACGATGTCGGCCCGCTTGCGCGTCACTTCTCTGGCACGGTCATCATCGGATTCAATGCGCAGGGCGAAGCAGATGACAGTGTAAAAAAGCCCTACTACCACGACCGCAGCGATGTAGTCGCGTGCATAATGAGTGGGACGTTGTGTTTTCTTTTCGTGGGTTGCCATATGGAAACACCGGTTTTCCGACGCGCTACTGCTTATTGACTTCGGTAGGCACGATTACTTTAGAGGCGTACTTGCTGGCGATTGACATGATGCGAGCGATGTCGTTGTAAGTTGTGTCCTTGTCGGCGCTGATGATGATGACCGGCTTACTCTCGCGCTCTGTCGTCACCTCGATCAGCTTTGCCTTGAGCGCGTCCCAGTTCTCGACCGTCTGATCGTTGAACCATAGCTGGCCGTCCTTGGTGAAATAGATCACCATCTTGTCGGCGACCGTTTCGCCTTCCTGCTCCTGGGTGTTCGGAAAACTCACGGTGATGCCCTCCTGGACTACCACCTTGTCGCCGATCAAGAAGAAAATCTGCAGCAGAAAAATTAGATCCAGAACAGCTGGTGCCGCCAGCAGAAAACCGTTCTGCGGTTTCAGGCGGCGCTTAAACATCGGCAACCTCCGTCTCGACCTTGGCAACATTGCCGTTGCCACTCTCGCCGTTGTTCTCGATGCGGATATCATTCTCGATCAGGAAATGAATCATCTCCGCCGCCGCTTTCTCCATGTCCAGCACGATATTGTCGATCCGAGCCACGAAGTAGTTGTATGAGGCGTTGGCGACGATAGCCACAACCAGACCGGTGGCCGTGCTGATCAGCGCCGCCCATATACCGCCGGCCAGACTCGGCACGTCGACGAAGGTACCGGCGTTACTCATTGCTTCGAACAGACGGATGATGCCGATCACTGTGCCGAGCAACCCGAGCAGGATAGAGATCGCAGAAATGCCCGCCAGACCGCGCACCCACTTCTCCAGCCGCGGAACTTCCGCCAGGCTCGCGTCCTGCACGGCCTGCCGCATTCGCGCCTCACCCTTGCCGCAGTTCAGGATCGCTGCGCGCAGGACGTGGGCGACCGGGCCCGGCGTCTCGTCACATATGCTGACCGCCTCCAGGACGTTGCCGCGGCGCAAGACGTTCATCACACCTCGCATGAACTCCGGCACGTTGATCTGTGCGCGGTGAAAATGCAGGAAGCGGGCGATGACGATGATCAGGGCAAACGTGCCCAGTGCGAAAATGATCCACGTGACCTCACCACCACGTTGCAGGATCTTAGTTATCAGGTCGGGCATGGTCGGTCAACGGCCGGAAGGTGTTTGAGGTGTTTGGGCTGGCTATCCGGAACGGGTTAATATACGCCTCTTCCCCGCGCTTTTGCCATGTGTGAAAATCGCAACACGACTAAATACTTTTGACGCCATCGGCGAGGCCAATGTTCGACGATCCCGGAGCCGAATATCAATGAAATCGTCTTCAGCCTATAAATGTGTCCTGAGCGTACTTACCCGTCCGCGTCAAACGGCGTCGGCCGCAGACACAGGCGCGAAATGCAGTCGTTAAATGTTTCGCGACCGCTGAGGATGTCGATCTCGACGCGCATCCACAGAACTGGCAGGTCTCGTCGTCCCAGTAGCGGGAAGCGCACCGCATCTTTCTCGGTCGTCAGAACCAGTTCCGCCCCTTTCTCATGTGCGGCGTTGATGAAATCGATGACCTCCTGCTGTGAATACCGGTGATGATCGGCGTAGCGTTCGAAATGAACGAGATCGGCGCCGAAGTCGCGCAGAAAAGATTCGAAACTCTCGGGCGCTGCGATGGCGCAGATCGAGGCGATCTTTTTGCCTTTGAGCATTTCAAGCGACTGCCGATCACCGGAGTACAGATTCTGCAGGTACCGCGGCTTGTGCGTGCACTCGATAATCTCAGCCCGGTGATTGTGGCGCTTGATGAAGCTCTTGAGATGGCGCAGATGGCTGCCACCAGTGGATTTCGTCAGGAAGATATAGTCGGCGCGACGCAGGTTTTTGATCGGCTCACGCAACAGGCCGCGTGGCAGCAAATGGTGATTGTCGAATGGCGCCGTTGCGTCGATCAGCAGGATATTGAGCCGCGGCTTGAGAAACAGATACTGAAAGCCGTCGTCCAGGATCAGGGTGTCGACGTCGAATTTGTTGATGGCGTAGCGACCGCTTTTGACCCGATCCTTGTCAACCAGCACCACGACGTTGTCCAGGTTGTTGGCCAACATGTACGGCTCGTCACCAGCCATCTCAGAGTTCAGCAGCAGACGCTTGCCGTCGCTGACCACACGTGGCGGCACGTCGTCAGCCCGGCGAAGGCAGAAATCGGCGAAACGCTCGAAAAACGGCTTGCTCTTGCTGCGGTAGCCGCGGCTCAGCACCGCCACCTTTCTACCATTCCGCGTCAGCACTCGCGAGAAGACCTCGACGACCGGCGTCTTGCCCGTGCCGCCGACGGTCAGATTGCCGATGCTGACCACCAGGCAGCCGAGGGTCCGCGGTCGCAGCATGCGCTGGTTATACAGCGAAATACGCAGTTGCACGAGGTTGCGGTAGACCCGTGACAGCACGAACAACCCAGCCATTGCCAGGGAGTCCAGGGGAGAGTGCCGGCTCTCACGGATGAGGTCGGTGAAATAGGTCTCGGCGTTTTCGACTAAGTGACGAAATGTCATGGAAGCCGCTGGTCTGCAGCGTGGATACTCACAGACCCGTGTACATGTCGTCGATCATGGCGTAATCCAGAACTTCGTCGAGTCCGAACCACAGGGGCACTTCGCGTTCGGCATCCTCTGCATTGGCGCTGGCGTGGACCAGGTTGCAGAGGAATCGGTCGGATCCACGTTCCAGAGGCTGATGCGCATAGTCGCCACGGATCGTGCCCGGCAACGCACTGGCTGGCTCCGTATCGCCGACGAGTTGACGTACCTTGGCGATCGCCCCGGTGCCGCCCAGCACAAACACCAGGGCCGGGCCAACGGTGATGTACGCTTCCAGCGACGGGTAGAACGGTTTGTCGACGTGC
>CAUZJQ010000462.1:0-3352 GCA_963580095.1 Lentisphaeria bacterium | reverse complement strand
CTCATTGTCTCCCTAAACGTCCCGCGCGCCCGCGCCGCAGCCACCGGCACGGGTGCACTTCGACCCACACGAAGCTTGTGCAGCGATATGGCGTCGCCGTTTTATGCCTTCGAACAGAGCGATACTTTCGGACGTCTCGTCGTCGTACTCCTGTTCTTTTTTAGTGTGCTGGCCTGGACAATCATTGTCGAGAAATGGCTGAGCCTGCGCCAAATCAGCAGGCGTCTACTCACCGCCCATAAGCATATCGACCGATTGACCTCTGCCGATGAACTGTGTCTCGGCCTCAAAAATATTCAGGGTCCACTGCGGTCGATCGCCGGTGAGGCGGTCATGGTAGTGGCCCGGATGCAGGGGCTGCAGGCAGAACCACTGATGACCGGAAAAAAGAATCTCGGCAAGATTTCTGTTCACAACTTCGACCAGGTCGAAGCGCATGTGGAACGTGTCGTCGACGAAGAGATTATGACCATGGAGGAGCGTCTGGGACTGCTCGGGTCCATCGTCAGCGCTGCACCTTTCCTCGGGTTGCTCGGCACCGTCTGGGGCGTTATGATAGCGTTCTGCGGCATGGCTGTCCAAGGCAAGGCGGACATCAACGCCATCGCTCCAGGTGTCAGCGGCGCGCTGCTCACGACCGTCGTCGGCCTGCTCGTCGCGATTCCCGCGCTCATCGGGTTTAACCTGCTGACCAACAAGATCAAGAAACTCACCATCGATCTCGACAACGCTGCCGAACAGCTCCTCGGGCTTCTAAAGTCGGCGCTGGTGTCCTGAACCGGATGCAGACCGCACATGAGCCGTCATCGTAAGGAAAATCAACTACAGTCGATCACGTCCATCAATGTGACGCCGTTGATGGACCTTACTTTTCTGCTGCTCATTGTCTTCATGATCACTGCGCCAGTTCTCGAGTACGCCGTCGATGTCACGCCGCCGGCGCTCAACGCCGAACCAGTCGTCGATACCGTTCACAAGATCATCAACCTTACCCGCGGCGGTGACATCCGTATCGACGAAAAAACGATGTCACTGGCAGAACTGAAAAACTTCGTGCAGGGGCTCGAACAAACGGCGCCGGACACCCGGTATCACATCCGCGCCGACGAATCCAGACCGTACGGAGAAGTCATCACCATTATGCGCACCATCAAGAATGTCGGCATCACGGACGTGTCGCTGTTGACGCTGGTCGAAGAATGACCGGCTGCCGCATCACGACCATTGTCACCGCCGTACACCTTGTTGTGGTTGTTGCTGCCTGGGGTATATACCGAATGGCTGATACACCGCAGCAACCCGACGAAGCGATTCATGTTAGCCTGCGTACCCTCGACTCACCGGTGCCGGACATTACGGAACCCGGACCGGTGCCGCCCATACGAACACCCGACCCCCCTGCAAAACGATCGGCACCCGCTCCCGAACCGCCAACAGCGCCCGGACCGTCCGTAGAACCACCAACGGCACATACAGGGCTGCCATCTACGGAATCTGACCCGAAAACTTATAACACCGCCGAGGAAATCCGGCAGCGCGCACGCCTTAATGAACGGGTACAACCCCGCCCCGTACCGCCAGCTGCCAAGCCGGTCGTCGACACTGATGCGCTGCACCGGCAACTGCTCGCAGACTTCGCCAAGCTCAATGCCGAATCGCCAGATCGCCAAGCCGTCGCTGTCGAGGTCAGCGAGCAATACCTCGGCCGTGTCCGCGCCCAACTCTACGAAACCTGGAACGAGCCGCACAGGACAATGATCGGCGATCAACCGCTCCGGGTCACCGTCGCGCTGACTATCCGGGCCAACGGCAGTATCGCCACGAGGCGCATTGTCAAGCGCAGCAACAACGACATGATGAACCAGTCCGTCGAGGCCTGCCTGCAAATCCTCAGTGATCTGCCGCCAATACCTGCAGAACTACGTAAAGCCGCGATCGATATCAACATAGTCATGCAGCTCTGAGCACATATTTTCGGCATGGCACATTTCTGCCCGTGAAATAGAATCACCAGGCACCGATCCATCAATCCCATATATCACAAAACCACAGTTTCGGCGAACGTGTGCTACATTACGGGCCGAATCCTGAGGTAATTCAGGAAAGCAGGACGGTCGAACGATGCCCGACACACAACGAAAAATTAACGTCGCCGCTGCCGTGCCCTTACAGAGGGGCAAGATACCGATGGCTACCCCGGTGCCGACATCCACGAAGGATGAGGTGCATAAAGAAGTCACGGTCGATCGTGAATCCTACAACGAACTGCGGGCCGAGAACATCAAACTTGCGAACCGCAATCGTAAGCTGCAGAGCACGGTCGACGGCCTCTCCGCCACCGCCGGCAGCGCCTCCGGGCAACATGCCACCGAGATTACCGCGCTCAAGCACGGCCGGGCCCAGGCGGACAAACGCGCCAAAGAACTCGAAGAAAAATGCACCGAGCTGCGCGAAAATAACGCCAGGCTCAAAGCCGATGTCGATAAGCTGGCCAGCCAGGCCGCCGAGCTGAGCATCAAGGGACGTCAGGACCACATCGCTGCCCAAAACGAAAAACAAAAAATCGAGGCGGAGAAGGAGAAGAACACCAGCGAAACGAAGGCACTCCAGGAGAAGCTCGAAGCAACTGTGGGCCGCCGGAACACCGAGCAGGAGGAACACACGAAGTTGATCGCAAAACTGAAAGCCGAAAACAAGTTCCTCGGCGAGAAACTCAAGAAAAACAGTTCGACAGCCACCGGCAAAGTCGAAGAATTCCGGGCAAAACTGGAATCTGCACAAAAATACCTTCAACAACACGAGAAACAGGCTGCAGAGTCTGACGCGGAACTGAAAGCCAAAAGCGATTCCCTGCGGGAGCAGTTCAAAAATCAAACCACGGAAGCCGCCGACACGGCCAAGAATATTCCGAAAGAGCTGGAAGGACAGACTGCAGACTCGGACGCAAGACTGAGAATCGAAAACGACATTCTGAAAGAGAAGATTGATCAGATGCGGGACGGACTGGTATCTGCCCAGGAAAAGGTGGAATCATCCGCCCCGGCAAGCGATGACCCCATCGTCAGACTCCGTATCGAAAACCAGGTTCTGCGTGGCAAGATTGCAGAACTGCTCAAAGAAAAGTCCGAATAAGTAGCGCCAAGCTCTCCGAGCGCCCGCCAGTGAAACCGCCCATGAGCGATCCAGCAACGCCTCGACCGGACCGACGATGGTGCCGCAGCGCGCCTTTCATACTCTTTGTCTACCTCGTCATCATCCTCTTCACCTGGCGTGACTACGGTGTCACCTGGGATGAGAATGTGCAATCACGTTATGGCGAACTGGTCCTGCAGTATTTCGACAGCGGCGGAGA
>CAUZJQ010000461.1:0-3357 GCA_963580095.1 Lentisphaeria bacterium | reverse complement strand
CACGGAGGTGACATTGGTCAGTGGACATCGCGAGCGGTCGTCATGACGCGGAGCGGTGAAATCATTGAGCGCGACCGGGAAGACCTCGATTTCAGCTATCGACAGAGTAGTCTCGATGAACTTGTAATCCTAGAAGCTGATTTCGAACTGGAGGAGGCCGACTCAGCGTCACTGACCAAGCGCATGCAGCAACAGTGGATTGTCAAGAAGGCCAGTCAGCCCCCTGCCCATCAGGCGACGGGTTGTGTTTTTAAAAACGTTCAGGGTACCAGTGCCTCACTGCTGATTGAGCAAGCCGGAATGAAGAGCGCTATGGTCGGTGGGGCGTCAACGAGTGACCGGGATGCTAATTTCATTGTGGTCCGGCAGGATGGCACAGCAGAAGATGTTGTGCAGTTGATTGAGAAAATCCGTTGCGGTGTACGCGATCGGTTGGGATTCGAGTTGGATCTACAGATCGAAATTTGGTAATGCGCATCCCGCCTGATTGAAGTCTTTGGCCCGCATCGTGTTCATTATCGCGTTCATTTTTGAGTAATAGGGCAAAGTAGGCAGCATTGTGATTGGCATGGTGCAAAACAAGAGAAGACCAACTTTAAATCGTCGTCGGGGGAGTGCGCGACAAGTTTTGTTGCTGCTTACATTCCCACTGCTTCTCACAGCGATCGCTGCAGCACTCTACTGGGGCTGGCAGGTCGTCTGGCAGGCAGCACCCTGGAGTCCGCAATTTAGTCTGCATCCGGCCAACATCGAAATCCTCACCGAGAGTCCCTGGGTAGATGAGGCATCGATTTTGCAGCAGGTGGTGCATGAAGCCAGTCTGGACGATCAACTTACAATTCTCGATCCGGGGCTCAATGAAAGGCTTAGTTTAGCGATTGAAGACCATCCTTGGGTGGAACATGTCGAAAGGGTTGAAAAGTTTCAGCCACCACGCGTCGTCGTAACGCTTCGCTATCGTCATCCGGTCGCATTTATCAAAAATAACCAGCCCGTTCTCTCCGGAAAGAAACAGTTGCCGAGTGTAGGTATTGTCGATCGACACGGTATCCGACTTCCACTGGATAATTCACTTGTGCGCTCACCAGCGGTTCAGGCATTAGCAGAAATCAGGGGCATTCCGTTTCGTCCTCCCCCGCCAGGCGACGCCTGGAAAGATGGCCGTGTCCGAGGCGGAGCACGGATTGCAGAGGCGCTTCGGCACGATTGGGACCTATTTGCATTACGGGCCATCGAGCCCTCAATGCAACCAGTCGTAGGATCGAGTGAAAGTTATGCTTTTACATTGATCACAAAAGGGGGGCGACAAATCCCGTGGGGTCCGGAATACGTGGATGCAGAGGTTACAGAAGCGGGCAAAATGGAACCCACTGCCACAGAGAAAGTATCCCGCCTGAAGGCCTATGTCACAGAAAACGGCATCGACTTAGATGGACATCCACGGCACCCGGCAGCAGGACGCCCAGCAGATGCGGGAAAAAGATAATACTCAGGTCACCGCGCAAACTATTTCGGAGCGCGTAACCTCGATGGCGGGGTTGTTTTACGTGATCTGCGCTCTGGATCGCCCAACAATTCCTCGCGGACGACCTCCATCTCTTCGGGGGCTTCCACGCCGATCCGTACCCCACCCTGGCCCACACGGACCACGGTGATAGAGATCTTATCCCCGATCAGGATTTTCTGCCCGACTTTGCGTGAAAGTACCAGCATACGCGGCCGACCTTCGCCTCAATGCGCATCCCCCTGGCGATTTGCCGGGAGGGCTAAACTCTTCCTTGACTTCTCGTCGGCACCGCGGCCCGGTAGCTCGCTTGAAGCATAACCTTGGTGAGCCCTTTGGTATCCGCAAGCACCTCGGTCAATATAAGCCCGATCTGAGGCTTCGCAAGCGCCGGGCCAGAGTTGGGGCAAAAAGAAGAACAAAGATAGTAAAATAAACAATATAGGAAGTCTGGGAATTCATATTTACCGTTACTCCGCCACTTCTCCACCCTCTGGAGGCTTCTGTTGTACGAGGGGACGGATGTGTTCAAAGGCGGATCCGGTAGCGATTTGACACCACTCAAACAAGATGGCCTCGGTGGTGGTGATCACTCCGCCAGCCGCCGCCATCCGGTTTAGCGCGATGCGATGATCGAAGCGTGACCGGGCGCTCATGGCATCTGCAGCCAGGTAGACGTCATAGCCGCGGGAGAGCATATCGAGTGCCGTCTGCTGCACGCAAATATGCGTTTCCAGTCCGACCAGCAGCAGTTTCGGAAGTGCCCGAGCCTCTAGATCGGCAACCAGCGGTTCGACCTCTGCGCAACTGAATGCAATCTTTGCCAAAGCACCCTCAATCTGCCCCTGCAGTTCGTCAACCGTACTTCCCAGTGCCTGAGGGTATTGTTCGGTTGCGGCCACGTGGACCCCCAAGCCGCACGCGGCCTCAAGCAGGCGACCGATGTTCCACACGACGCGGGCGTGATCTTGGACCAGGGGAAGCAATTTCGTCTGGACATCCACTACCCAGAGTGCGGTGTCGCCTGGGGACATCAGGAAGGGGCTACGCGGGAGATTCATGGGGTGTAGCATACCGATTCGTTCACATTCGGACCACTAGGCGGCTCCCGCCCCTGGCAACACACACACTATTTGGGGAAAATGGGATGACCTTTTCCTGGAACCCCTTTCTGGCTCGAAGATGAAACTCAATGCGACCACCATTCTTACCGTGCGGCATCAGGGTCGTGTGGCTCTCGGCGGAGACGGCCAGGTTTCACTGGGTGAGACTATCATGAAGGCCGATGCGATGAAAATTCGTCGACTCCTCGACGGTCAAGTGATCACGGGATTTGCGGGAGGGAGCGCCGATGCTTTCGCATTGCTCGAACGACTGGAAGGCAAGCTGAAGGACCACCCCGGCAATGTTCCGCGGGCGGCCACCGAACTGGCCAAGGAGTGGCGGACCGACAGAGCTCTCCGTCGGCTCGAAGCGATGGTCTTAATGATTAGCGCCGAGCATACTCTCCTGGTCACCGGCCTCGGCGACGTCATTGCCCCGACCGATGGTGTTCTGGGAATTGGTTCGGGCGGAAATTATGCGATGGCTGCCGCGCGGGCTCTGGTTGCACATTCGGATTTAGCAGCCAGTGAGATTGTCCGTAATTCGCTAAAAATTGCCAGTCAGATTGATGTCTATACCAACGACCAGATCGTGATTGAGGAGATGGAGGCAATCGGTTGAATGAAATAACGCAGTGTCGAACTCCTCGCCAGATCGTTGCCGAACTCGACAAATACATTGTAGGGCAAGACGCGGCGAAGCGGGCCGTTGCGATAGCCGTTCGAAACCGTTGGCGACGACAGCAACTC
>CAUZJQ010000460.1:0-3358 GCA_963580095.1 Lentisphaeria bacterium | reverse complement strand
GGGCCTGACGCTGTTTAATGCCGCCAATCTACGACTCAGCAAATCAGACAAAATCCATCTTGCATTGCCCGGACGGGATGAGGTTATTGCCGACTTCAAGATCTTCATTCAAAACCTGAGTCGCGCAGGCATTCATACGACGACCTTTACCTGGGAACCGGGCTACGTTCATAGCACGGCGGGTGAACCGACTCGCGGAGGCGCCATGTCCCGTGCCGTTGATCTCGAAGCCCTGAAAAAACAGCCGCCCACGCATCAGGGATCCCACAGCCACGATGATATCTGGGAGAACTACACTTATTTTATTCGCGAGCTCATACCCGTAGCCGAATCGGAAGGTGTGCGCCTGGCTCTGCACCCCAATGATCCGCCCATTCCCGATATCAACGGCGTTCCCTGTCTCATCCACAACCGGGCGTGCTACGAACGAGCCTTTGAGATCGCTGACAGTCCGAACTTGGGCATGGAATTCTGTGTCGGATGCTGGTCGGAAGGAGGGAAGGGCTTCGGCGATATTTTCGAAGGCGTCAGGGACTTCGTCGCCGCTGGCAAAATTTTCATCGTGCATTTCAGAAACATCAGCGCGCCCCTGCCTCATTTTGTCGAGACGTTTATTGATTATGGCTATCAGGATATGGCAGCAGTCCTGGAGGAATTCCATCGTGCGGGTTATCGAGGCACCCTCAGTCTCGACCACTTCCCAATAATGACCGCAGGCAAAGACCCGTCTGTCGCCTACGCCACCGGGTATGTGAAGGCCCTGATGGACAGGTTGCCGAAAAATATGGTATCGGCAGGAAACACGTAACAAGCACAGGTGCAGCGATCTGTTCGGCGATACGTGGAATGGAATAGAACTCGCCACCGCAAACGGGATGTTTCAGACCCGCTTGACTCCTTGACACCGATCATCGCCTGCGTATGTACCGGCCGCCAACGTAACTGCATCCCCGTGCTCGACCCGGCATCTCCTGTCGGTGCCAGTGGCTACGTAGCCAGAAGGTAGATCGCCAGCACACCCACAGCGATCCCCGCGTACCCCGGCACTCCGTTCAGCTTCTCCTTCCAGATGACGAAAGAGAGGGCACAGGTGAGGACGACGCTGCCCGCTGTGGAGAGGGGAAAGAAACTGGACGTGTCAACGGTCATCAGCGCCATGAGTGTGGTCACCAGGGAAGCCATCATGCAAAACCCCATGGGGCAGCCCATAAGCACGTCCTGCAATGGGACACGTTTCCGGCGCACCACAACCGTCAGGATCGCCAGTACCGTCGCGGCAGCGGTATACGACAGCAGGTACGGCAGACGCTGGTCGTCATATCCGGAATAATTGACCATGGCCATGGCAAGACCAGCCATCCCGTTGAGAAAAAAACAGATCAGAATGGTTTTCAGCCACATTTCTCCGCCTCTCCCCGCTTTTGGTCTATTCCCAGAAGGATGATCGCCGACCCGGCACAAAGCAGGCCCGCGAGTTTGCGGATGGTGACCGGCTCATCCCAGACGACAAACGCGACGATGACCGGAATAATGATCGCCAGGTTGATGATTACCCAGCCGACGGCCAGCTTGCCGACCTTCGTGGCAGTAAAGAACAGCAGTGCCACGACAAAGCCCGATGCCCCGCCGAAAATCCCCAGTGCGACGATAGGCGCCTCGAAATGGATCGGCTTCGTACACCAGAAAAACACCAACAGCGGGCCGATCGCACCCACGTAGATGCCCAGGTTCGCCGCGTATACGTCACACTTCCTGCGCTCCGCGACTTTGTAGAACTGCGCAAACAGACTTGCGAAGACAATTGTCGCCAGAGCGTATGTCACACGGCTCTCCTTTTCGACGGCCGCCAATATCGTTTATTTTTTTACGACGCAGTGATACATATATACGGCAACTGCATCCCTGCAAAGGGGAAGAGAATGGCGGTGGGGAAACGAAGGCGGGCTGAAAGGATCTAATGTCCCGGGTTGTACAGCCTATGTCCCCACAGGCAGAGAAAGAGGGCAAAGGGTCCTTACGTGCAACTTGTCTCTGAGTTCGACGTTTTGGTGATCGTCTTATTTCACCCGCTGCCGACGAAGGACCTGCCGGGCATGGTCAGACAAGCTGTCCCAGAGCTCACGCGAAAAATGCGGCTCGGTATGCTCGTGGTGCCAGTTGCTGAAGAACCAGGGACGGCAAATAGCCATACACAGTTCGTCGCGTGGGGCCGTCGAGAGGTTAGGCGTGCCGCGATGAATAATTCGTGAATCGTGGACCCAGAGCGATCCCTTTTTCAAGTTGAGTCGGGTCGACTTGTAGCGACCTCGCGGCTCGCTGCCTTTGCCGAACAAGCGATCCATGCTGTCCGCCCCAGGCCGCCGGATGAGATCCTTGTCCGCAACGTATTGTGTCGCCGGAATAATCTCGATGCTGCCGTTCTCTTCGCTGGTATCGACGAGGGGAAACTTGGCGCCAATGGTAAACGCCGGGGTCACCAGTCCGGGAAACGGCAGGTAGGCATCGTGGTGCCAGATCTGGTATTCGGTGCACCCCGGCATGGGAATATTGGCATCGAACTCCGACCAGACATAATCACTGCACAATGCCCGTTCAATGAATTGCACCAGGGCCGGGTGCTCGAAGATATCCGGATCCACGAACGGCCGCTCAAACGGTACGCGGACGTTGTAGCGCTTGGCGCCTGCCGGTGGATTCACCCCCTGCTTCGCTACCGCCGCATCTCGGATCGGCAGCCAGGCGTCGCGAATGATGTCGATCTTTTCCTCTGGTATGAAATCCTCAAAGACGACGAACCCGTTAATTCGCCATTCATCGACGAACTGATCAATGTCATAGGTGGTTGCCATCAACCATCTCCGTGGAATTTATCGTTTTTGCACATGGAGAACAGTACACCGGACTCGCTGTCTATGAGCTCACTTCGCCGGGTTCATCAAAGAACTCCTTGCAGTCATTACAGAAGAACTGCATTGACAGTGGCCCGGTCTCGCTTCGGTTTGGCACCAGCTTGACCTTTGTCGTCCCACTGGCAACCAGGATCGAGCGTCCGACGATACCACACCGCAACGTCGCTGTGTTCTCCGACTGGCAGGCTGTGCAACGGGGCAACTCCATTTCCTCGAACCCCATGATTGACTCGATGACACCCGGGTATCCGTCTTCCATCTTCTGCAGTTCTTTCTCGGTCCTTTTCAGCATGCGCCACTCTCTTCCCCGACTTCCGTCCGCCCAGCTCGAAACCAAGCCGTTGTTTTGTTTCCTACTGGCTGATGGAAAATTGCTTCCCGGGAACTCTTGGACCATAAAACGGGAGGGGGGTAATGCAAGCGTCAATCCAAGCGAATCCCCGAGCGGA
>CAUZJQ010000459.1:0-3363 GCA_963580095.1 Lentisphaeria bacterium | reverse complement strand
AAGCGTCTCGATAAAGCATTGCTGACCGACAAAGCCCTCGAAGAAGTAGCGGATGTCGATGAACTGACACCGCGCTACTACGCTGTCCAAAGTTTACTGGAGGAATTCGGTGAAGGGCAGGACGAGACCGTCGTCGATGTCTACGACCACTACAAGACGCAGTACGAACATCAGCGGACAGTCTACAGCGATCACGAAGCCGGGTTGCGTAACTGGGAGAACGAGTTTCTACAGGCGCGAGATAAATATCTTGTGGTCGTTGATCACACGATCCGTGAGTATCGTAAGAACGTTTTGTCACTCGCCGAGATCGCCGGCGTCAGCACGGAAGTTGTCGTACCCAACCTCGAGGATGACAAGGCTGGACTGGAGAATGCCGAACTCGTCGTGCGCTTCGGGTTCGATGGTAAGCGTGCCGCGGAGATCGGCGGCGTCGGACACTCGGGCGGGCAGCGTGTCGTTTCCAGTCTGATCCTGCTGATGTCGCTGGCTACCTCCGGCGGCCAGCGCGGCGGTTTTTTCATCATCGACGAGCCGTTTGCGCACCTGAGTATCGAGCGTATCGATGACGTTTCACGCTTCTTGAATCAGACCGAGTGCCAGTTTATCCTGACTTCACCCACGACGCACAACGTCAATGTGTTCAGCGCTTCGCGTCTCCAATTGAATTTCCGGATCAAGCGGCAAGGTGAGGACTTTGCCCCGATACCGACGGTGATTCGCCGCTGACTTTTTCGGGCGCCGCTTTTGCTTCTGTCCCCTCAGGCGGAATAATTGTCGTGGTCGACGACAAGGCGGTTCCTGATGTAGACGATCCGCAGCCTTTCCTCTTTTTTGCGGTGGTTCGCCTCGGTCTGCGGTTCATCCGTATTGGCCTGCACCGATGAATCGGCGATTTTTTTCCAGTCGTTCACGCAAGGACTGTTTTTCTTCGCCCATCTCTGAGCCTCGACCAATGAGTAATGTTCAATAGCGAACATTCAGCAGCTCTCACTTGATCACATCCAGGACCGCTTCGGCTGCGGTTCGGCTGGCGTTTTTGTCACCCCCGAGCGCCTCGACAACACGGTCCATTCCGGTTAAGACTGCGTTGCGCCGTTCGCCGCCAGGCAGGATGCGCTGCAAGGCCGTACACAGTCGGTCAGGTTGGACCTCTGCTTGGATGTACTCTTCGAACAGTTCTTCGCCGATCACCAGGTTAGCCATGGCGATGTACGGGACCTTGACCAGATGCTTGCCGATCCAGTAGCTGAGCGGATTGAGTCGATAAACAACGACGATTGGCAGGCCGAGGATTGCTGCCTGCACCGTGACTGTCCCGGAGGCGGCGACGCCAGCCGCTGCGGTCGCCATCAACTCAGTCGTTTGCCCGACTTCGATAGACAGTGACAACGCCTGTATTTCGCCGTTGCCCATGTTGTCGATATGCCCCTGGATTCGATCGCGAATTGCCTCGCGTGGTGCCGGAATGACGAAGCGATACGAAGGGTTGACCCTGTGCAGTCGCAGCGCTGTTTGTACCAGCGGCACGGTGAGTCTATCCACTTCGCTGAAGCGGCTGCCGGGCAGCAGCAGGACCAGGTTGTCCGAACGTTGTTGTGCCTCGGCCGGGCACTGTTCACGCAGGATCCGGATCAGTGGGTGGCCGACGAACCTGGTGTCGAGATCAACGCTGTCATATACGTTCTGCTCGAACGGAAAGATCACCAGCATGCGTGTCACCAGGCGTGCCAGTTCCGGTATTCGCCGCTTGCCCCAAGCCCACACCTGGGGGCTGACGTAGTACACGACGCGGATCCCGAGTTTTTCCATCTCTCGCGCAAAACGGATGTTGAAGCCCGGGTAGTCGATCAATACGACAACGTCCGGACGCTGGGCAGCGACCTGGTCGACGAGCTGCCGGAAGATGACACGGAAAAAGGAAAGATGCTTGAGAACTTCGACGAATCCGACTATCCCCAACTCGGTCGAGTCGACCAGGATATCGACGCCGGCCCGGCGCATCGCGGCCCCGCCCATGCCTTGGATCTGAACCGCGGATTCGAGCGCCCGCACCTCCTCGGCCAGCCGGGCGCCGTACATATCACCCGAAGATTCGCCGGCGAAGATCCAGACTTTTTTACCTATATGGTTGCAACTTTCAGGGGGCATGATACCCTTTACGTTCGTATCAGGACCAGACTAAACGGAAAGTTTGCAGGTGAGTAATGGAAACGACCGAACGCGATGAGTTGATCGGACGCCTGTTGCAGGAAGGCAACAGCCTTTCCGACGTACAGAAAGTACTGGAAGAGGAGCACGACGTCAAGCTTACCTATATGGAGCTGCGACTGATTTCATCTGAACTCGAAGTAAACTGGTCGGCTTTCGACCCGCCCGAGCCAGATCCAGTCGAAGCGGAACCCGATGTTCTCGATGCACCCGGGCCCGGCAAGACGAGCGTGACGGTCAGCAAAATTCAGCGCCCCGGTGCGGTCGCCAGTGGTGATGTCACATTTGCCTCCGGTGCGACTGGCGAATGGCATTTCGATGCCATGGGGCGCCTTAGCCTGAACCCCACCGGCAGCGGTGAGCGCCCGACCGAAGAGGATATGCAGGACTTTCAGGTCGAACTGCAAACGGTCATGCAGGGTAAAATGTGACGTCACCGGCCGCCAGGCTCAAGACCGCCGTCTACCGTCTGGAAAGTCTCGATATATACCGCAACCTCGCCGCCGAAGAATATCTCTTCCGTGAATTGCCCTCTGGGCACTGCAGTTTTATGCTGTGGCGCAGCCGGCCGAGCGTCGTTATCGGCAAGAACCAGAATCCCTGGCGCGAGTGCCACCAGCCGTCAATGACCGCCGAGGACATCCATCTGGCGCGTCGTATTTCCGGCGGCGGCGCTGTCTACCACGACCCCGGCAATCTTAATTTCGGCTTCATCATCGATCGCCGCTACTATGACTTCGACCGCCAGATCCAGGTCGTGTGCAATGCTTTGCAGGCTCTCGGCATCGATGCGGTGACGGGGCCGCGTCACATCCTGCTCGCAGACGACCGCAAGATATCCGGAAACGCGTTCTACTATCGCCGCAACACCGCACTGCATCACGGCACTCTGCTGTTCGACGCCGATCTTGAGCGGCTCCGGCGCTGTCTGCAGCCGACTATCGATGGGATCACGACCCGCAGCATCGCATCGCATCCGGTGGACACCGCCAATCTCCGTGATCTCCAGCCGGACCTGACGTTGCCGCAACTGGAAGAGAAACTGATCGAGGCTTTTCATCTTGAGTATAACAACGTCGATACGTATAGTGTGATGCACGACGGTGACTGTGACGCGACCGCGGTGAATCAACTGCAGGCCAAGTATGCCGG
>CAUZJQ010000458.1:0-3363 GCA_963580095.1 Lentisphaeria bacterium | reverse complement strand
ATTCGCCGAGTGCCGGCCGGAAGACCTGAACCTCGATGTCGAAGACGCGAGCCGCCGGATCACGCCCCGTACCAAGGCGATTGTGCCGGTACACTATGCCGGTAAGCCGGTGGACATGGACCATCTGTTTGAAGTCGCTTCGGCCGCCGGCGTGACGGTCGTGGAGGATGCTGCGCACGCCTTCGGGTCCACGTGGCAGGGGAAGGCGATCGGTGCGTTCGGGCACCTGACCTGCTTTAGTTTCGATCCGATCAAAACCATAACGTGCGGCGAAGGCGGGGCAGTGTGCACGTCGAACCCGGAATGGGCCGAACGAATCCGCTGCGTACGCAATCTGGGTATCACGCACAACACGTGGGACCGCTATCAATCGGAACGGCCCTGGCTGTATGAAGTGGCCGAGCGCGGCTATCGGGCACATATGAGCAACATCAACGCCGCCATCGGCCTGGTACAAATGAACCGCGTAGAGGAACTGATCTCGGATCGCCGTCGGGTCGCAGCGCAATACGACGAGGCGTTTGCCCACCTGCCGGATCTCTCCTGCCTCGACCATGACCTGGCACAGCATGTTCCCTTCTGTTATACAGTGCGGATCCACGGACACCGTCGCGACGCATTCATGACCGCAATGAAGGCCGCGGGGGTGGGGGTTGGCATCCTGTACCTGCCGAATCATACGCAGCCTGCTTTTCAAGCGTTCACAACCTCGTTACCGGTGACCGAGCGCCTGGCTGCCGAATACGTTTCGTTGCCCCTGTTCGGCGGTATGCAGCAGGATGCCGTCGATTACGTCATCGAGCATGTCCGCACGTTCATGACAACGGACCAGTGAGTGCCAACCGAATGTTCGTCAGTGTTCTAATATGCCTGGACAAGTTGCTGCGGTTGATCGTCGTCTTCGCCCTTTCCCCGGCATCTCTCCTGGCAGGTACCCGCTACACAGATCGACTCGGTAACCCTTTCGAAATGGCGTTATGCAACGACATCAACTCCCGACTGACGGACCGATGAGCAGCCCGCGCATTACCGTACTGATGACTGTCTACAACGGGATGCCGTACGTCGGTGCCGCTGTCGAGTCGATCCTCTCGCAGACCTTCACAGACTTCGAGTTCCTGATTATCAATGACGGGTCGCTGGACGACTCCATGGCCGCCGTCGCCAAATACCCGGACGATCGTATCCGTGTCGTCGAGAATCCGGAGAACATTGGGCAGACGCGCTCGCTCAATCATGGCCTGCAACTGGCCCGTGGCAAACTCATCGCCCGCCTCGACCAGGACGACATCGCGCTGCCGGAAAGACTGCAGAAGCAGGTCGCCTTTGCCGATGCCAACCCGCAGGTCGCCGCCCTCGGAACCGCCGCAACGATCATCGACGAACAAGGCATCGAGATCGGCAGCGCGCCAGTGCTGACCAGCGAACGCACGCTCAAGTGGAGTCTGCTTTTTCACAATGCCCTGTCGCATCCGTCCGTCATGTTCCGGCGCTCCATCGTGCTCGATGAATACGGCGGTTACGACGAGAACATCGTCATCTGCCAGGACTTCGATTTATGGTCGCGCATCGCCGAGCATCATGCGCTGGGCAATCTGCCGGAACCGCTCATCGCAAACCGCTACTATCCGGATTCCACCTCCCGGCGTTCAATGGCCACGTGCCGGGCCGAAGCGAACAGCGTAATCGAAGCAAACCAACGCCGCATCCTCGGCACCGACAATCCCCTGTGGCACGCCGCCGCAGTCGCACAGAATTCCTACATGAAATCGCCCGACTACGGTGGCAACGATATGCTGCGCGCCTTCGACGAGATGCAGGCATGCTTCGCCGAGCGATTTCCAGGGACCGATGACAACGAGGAAATGATCCGATTCAACGGCTTGCTGATGTTGAAGATAGCGGACATCTACGCCCGCGACCGCGGTGCCTCACTCAAGGCGTTTCTCCGGGCGAAGGCCTGGCATCCCAAGCACCTCGGCAACCACAATGTCATGCGGCTGTTCGGCCTGTGGCTCGGCGGCAATGAAGTTCGCGAGCTCTGGCGTATGCTGTCCGCCAAGTAGCGGCAGCAGCGATGAATTCCGACTGTAATACACTTTTCATCGAACGGGCGCTGCAGTCGCTGGTCATGGATCAGATCCGCGAGCTCGGCAAACACGTCGGCACGCATACGATCGACGTCCATTACGGCACCCCAAACTTTACAGCCGACGACATAACTGCTGCGCGCTGCCGGTTCTTTCCGATGGTAGAACCGATCAAGGGCGCGCTGTTCGTCGGTACAGCGATGAAGGCGGCCGATGAACTCTGCGCATCGCGGGAGTTTCATCTTCTGCATGCACACTTTGGTTATCCGGACGGTCTCGCTGCTTTCAAAGTCGGCAGGAAACACGGACTGCCCTACGTTGTTTCCGTGCTGGGTGACGACCTGCTGCTTTATCCGCAGCGCAACCGGTACCTGCGTCGCTCGATCTCCACCGTCATGGCCAACGCCGCCGCTGTGATCGGGGTCTCGCTACACCTGCTCGACACTGCCGTAGCCCTCGGCGCCGACCGGCAACGCTGCCACCACATTCCCGACGGCATCAGCCCGGAGGTTTTCCATCTCGCCGCGAATCCACCACATGACCGGGCACCCACGATTCTCTTCGCCGGCGCGTTCCTGCCGGTCAAGAACGTCCTGCGCATGATCGATGCCTTCGCCATAGTGCATCGCAAGCGGCCGGACGTGCGGTTCATGCTGGCCGGTGACGGGCCATTACGCAAGGCTATGCAGCAGCGGAGCGAAGATGCAGGATTGACGCAGACAGTCGAGTTTGTGGGCCACGTCACGCAGCCGCAACTGGCCGGGCTCATGCAGCAATCGAGCGTGCTCTGTCTGCCGTCGGTCAGTGAGGGCTGGCCGAACGTGATTGTTGAAGCGCTGGCCTGTGGATGCCCAATAGTCGCCGGCAATGTCGGTGGAATCCCGGAGATAATCAACAATGACGCATACGGGTACCTGTGTGATCCGCACGACGCAAACAATATCGCGCGGAAGCTGACCATGGCCCTGGAACGGGACTGGGACCGGCAGAGCCTCGCGGCGCGCGGCAACACCTGGCTGCGTGACGACATGATGCGTCGCGTCGCTGGTGTCTATGGCCAGGTGCTGGGGCATTAGGTCGCGGATATGTGGTATCCCGGACATTCTCGAACTGGCACAGGAGCGTCGAATATAATTTTTGAATCATACAAAGCATCAGCTGGACTCTATGGTCCCGGCGGTTGCCCGCGGCAGTTCCTGGGGACGTCTGGAAATGGTGAAGAAAATCGCCGATGTGTATCGGCGGGTGCTGCCCTCATGATCCCGCGACAGGA
>CAUZJQ010000457.1:0-3383 GCA_963580095.1 Lentisphaeria bacterium | reverse complement strand
ATGAACAGCAACAGAAAACACAGTGACAACCGCACAATGAGCAGCAGCGTACTGTTACTCGTCGCGCCTTGGGCAAAGCTGACGTATACACTGGTAAGTCCGGCAACAATCATCGGCGTCAGGATGCCGTAGACACCGACGCCGATCTCCAGCAGCCCATAGACACGCAGCGGCCGGCTCCACTTGTCCGCAAGCCCGCCGAAGAAGTAACTGCCGAGTCCGAGTCCTGCCATGTAGGCCGCCAGTACGGTGGCAATGGCATACGTGGTGTTGCCGAAAACCAGACCGAGATATCGCAGCCAGACCAGCTCGTAGATCAGTGCGGCAGCGCCGGAAAGGAAAAAAAACAGAAAACCGGCGCGATAGGCAATGACGTCGGCAGCAGGCAATGACCGAGAGCCATCACCAGCGGAGTCAATATCAGTTGCCATGATGCGTGGCATCCTCGCAGAAATTGTTGACATAATCGTCGCCGCGATCGTCTACTTGAAACCAGCCCTTAGCGCGTACTGAAACCCTTTCGTCTTTAATACCCATTAAGGGGGGGGCGAATCAAGCTGGTAAAATACTGATTGCCGTCGCATTATCAAGGCACACCCGCAGCATCCCGGGACTCTTGATTTGGACCGGTTTGCTACTACGGTAGGGAGAGACTTAAAACAGGGAGAATCTTATCATGCCGACATACGATTATCATTGCGAAGCGAACGATCAGACCCTCGAGGCTCGCCATAGTATGGCTGCGACCCTTTCAACCTGGGGCGAGTTGTGTGACGCCACCGGGATCGAATTCGGCGACACCGCTTCCGACGCACCCGTCAAGCGGGTGATCAGCGGCGGCATTCTGAATATAGCCAAGCGCACCGACAGCCCGGCACCTCCGGCACCATCCGGCGGCCATCGTTGCGGTGCTGGCTGTGCCCACTAGTGTTCTGTCAGATTTCGCTTGACAGGGCACGACAGTCAGGCCAGGAAGTCCCCGGACGTAATTCGTTCACAGCCGGAGACCGGAAGATTGTAAAGATATATCCAGGCGAGTAGAGCCTGCCCCCCAAGATTTACACATTCCGCCCGACGCACGTACAGCGGCGTACCTTCTCCTTGCGGCGAGCAGCCTTCGTATTCATCCAAAGCCGCAAGGATCAAATCCGTGTCCGCCAGCCGATAAACCTCACCGTAGACCGTGTCAACCGGTTCGCCGGACGGCACGACACCCGGATAATAATCGATCCGGTACATCCTGCCACGATACCGCGCCTTGCCGATATATGTCGCGTGCGCCGCGAGCAAGCGGTACATGTCACTATCAGTGTCGCGTCGCAACGTCCCGTACACGAAAAGACAATCCGCTGCAGCTGTTTCAAGCATTGTGATACGGATGCCCTTTTATCACGGTCATGGCCCGATACAATCCTTCGACCAGCACGATTCGGGCAACTGATTCTGCCAGCGTCAGGCCGGAAAGTGCCCAAACCTGATCAGCGCGATGGTGAACGTTCTGCCCGAGACCCAATGCCCCGCCAACGACAACTACCAGCCGACGTTTACCGGCCATGGTGCCGTTGCCTTCGGCCGCAGCGCGCAGGACTGCAACCAGGCTTGTGGTTGTCACCGGCTTGCCGTTTTCGTCGCAGACCGCCACCCAGTCATCCGGTTGGATGGCCTGCAAAATCCGCGCGCCCTCCGCTGTTTTTACCGCGTCCGGGGGTCGGCGATCGACCTTTTCGGGCCGTAAAACCTGGACCTCACAGGAACCTAAACGCTTTAGGCGCGTCACATACTCATCGACGACAGACGCTGTGGTCGGCGGCTTCGGCTTTCCCAGAAATATGAGCAATAGCTTCATGTCGACCTGTCAGCCAGATTGAAATACTGCGGTTAGGCACGTACGATACCTCGATACCTCCCATGAACCAATTCATCTGAGAGAGCGCAATGACTGCCCAACTTGATCTCACACCCGACGCGACAAATATTCTCACGCATGAATTTTTCGAAGCCCGCTGCCTGATCCTTGAGCTTGGTGCCGCTTTGGATCGCGTCGAGCGCGCCTCCGACAATAAGGCAGCCCTGCAGGATAGTCGCCACAAGCAACTTCTTGAAGGCATCCGATTCCTGCTCGAATCCGGCACCGGCCGCGCCGAGAACATCCAGAACCTTTTCTCGCTCTGACACGCCACCAGACTCCTCTGTATTTTTCGACATTTTATACCTCCCCTTTATTCCCATGGAAATCATAGACCCGCATATTCACATGGTGTCGCGCACCACCGACGATTACGAACGCTTGGCATTTGCCAAGGTCGTTGCTGTCTCCGAACCGGCGTTTTGGGCCGGTTTTGACCGCACCGGCGTCGACTCCTTCCGCGATTATTTTCGACAACTAACCGAGTTCGAACCGGCGCGGGCCGAGAAATATGGCATCCAGCACTATTGCTGGATGTGCGTCAACGCCAAGGAAGCGGAGAACGTCGAGCTGTCACGGGAAGTAATGGCAATCATTCCGGAATTCCTCGACTGCCCGACCGTCCTGGGTATCGGCGAAATAGGTCTCAACAAAAACACCCCGAACGAACTGATCATCTTTGAAGAACAGGTCCAGCTGGCGCTCGAGCATGACCAGATCATTCTAATCCACACGCCGCACCTCGAGGACAAGAAGAAAGGGACACTCATGATCATCGACGCGCTGCGCAATCAAGGCGTGGCCCCCGGACGCGTGTTGATCGATCACGTCGAGGAACACACGGTCAAAGCCGTGCTCGACAACGGGTTCTGGGGCGGCATGACGATCTATCCGATCAGCAAGTGCTCGCCCAAACGCGGCGTCGATATTCTCGAACGCTACGGGACCGAGCGGATCATGGTCAACTCCGCCGGCGACTGGGGACACTCGGATCCTATGAATACACATCGTACGTTGATGGAATTCCTGCGCCGCGGCCACCCGAAAACCGAGGCCATTCGCGTCTTCCACGACAACCCCTGCCGCTTCTTCGGCCAATCGCCCAAGTGGAAGATTGCGCCGATCCTGGCCGACTGAGACGCCGCCCTCAGCACCAGTCCCGCCAGTTGCCGAGTGGGCCGTCAAGCCTATCGAAACATCGCTTGCACGCCGCCAGCGATTCATCGACTATCAGCATCGTCAGATAGCCCTCGGCCAACGTCGGATCATTCGTGAACAGCACGCCTCTGCTGATCTGGGTCTTGCCTGTATCTGCCAGTTCAATCGGTGATCGTGATTGCATTTCCGCCGAAAATTCTGCTAATCCCGCGAATCCCGCCGCCTCAATATCTCGGCGATTGAGAATCAGCCAGACACCAACACGCCCCGTACGCAGTCGTTTGTTCAGCTCGAGGGCCAGGCGCCCCATGGTGTAGCG
>CAUZJQ010000456.1:0-3400 GCA_963580095.1 Lentisphaeria bacterium | reverse complement strand
GTGCGCTTGCGTCAGTGCCGGTTACAACAAACCCGACTGCCTGAAATCACCAAGGAGTAAAACATGATTGCACGACTGAGGTATTTAACGATAGGCGTATGTGTCGCAGTGGGCCTGGTGGCTCCGGGGAAGACCGTTGCCCAGAATGACGATGCGACATTGGCGCTGGCTGAACTGTTGGGGCCGGGTGCCGCAGGCTGGAAACTCACGCGTGCTCCAGCCGCCGGTATCGTCTCGAACCCGGACGGCCGGACCGGCCTGTCGCCAGGGCAGGGCGGTTCGATCATCCTGCAGGGCAGCGCCGATTACGGGCCGGGGATCGAGCATCTCTTGGAGGTGCGTTTTTTATCGACTAAGACCAGTTCCGGTACCGTCGATATCAGGATGGGACGCGACGATGCGGCGCCGGACAGAAAGCCATTGGCCTTCTTTTTGTCCGTGTCCAATGAGGCCAGCCTTCGTTACAGCTTTAGCAACCAACTGGTCGAAACCCCGGTACATGGCGTCATCAACGGCGAATACGAGCTGCTCGGGCTTAAGAAGCGCCAACTCAATTGGCCGGAGGATTATCGCAAACGCGTGGAATGGGCGTACGCCGGGCTGGCGACGGTCACGGAGCGGTCGTTCGCACTGCGCGTCACCAGCCGGTCCGACCGGGTGCAGGTCTTTCTCGACGACGGCCTGATCGCCGAGTGGTTGGTCGGCGACGGCGTTGTCAATGGCAGCGTCGAGATCGAGTTGCGGGGTGAAGTTTTGCTTAGTTCGCTGCAGACCCGCGAGGTGGATCTCGATTCGCTGTATCTTCCCGTTCCCCTTGATCATCATGTCAACGCCTCGGCGATAAACGGCGGCATGGTGGCGAGGGGCTCGCTGGCGACGACGGACGGTGCGGTGCGTGTTGGCGGCGTTCCGTTTCTCCTGGCCAGGCCCGATGCTGCCGGCAACGATCACGTCGATGTCGGGCAGAGTTGGTTTGAGCACGCCAACCTGGAGGGGTACCTGCAGAACTTCAATGGGCCGTTCGGCGGCCGCTGGAAGAGTTTCACGACCGCCAACCCGGCACGTCTTCAATTCGCGGTGCCGAAACAACCGTACTGCAGGCTGCATGTCCTGGCAGCGTCGGACGACCAGACGGACAGCCTGCCGGCGTTCTCGGCGCAGTTTTATCTGCCGGATTCCGGTTTTCCCGTCAGTGCGGAAGCGCCGGTGCCCGCCTTCACGGCTGATGCCACCAGTGTCGAACGCCTGCCGGTTGAACTGACCGACGGTACCGACGGAGCCCTGCACTTGGTCACCTTCGAACTGGACATTGATCAGATTGCCGGTCTCAGCAAGCTTGAATCGCTCTCTGTCCAGACCCGGTACACGAACGGACGGACCATGCTGGGGCTGGAGTTGACCAAATCGGTACAGCTCTTCCGCAGCTACCCGGATCCGATTTCCTACAGCTTCCACGGCGCCGGCCTGCCCAGTGCCGTGCATGTCTACGCCATGACGCTGGAACGGCCGCGGCTCGAACTGGCGTTCGAGCCGGACAAGCTGGCCCACATCTGGGTGGCTCCCGAAAGCCCGTCTTACACGGTCACACTCACCAACCACACAGATGCCGCACGCACCGTGTCGCTGCTGCTGCAGACAACCAGCTACGACGGCGAAGAAGCGACAGAGCAGAAGGAAACGCGGACGGTCATGCCGGGCAAGACGATGACCGTGCCGTTTTCGCTCAGCCTGGAACGTTACGGCAGCCACACGGTGGAACTGACACTGGCCGACGGCGACCAGACCTGGACAGCTGGCCGGCGCCTGGCGTACCTGCATGCGGACACCCGTACCCGTGGCGGCTGGGAACGCGGCAAAGGCGCGCTGTGGGGGTACTGGGGCTATGGCAGTGGACACTATGGTGTGCCGCGGGAGAAAGAGCTCCGGATCATGGCGCAGGCGGGCTGTGAGACTATGTCATTCGTAACCTTCGGCGAAACGACGCCCGAAGTGCAGGCGATCGGCAGGGAGTTCGGGATGAAAACACTGCCCGGTTTCGAGGGCTACGATAAGTGGTTATTGGGACAATTCGGCCACAACCTCAAAGGGGGTATGGCGCCGGAGGAGGCGGAGGCGATACTGCTGAAGGAGCTGAAGTCGCGGAGACGGTCATCCAGCGATCTGGACGAGGCGCGGTATATCGGCTTTTTCCCGGAGCCCAATATCGGCCACATCACGCACGGGAACCTGCCGGTTTATTACGGCGAACCGGAATATGTTCCGAGCGATGAGGAACAGAAGAATCTGGACAATCTGCGTGATGCCTTCCTGCGCGGCGTCAAGATGGTGAAGGAGCATTGGCCGGAAGCCGAGATCATGATGCCCTGGGGGGATCCGATGTTTCTCCCGCTGTTCCTCCGGCAAGACCCGAAACTGGCCGACCTGATCGATGCACAGGGTATTGACGAACCGCTGTTCGAACGCCTGCCGGAAGCGCAGATCGGGCAGGCTACGGGTCACCGTAAATGGCAGCTGCGCCAGGAATGGAAGAAGATCGGCAAGGAGCCGGAGTTCATTTTTGTCGAAGGCAATTTCATCCCGGCAACGCCCGGCGGCGTCACCGTGGCGGAGCAGGCCGACTATGTCGTGCGCCATCTCCTCCACTTCCTTGCCTATGAAATGTATAACCTGCCGGCCGGCGTGACCGGTGTGAGCTCCGCCAACTGGTACGGTGAAGAACACTACGGCACCGGTTACCTGATCGACCGTCGCCCGTATCTGTCGCCGAACCCGGCGTATGCGACGTTCGCGACGTTGACCCGGCATCTGAACCGGAAGAATTTTACCCGTTACCTGCCGACCGGCAGTCTCTCGGTGTTCTGCCTGGAGTACAAGCATCATGAAACCGGTGAACTCACGTACGTGATGTGGACGGTGCGCGGTGAACGGCCCGTCTCCTTGAACGTCGGTGGAGGCGGCAAGCCGACGGTCTACGACCAGATGGACAACCGGATCAGGACAACGCGCCAAGGCGCCGAGATTCGTTTCACTGTTGGCTCGTCACCGGTGTTTATCGAAGGGCTTGCCGATGCCCCCGCGGTAGAGCTCGGGGCGCCGGACCATGCCGACTCAGTTCCTGCCGAAGTCACCACGAAGCTGACCAACTTCGGCGACGGAAACTGGTCGATCAGCGAAGCTCGTGACGAGACGTACGAGCATAATCATCCGCATCAGATGGCCCGATTCCAGGGCAAGATGCGTGTCAAGAAAACGCCGGCACCGAAGAAGCAGGGTGGCAGGGCGTTGTCGATCCATTTGCAGAAGCAGGACAAGGAGCGCGTGACCATGCCGTGGTACACGACGCTGATTCCTGAGAACCCGATCGTCGTTCCGGGCCAGGCCAGTCACCTGGGGTTGTGGG
>CAUZJQ010000455.1:0-3403 GCA_963580095.1 Lentisphaeria bacterium | reverse complement strand
ACGCTCGTTTCAGCGGCGCTTCATCGAGGTGCCTTTCTTCCGCTGAGCCGTCAGCTAAACGGACGGTGCGGGTTCCGGAGTGAGTCGCCGCTGCCGTATGCTGCCGGGAGATGCCTGATTTCCCGCAGCCGCCAGCCCTGGATCACCACTTCGATGACGTCGAAGCGATACGCAATGTCCGGGTGTCCTATCTGGCGCAGATAGCGTTCTGCGGTGCGCACAATGTGCCATTTTTTCTTGGCGGTCACTGCATCGAGCGGTCGTGATCGCGACGACGGCTGCCGCGTCTTGACCTCGACAAAGCACAGCATCAGCCCATCACGCCCGACGATATCAATTTCGCCATGTGGTCCTGCGTAGTTGAACGTCAGGATCTCCATGCCCAATTCGCGCAGCAGTCGCGCCGCCAGTCGCTCGCCGCGCTCGCCCAGACGCAGATGCGCTGCTCGCAGCTCGGAGAATCGCAGTTTTCTGCCCGTTGCCATATCGGTCCGAATGTGATCGCCCCCAGTAAAAAAGTAAAGCCGCGATTCCATTGATAATTTATCTCCTTAAAGTTGACAGAAAGAATATTGGGAAGATGTACGTAAGGCAGATGCAGGACAAGAGTAGATGAACGAAGAGGACCATGGGATATTGCAATTCGGCTGGAGTTTTCTATATTGGTTATTTGGACGGGAGGGGAGGTGAAAACCTACCAGAAGTATATCTCCAAGGCGGCGGTTCTGATCGAGGCGCTGCCTTACATCCAGCAGTTCCGCGGCGCTTTGGTTGTGGTCAAATTCGGCGGCAGCGCCATGGAAGATGCGGCATGTGCGGAAAGTGCACTGCGTGACGTTGTGCTGATGGAATGCGTCGGCATGAAGCCGGTCGTTGTTCACGGCGGCGGCAACGCGATCAGTGCGCGGATGAAGGAACTGAACATCGAGACCCGATTCGTCAACGGGTTGCGCTACACGTGTGAAGAATCCATAAAAGTTGTCGACGATGTGCTGCACAACCAGATCAACCGCCAGTTGGTGCAGTCGATCGAGAAATTTGGTGGTCAGGCTGTGGGATTATCCGGCAAGGACGTGATCGGCGCGATCCCGATGAATGCCACGGATGAGGCGGGTGAGCCGGTCGACCTGGGGTTCGTCGGCGAAGTAGATACGGTCAACGTAGATCCGATCCTGGCTGTCACCGATCGCAACGAGGTTCCGGTAATCACACCGCTGGGCACCGGAGCGGACGGGGCTGTCTTCAACATCAACGCCGATTTCTCTGCCTGCCGCATTGCGGAGGCGTTGGCGGCGCGCAAGCTCGTGTTCCTCAGTGATGTTCCGGGTATTTTGGCTGATTCGCAAGATGAGTCGTCGCTGATCAAGACCGTTTGTCTGTCAGACGTCGATCGCCTGATCGAAGACAGGACGATCACCGGCGGCATGGTTCCGAAGATCAGAAGTGCTGTCGATGCGCTGCAGGCCGGCACTAACAAAGTCCACCTCGTGGACGGTCGCATCCAGCATTCACTGTTGCTGGAAATATTCACCGACGAAGGGGTCGGCACGCAAATAGTAAAAACCTGAGCTGTTGCCGGGCATCCCGAGAGAGCACAACACGGATCAACATCCAATGGATAAGGACCAAATTCTCAACCTTCAAAACCAGTACGTACTGGAAACCTACACCCGGGACATGCTCCTGGTACGGGGCGCCGGCAGCAGGGTCTGGGATGCCGACGACCGCGAGTACCTCGACTTCACTTCCGGCATCAGTGTCTGCAACCTCGGTCACTGCCATCCGTATGTCACCGAGGTAATCCAACGCCAGGCTGCGCGGCTGGTGCATGTCTCCAACTTGTTTTACAACGAATACCAGCCGCAGCTCGCCGCAGCTATTTCCGAGAACAGTTTCGGCGGCCGCGTCTTTTTCGGCAATAGCGGTGCTGAAGCCAATGAGGGACTGATCAAATTCGCCCGGAAATGGGGGAATGAACATGGTCGTTACGAGATCATCTGTATGAATGAGTCATTCCACGGTCGTACCTTGGCGACCCTGGCAGCTACCGGGCAGCCGAAGTACCGGGAAGGGTTCGAGCCTGCGACCCCCGGCTTTCGGTTCGTCGACTTCAACGACCTCGAAGCTTTGGACAAGGCGATTGACGAGAAGACGGCAGCCGTCCTCGTCGAACCGGTTCAGGGCGAGGGCGGTGTGGTGCCGGCGACCCAGGAATTTCTCAGCGGTGCACGGGAGTTGTGTGACAAACACGAAATTCTTCTGCTGTTCGATGAAGTACAGTCGGGGATGGGCCGTACCGGCACGATGTTTGCACACCAGCGGTATGGCGTCCAACCGGACGGCATGAGCCTGGCCAAGGCACTGGGCAACGGCTATCCCATCGGCGCCTTCATTGTGCAGTGGAAATGGGAGGATGTGCTGGTGCCGGGAACGCATGCCAGCACGTTCGGCGGTACGCCATTGGCGTGTGCTGCTGCACTGGCCGTGTTTGAGGCCATTGAGGAAAGCGACCTGCTCTTCAACTGCCGGAAGATGGGTGAGCATCTGCGCGGCGCCCTGGTAAAACTCACCAACGATCACCAGAAGCTCAAGGATGTGCGGGGTATGGGGCTGATGCTCGGAATCGTCGCCGATGAAGCTGTCGCACCTGTTCTGGCAGCAGCCCGCAGCAAGGGCCTGCTGATCCTGCCGGCTGGGCCGAATATCATTCGGCTGTTACCGCCGCTGAACGTTTCGCAGGAAGACATCGACCAGGCGGTTGCCATCGTCAGCGAATCTCTGGAGGTGTTGTGATGTTGAAAACCAAGCACTTCCTCACATTGCAGGACGTCGACAACGACGAGCTTGCTGCCCTGGTCAATCTGGCGCAGACGCTGAAGCAGCAACGGGGCGCGGCCGATTCGCCGCAACCGCTGGCCGGCAAGAGTATCGGTATGATTTTCTCCAAAGCCTCGACCCGCACGCGGGTGTCGTTTGAGGTGGGGATTCACGAACTCGGCGGCCAATCGATGTTTTTGGGTATCGACCAATTGCAGCTTGGCCGCGGCGAGACGGTTGCGGACACCGCAATGGTTTTGTGCCGCTACCTGCACGGTGTTGTCATTCGCAGCCATGAGCACGAAGGAGTCGAAGCGTTCGCTGCCTGTTCGAGCGTACCGGTGATCAACGGGCTCACGGATCTCTATCATCCTTGCCAGTTGGTGGCGGATTTGCAGACGATTGCGGAGTCCGCAGGAAGAATCGCGGGCGTCTCCGTGGCGTATCTTGGCGATGGCGCCAGCAACATGGCAAATTCCTGGGCGATCGCAGCGTCGTTGGCTGGTATCGACTTGCGCGTCGGTGCACCGGTTGGTTATCAGCCCAATGCTGCACTGCTCGAAAAACTGGAAGGCCCGGGGCGTGT
>CAUZJQ010000454.1:0-3407 GCA_963580095.1 Lentisphaeria bacterium | reverse complement strand
TGTCCGAAGTTCGGAAACATCCACAGTGTGATCACCGTGCGGCGCGCGTCCGTGCCGTTTGCGTGTGCCGCGTGCAGCAACCGGGAATCACCGATCACCAGGTCGCCGGCTTTTACCGGCACATCCACCTCGTCCGGCTGCGTCGAAAACTCAGCCATCTCCAGATTCTCCGCCCGGGCGACCGCCGGGGCATGGGCGTCTTCCAATTGATCGTGCAGCGGGTGATCGCGCAGATGTGAACCCGGGATGACGCGCAGACATCCATTGCTGCGGTTGGTGTCGACGAGATAGTACATGAAAAACGTTTGTACCGGCTCGGTCTCGTAACTTCGCGGGTGCGTCCAGCCCATCCAGTCGAAATGCCAGAACAGCGGCGGGCTGTGCGATGGTTTGCTGATGACATAGCCCGAAGTGAACCGGACATCGTCGAAGCCCATCCGGCGGTAGGCATCAAGGGCAGGCTGCAGTGTTGCGAGTTTGGCGAATGCCGGATTGCGTCCGATCGGGATCATGCTTCCCGTAGACCGCTGTTTCTCATTGTCGGCTTCGGGTACTGCGTCGATCAGTCGGTCGGTGAGTTCACGCATCTCCTGCAGCAGTTCCGGCGGCAGTACATTCTCGATTACGCAAAATCCGTCTTCGAGGTGCTGTCGTCTTTTCTCTCGGTAATAATCCATATCATTCATCTTAGTCCCCAGGTTTTCTGTAGCGCGTGATTCGAGTACAACCTTCACATATCCGACCGGTCCCCATCGCTCATCTGCGTTGCCAAATAGTCCGCCATCGCTCAATCATTGACTGCCGCCGAGAACTGCCGACGGAATGCCGAAGCTCCGCCGTGCGCCGGATGACGGACAGTATTCGCTTCGATGCCGAGCCCCGCCAGCGAAGCCTCGGCTTTGCGGCCGATGCTGATAATCCGCCGAGCCGAAAACAATTTCATGAAGCGCTGCAGGTATGGTACCGCTGCCTGCAGTTCCGATGTTTTCGGTGTACGGTTGCTGAGCATGCCTGCCTTTGGACAATAGGGGTGCCATGGAAAAACGTTCCACAATACAAATTCGGTCGGCGCCAATCCCAACTCGACAATCGCGGTCTGCCACACGATGCTGGCGGTCGGCTCGGCAAAACCGTTCCTGTTGAGCGCCGGTGAGCTGGTACGCTGGCCTGTGAGCCCGGGCAACAGATGATCGGGATTGATGCCGCGCCCGGCGAGGTGTCCAAGCAGCAAGCGCTCCGAGGTCATGGCGATGCCGGTGAAATGTCCGCCCTGGTACCCGAGCGCCTCGGCGATCAAAAGGTATCGGGCGCCGGTCCGCTGCGACAGATAGTGTTTCAATTGCCGGGTGCGGATCATCGGTGCCCGAGAATTCTGATCATGCGCCGTATCGACGTCGTGCCAGGGATTGAACACGTCATCCATCGTAGGCGCCGATTGCAGTTCGGCAATGAATTTCGAAATGCGGTTCGGCATGGTAGTTCTATTTTTCAGATCGGACGCTACCTTAAACGCTCTTCCAACAAAACCAATGACGAGGCTAAATATGCGCATCGACAATGATCAAATATATGTCGAAGACGTCCCGGTCACAGCGATTGCCGAGACTTACGGGACACCGACGTACGTCTATGAAGAGAACACGATCCGCGCAAATTTCCGGCGCGCCCTCAAGGCGTTCAGCAGGTACTACGAAGACTTCCGCTTCCACTACGCAATTAAAGCCAACAACAACCCGGCAATCGCTCATATTCTGCGACAGGAAGGCGCCGGTATCGACGCTGCCAGCGTCAATGAGATTCTATTGGCGAAGAAACTTGGATTTGCCGGCGACGATATTGTCTTCAGCGGCAACTTTCTGTCGGACGATGATATCAAGGCCGGACTCGACACCGGCGCCGTTTTCAATCTCGATGACCTTTCACTGTTGCCCCGGTTGCTGAAGTTCGGTCAACCGGACATCCTCAGTTTTCGCGTCAACCCCGGGTATGGCAAGAGCAACGTCGGAGATTATGTCACCAACGCCGGGCCCGGCGCCAAATTCGGCATCCACCCGGACCAGGTGATGGACGCCTACCGGGCCGCTCGGGATGCGGGTATCAAGCGCTTTGGCGCCCACATGATGCCGGGTTCCTGCCTGCTCGATCCCGGGTACTTTGCGTTTATCACGGAACTGTTGCTTGATATTATCGGCAGGGCCGGCAAGGAGCTGGAGATTGACTTCGATTTCATCGACCTGGGTGGTGGCCTCGGCATTCCCTATCTGCCCGATGAGGAACCGCTGGACGTCGAGGCGACCGCTGCGCAGGTGGCGGAGATCTTCACGCGAAAAGTCGGTGAGTACGGCCTGAAGCCGCCGCGCATGATCATGGAACCGGCACGGTATTTCGTCGGCGACGCTGGCTATCTGGTTGGCCGCGTGCATTCGATCAAGAACAGTTACACCGAGATCGTCGGCACCGACATCGGGATGAACACCATTGCCCGCCCGGCCATGTATGGGGCGTATCACCACATCTATGTCAACGGCCGGGAAAGTGAGGATCGCCGGCCGCTGGGCTTGACCGGGCAAATTTGCGAGAACACCGACTACTGGGTTCGCGATCGCGAGCTCCCAAGGAACATCGCCGAAGGCGATCTCGTTGTCGTGGAGAACGCCGGCGCCTACGGTTACTGCATGAGTTACCAGTACAACGGTCGGTTGCGACCTGCAGAGGTCCTGGTGAACGGCGACCGGCACCATCTCATTCGCCGGCGCGAAGAGTTCGAGGACATGATTCGCGACACGTATGTCCCGGACGGACTGGATAAGTAGTCATGACTGAACGGGAGCTCTGGCAAGATCGAGAACAGGCCGCTGGTGTTCTCCCCGTTAGGGACTGTCTCAAGCCACCGGCCGGCCGGTGGCAACCTGACTGTGAAATTACTAAATTGTGAAATGGCATGATCCGGTGAGCGCCCCCTGTTCAGCGCTTGTCAAGTACATCAAGCCAGACCTGTATACTCGCGTATGACGGGCGACGAAAGATGATCGCCTCCTCTTTTTTTGCCGGCTTGCAGGAATGCTTATGAACCAATTGCTTAAGTCCTTTGTGAGAGAGACAACCCCGCCGCTCATTTTCCGTGGATTGCGATCACTGTTTCGCCTGCTATTTTCCGACAAAAATAAAAAAAGGGAAATGAAGTTCTGGGGAGAAAAGTCCGCGGAGTGGTACGATGATGTGTACGGGGAGAGTGTTGAGTACCGTAAGCATTATACCCAGAGTGCATATTACTTTTTGTGGACAGTGATGGTTGACCGCATGATGCGCCACTGTGGGGACAGGGTGCTTGATTTGGGATGTGGTCCCGGTCAGTTCGGGGCCCTGCTTTACGAAAAAGGATTCCGACAGTATTGCGGGGTGGACTT
>CAUZJQ010000453.1:0-3410 GCA_963580095.1 Lentisphaeria bacterium | reverse complement strand
GGCGTCTTCGATCATCGACTGCGTGTGGTTCCGGACCTCGGCCTTCTCGTAGTTGAACCCCTGCCAGCCGCGCTGTATCGGTTCCGTCGGATTGTAGGTGGTGCCGCGCAGCCGCATGGCGGGGTCCTTGTACAGCTCGCAGTTCATGTAGCTGTCGGGATTTCCGCCGCCGTGCATGTCGTTCATGCGCACCGACAACCAGGGGCTGATGCCGTGTGTGTGGCACGCCTTGACTGTCTCCTTGAGCCAGTCGAATCCGGCTTCCGTCATGTCGAGGTAGCTGTCCATCAGGTAGGTCGAGGCAGCCAGGTAAGTCTCGATCTGCTCCGGCGTCATGTCGTCGCTGATGGCATACTCGAATATCGACCGATCGCCGCGGGTATAGCCGTCGAGGATTGTCTGAACGTTTTTCGACGGGTAGTAGACAACCTGCTCCATCGGATTGATCAGGAACGTGTCTACCCCGCTGTCCGCGAGAATGCCGACACCCTTGTGGATGTGTTCGGCGGTGAGGGGCTGGCCGGGAGCGCGGTAGAAGGCGCTCTGCGGCCGGTACTGGTACATCCAGACGTTGCAGTCGGCGTTGAATAAGTTGGTGTGGCGGGTCGGCTTCATGCGCTGACGGCCTCCGGAACGGCTTATGACGATACGTTGGGTCAGCAAGTTACGCGTTGTTCTGGCTGTTTGTAATGCTTTGTTGGGGTGATTTCCAAATCGCATTCAATCCGGACCAGAATCGCTACAATGTCGAAAACCAGCCGCCGTCGCGATGGCTCGCCGGTGCTATCGGGTAGGCACCTTTCTTTATCAGACTACGGTTGGGGGGCTCTGCTACTGGAGCCGGGCGTTGGTGGTTCAATGCCAAGGTAGACGGCAAGGGCGTTGTGCTGCACGAGATGAAAGGCGGCCGGCCACTGGCGAAAAACGTCGCCCATAAGCATCCGCACGTTACCCGAAAACTCTTTGATATTGCACTGGCCGACGTCGGCGGAGTTTTTCCCCAGTGGTTGGTCGAACTGGCCCCCGATGACCCCGACGTGCCCGGATCAACCGAGCTCGCCGCCCGGAAGTAGCAGCCGGGCTTTTCTTGTGCAGCCGCCTGTCATAGAGAATACGGCCAGACCTATCTTCGGAAATTTCTTAATCAATTAGATGGCGTAAATAGGCACTGAGAAGTTATTGATTTACAGTAGTTGTTTCTTGTAAAGTGTCAGAAGATCACATTTCAATAATCCCTACTCACTATGATCGTCAAGGTTCTCCTCCCCCTCATCCTCGCTTTTATCATGTTCTCCCTTGGTCTCGGGCTGAAGAGGCGCGACTTTTCTCGAGTGTTGAAATTTCCGGTCGCTTTTGGTGTTGGCCTTTTTAACCAGATCGTGTTTCTACCGCTGGTCGCACTCGGCTTAGCGCATGCCTTTGGGTTGTCAGCGATCTTTGCGGTCGGTCTAATGATCCTGGCGCTTTGCCCTGGAGGAGTGACGAGTAACCTTCTTGCTAAGCTCGCTAGGGGAAACGCGCCGCTGTCAATCTCTCTCACGGCAATTACGAGTTTGTTGTCGATTCTCACTGTGCCGTTGCTGGTCGCTTTTAGCTTCAATCATTTTATGGGGGATGACGCGCCACCTGTTGATGTGACTCGGCTCGGCCTAACGATGTTCTTGATCACGGCAGTGCCGGTGTTGATCGGAATGGTCTTTACGGCGAAGTCTCCTGCGCTGGCGGAGAAGATGGCGCCGGGTGTATCGCGTGCGGCGGGTGTACTTTTCGTGGTAATTATCATCGCGGCCCTAGCGAAGAATTGGGAGGTCTTCTCGAGTAACCTGGGCACTTTGGGGCCGGTCGCGGTATTGTTGAGCATTGTGATGCTAGGGGCCGGGCTCGCTTCGGCTAAGGTGCTACGTCTTGACGATCGGGACGCGACGACCATTTCGATCGAGTCAGGTGTGCAGAACGGAACGCTGGCGATCGCGGTTGGAAGCATCGTTGCGGTAGTTGAGGGTCAGGTCCTTCCTCCGGTGACTGTGCCGGCGGCAGTTTACAGTATCACGATGTATTTTGTTTGCGTGCCATTCGTTTTCTGGAGGCGTGGCACTATGAACGAGTGAGTATCGAGTATTTGTGAGTTGAGGATGAGTGGTGTATAGGGTTGCGTAAAGGATAGATCTTGCTTATAAGTAGCAACTGAGTTGATGAGTATGTTTGTCTTAAAGAGAATTCTGCCCGCTATTCCGGATCGGACAAGATCAATGAATTGAGAGTTAGAGGCAGGGCGAATGTCGATCTGCGGCCATGCAAACGTCTCCATGCAAGGCGGAGGCGGTCATCGAAACGATCGATTATGCCGGCAATTAACCACCGTTGCCGCCATCCAGGAATCCGGGCTGCTCAAAAGCGGGATTCGGATAGGCGTAGAAGCCTTTATCGGATTTGACCCCTAGCTCGCCGCGGGCAATCATGTCGTGCAACAGTTGCGGCGGTCGGTCGGTCGGGTCCCCGGATGCATCGGCATAGACATTCTCTATGTCCCGCACCACATCGAGGCCGATCGTGTCCATGATCGCACAGGGCCCCAAGCTCGTTTGATGCTTCAGCATCCAGGTGCGGTCGATATCGGCAGCAGTAGTCACGCCCTCATCGAGCATACGGAGGACCTCCTTCTTGATCACCCGCCAGATGCGGTTGAAGATGAAGCCCATGTGCTCCTTCTGCAGGACGAACGGGATCGCGCGGATCGATTCTGCGAAATCGCGCATGATCCCGATCGTGGTGTCCGACGTCTCGGCCCCCCGCATGAGCTCGACGAACATCAGCCGCCAGTGCCCCTGCACGAAATGAAAGTTGAGCACACGATCCGGGCGTTGCACGGCGCTCTCGATCATCGAGATAGGGATCGATGAACTGTTGGTTGCAAGGATCGTGTGAGCCGGCGCCGCAACGTCGAGTGCAGCAAATACCTGGCGCTTAACCGCGACATCCTCGGTCACGGCCTCGATCACGATATCAGCACCGGCAGCGGTGTCCTCGAGAGCGGTCGACAACTTGATGCGAGAGAGAATCTGCTCGCGGTCGCCGGCAGTGGCCAGATCGCTCGCAATGTGATCGTCAATTCCCTCCGACGCCTGCTTTGCGGCGGCCCCCTCCAGGAGTTCCTGCGAGCAATCAACCATCGTCACGTCGAAACCGAATATCGCCGACTGCAACGCAATGCGCGCCCCAAGCGTACCGGCACCGACAACACAGACATTATTGATTTCGCTCACCTCTCTGGCTCCATGTATACGTGTTTGATTACGTCACAAAATACCCTACCATGCCACGATCCTATCGCAAACGCGGGATGCGGGATGCACAACCTTGGGTACACCGGTATCTTGACGGCTGTTTGCAACGCTCCACTGCAGGTAAAA
>CAUZJQ010000452.1:0-3413 GCA_963580095.1 Lentisphaeria bacterium | reverse complement strand
TTTCCGTGTGTTCTTCTGCTGCTCGACTTCTGGCCGCTCGGCCGCTACCGCTTCGCACCGTTGCCAGAAGGCAACCGAAAGTTATTGAAACTGGTAAAGGCCGGTGAACTGGCGCGTAGCAAAAGCATGCTGATTCTGGAGAAGCTGCCCCTGTTCGCTGTCGTGCTGGGGTCGGCGGTGACAACAGTCTTCGTGCAAGGCAAGGGCGGTGCGGTGGCGGACATCGAGAAGTTTTCGATGGGCATTCGCGTGATGAATGCCACCGTCGCCTACGTGAAGTACATCTGGTTGACGATCTACCCGACGCAACTGGCTTTTTTCTATCCGCACCCCGGCAACAGCCTGTCCACGTGGCACTTTGTAGCCGCCCTGGCTTTGCTCATAGTCGTAACGGTTGTCGTGTGCCTGTACTGGCGCCGCGCACCATGGCTGATAGTCGGGTGGCTATGGTTCCTCGGTACAATGGTCCCGGTCATCGGCATCCTGCAGGTCGGCAAGCAGAGCATGGCAGACCGCTACACCTACTGGCCCCATATCGGCCTGTTCGCTGCCGTCACCTGGGCTATCGCGACGCGGGCTACGACGCCGGCTGCCCGCAAAGTTCTCGCTGTCGGTGCCGGTCTGCTGCTGGCGGTTTGCGCTGTGCTGTCGACGCGCCAGGCTGCCATCTGGAAGAACGACACGACATTGTGCGAGCACGCGCTGCAGGTTACCAACTGCAACTACAAGGCACTGAACAACCTCGCCGTCCGCTACGAGGACAAGGGTGATGACCTGCGCCAGGCAGGTGAGGAAGCCGCCGCCATAGTAGAGTACGAACGGGCACTGACACGCTTCACAGAAGCCCTCGCTTGTGACGTGGATCATACTCGGTACTACAATATCGGCAACGTCTACCGCAAATTGCAACGGTTCGATGAAGCACTGGCCGCTTATCAAGAGGCGCTGAGGCTGCGTCCGGGCTATGCTCGCACCCACAACAACATCGGATCGATTTATTTCAAAAACTATGAGAACTATCCCATGGCGCTCAAGCATTTCCAACTGGCCGCGGAAGCGGATAAGGGCCTGAGCGATGGACCTTACAACTGGGGCGTCGCGCTCTTTACCATGGCAGGAAACGAACGGGACAAAGGCAACGAGGCGGCGGCTCTCGAACTTTACCGCCAGGCCCGCAACCGATTCTACGACGCCCGCAAAGCAGGTAATCGTAAAGCCCCGGGGATGATCGATCGAATCAACAAGTTCCTGCCCGCCGAGGCAAACGTGCAGCGACCGCCACTCACCCCGCCGCCGTTGCCATGAAAATCATCAACCGCTATATCTGCTGGAACCTGCTGACTACCCTCGCACTGGCCATTATCGTGCTCTCCTTCATCCTCGTTGTCGGCAGTTTCGCCAAGCTCTCGGGACTGCTGGCACAGGGGGTTTCCGTGATGCCGCTGCTGCAGCTCGTCCTCTTGAAGCTGCCGCAGATTCTCGGCTATACGATCCCCTTCGGTCTGCTGTTGTCAACGATCCTGCTGTTCAACCGCATGTCGGTCGATTACGAGATCACGGCAGTGCGCGCCAGCGGCGTCAGCCTCCTGCAAATCAGTGCGCCGGCAATTCTGCTGAGCATGCTACTGAGTTTTCTGTGCGGATGGCTACAACTCTATATCGCTCCAAACTTCAACCATGACGCACGCTGGCTGGTGCGTGAACAGGGTGTCAGGGATCCGCTGACAATCCTCGACGAGGGCCGGTTCGTCGAAATCTTCGACGGCACGAAGATCTCCATTGACAAGCGTGACGGGGACTGGGTCGAGAACATCCACATTTACCGGCTCGATGACCAGGGGCGACTGCGGGATGACATCCATGCCCGCGAAGGCCGGCTCATCGTTCGCGCGGCCGAAAAAATTCTCGATGTCCATTTATCGTCGGTGTCATTCACTATTCTGGACCCGGAAAACCCGGGCGACCGTAGCGCCACCACCTATTCCTCCGAGTTCAAATACTCGATCGACTACGGCTCACGCTTCAATCGCCGGCCGTTGTCACGGCGCCCGAAGCAGATGAATCTTACACAACTGCTGACGTACATCGTGCTGTACACCGAGGCCGGAGACAATCCGGCACCGCTGTTCGTCGAAGCGCACAAGCGCGTAGCAATGGCTTTCGCCCCTGTCTCGTTCATCCTTTTGGCCATCCCATTGGGACTGCAGATCAACCGCCGCGAGCGCTCGTCCGGCATACTCATCGGTGTCGGTGTCATGTTGTTGTATTACGGACTGCTGACCATTTTCGAGGCGGTCCAGGACAAATCGATTGTCTCACCGCATGTGTTAATGTGGTTGCCGAACATTGCCTGCCAGGTGATCGGGCTGGTCCTGCTGTGGCGCAAACGCTGATCCCACGAAAAACGCAACATATTAAATTGTAACGTTTTAACTTTTTCCAGCGGCTGAGATATGCCCCTAAAAACCGAATTTTGTCGTGTTTCTTCCGGTTGAAAAACAGGCAATGACTCGGTACTTTCCGGGCACTAGCAGTGCCGTGGTGTAGCGCCTGAACGCCCCCCTGCACTGCGCTTCGGGCACCTTTTCGGCACCTGCTCAGTACTGTCGTACGAATGATCGATGAGCACCAACTGCAACGCAAATATACACATCATCGATCCTTCACTGAAACTACCGCTCAATCACTCGCAAGCCGTCGGAAGGATTTCCGTTCAGGCGCTACGAACTTGTGACAGACAAATAGTAAAAAGGATGCCAGGCAATCGTGGCTAAACTTGATGCTGTAACAACACCGATCAACATCGATCACGAGATCATCGATCAGATCCTCAACCATCGGCTGCACCAGGCCGATATCAAGCGGATCCTCGACACGCTCACGTCGACCGATCGTGAAGATTTCATGGGCAAGATTGCCGATATCCTCGGCAAAGTCACGGCCCTGCTGGAAGTTTCCAATCAGCTTTCCGATACGCTGGCGCTCGACGAGGTGCTCGAACGCATCATCTCGATCACCACCGAAGCGATCACAACAGATCGCGGCACGCTGTTCCTGCACGACCGCGAAACCAACGAACTGTATTCGCGCGTCGCCAAGGCCGAGAAGGAAATCCGCATCCCGGCAACTGCCGGGATCGCCGGCGAGGTTTTCACCACCGGCAAGGCCGTGATCATACCCGAAGCCTATGCCGACCCCCGCTTTAATCAGGAAGTCGACCAGCAGACGGGCTACCAAACTCGTAATATCATGTGTGCGCCGATTCGTACGCGCAGCAATGACATCATCGGCGTTACACAGTTGCTGAATAAAGATCCGAACGCCGGAGGTTTCGATCTCGAAGACCTGCAGTTGCTCGAGTCGATTACCTCCCAAGCCTCCGCAGCGCTGCAGAACGCCCAGCTCTTCGCGGA
>CAUZJQ010000451.1:0-3414 GCA_963580095.1 Lentisphaeria bacterium | reverse complement strand
ATGCCATGGTGCTGTCTTCTGGCCGACTGCTGGCGCCTGTTTTCCGGTGGATCAGTCCACAGACCGGCGGCGAGGCGGAAAACTGGAATACGGAGGATGGCGTTCCCTCCCCGACGTTTTCCTACAGCTACACGTGCATCTCCGATGACGGAGGCAAGACCTGGAAACGCAGCCTGAGTGAACTTTTTACAAGCTTTAATCGTGCTGCCTGGGACCTGGAGGAGCCGATCGCGGTGGAGTTGCGGGACGGCAGGCTGCTCATGTATCTTCGTTCCGGCATGGGAAGGATGTACAAGTCCTACTCTTCTGACGAGGGGCTTTCCTGGACCCGGCCGGCGCCGGTGCATATAGCCGCCGCCAACGCGCCCGCCTTCATCCGCCGCATACCCTCCACCGGCAATCTGTTGATGGTGTGGAACCAGGCATCCCGTCAGGAGATCGTCACTTCCAGATGCAGGATCCGCCTTTCATGCGCAGTCTCCAGGGACGAAGGAGAGACCTGGGAGAACTTCAAGAACCTGGAGGCTCTGGATGATGTGAGCATCGTTACTCCCCCGCCTGCCTGCGATACGGTTGCCTGCCAGCCCTACGAGGTCTCCGGCGGTCTCCAGCCCGAGCCCGTCGAGAGATACCACCGGGCTCCAGGTGCTCTCCGAATATGTTATCCAACTATTGCCTTTGCCGGGGATGAAGTCGCCATCACCTATGATCTCGGAGGTGGTATTTGCAACGGAATGGGAGCGCGATTGCGGGTGATACCCCAGGAATGGTTCGATTGATGGCTCCTGCAGTGTGCCGGCATGTTTGCTTGCAGTGTTGATTCTTACAAATGGAGTGCCACAATGGTTCAAGTGAAACAGCAGTTGCAACAGTGCCTGGAAAGCTTTCGCGCCGGTACGTTGCGGGAGGAAGACCTCCAAGGTGCACTCGACAGTCTGGAGCACCCCGGGACGCAGAGCATCCTCTATATCCAGGCGCCCACAACGAGCCCGCACGATATCGCCATCGGCATGAGCATCTTCGGGGAAGGCAAAGACCCCGAGGGTGTGGACGAGAACGGCGAATTTCTATACCCATCGCTAAAGGCAGCACTGGACGACGGCTGGCGGATCGTCAAGTTTCCCGGTATGGCATCGGGGATGGACGACCAGAACTCCTACGGTCTCGGCTTTGAATTTGTTCTCGAGCGATGGAGGTAAATTGCGATGAAACCGACAGCTGAGGATAACAGCAATCATGCCGCACCCCCGTTCGTTCGTAGTGACACGGTTCACGACTGTCCGCCGACACTGGATGACCAGGGTGTAATCGACTTTTGCAGGAACGGGTTTCTGATCTTCCCCGGTGTGGTGTCCGAGGAGATCAATAGCAAGGCGGTTGATTATCTCGAGAACTTGGACAGTGGTTCGAGGCCCGACCTTGGCAATGTCGACTGGTTTGTCGATGGCGTCCTGAAGAACCCGCAGGCTGCCGGTGCGGTGCGCGCGTTGCTGGGGCGGGACTTTTCCCTGCCCGTAAGGATTAACAATCACCGTGGGCTGCTGCCCTGTTCCGAGAAGGGCGGCTGGCATCGTGATGGCGGCTCGGTTTGCAGCCATCGGGTCGAATACCTCCAGGTCTTCTATTATCCCGAAGCGTGCACGGACGACATGGGCCCCACCGAAGTGCTGCCCGGCTCGCACTTCTTACGGGCCAAGCACAACATGATGTCCCACTTTGGAAAAATCGCCGGGACCGTTTCCACATCCTGTGTCGCCGGCACGATTTTCCTCACCGCTTACAACATTTGGCATCGGCGCAGCCGTGCCACATCCGGTCCGACCGGCAAGAGCAAGTTTCGCAATCTGCTCAAGTACAGCTATTGGCGAACGACCGCGCCACAGCGCGATTGGATCATCGACCCGGCGTTCGACTTTGCCGGCATCGACTTCAGCCCGATGCGCGACCGTGCATTGTTCGAGCAGAGCCAGGGCGCCATCGCCGCAGCTCAAATGTTTGCCTGGCTCAGTGGCGTCGAAGAGCAATACGTCAAGCGCGGTGGCTCGTGCTGGCCCCTTGGGCCGGTGGGTATGCCGGCCGGCTTGGAAAAGACCGGGGATGATTGATCGGCGGGCGGATTGGCGGTTTCGTTTTCCCGTGGATAGAACCGTGACCCCCAACATCTCCTACTCGGGGATCTCGGCGATCACAGCCACGTCCCGTGGCGCAATCTCCACCATGAGCGATGCGGCTTCCATCTTGACCGGCGTATCATTCCACAAATCGACGTACCGGGTGCCGGGCTTCGCGGCGATATCGAGCAGCTTGCCGCGGGCCGTTCTGTAGTTGGCGTTGAATACCGTCCAGACGGTTTTCTGTTCGCCTTTGAATCGATTGACAAAGACTCCTGGAATGTGGTTCAGTATGAGCGGGTCCACGTCCGTCGACATGAATTCATCCGCATTCTCATGGAGGATTGTAAACAACTTCCTGAGATCCCGGGTTGCTTCTTTCCCGAAATATCCCTCCGGAGCATAGCAGCGTCGCAAAAAGTAAGCGTCCCCGTTGAATGCAACGAACTTGAGGCGCTCCCAGTTGTTGTCCTTGAGGACGTAGCCGTAGATATTGTTGAAACACTTGATATCGGGAAAGGCGAATCGTGTCATGTTCATGGGAATTTGGATGTGGCGCGTGATGTAGCGCAAAATCCCCCCCTGGTAAAAGCTGTTCTGGAACTGAAGCCGGGTATCTTCGGGGTGTGCCTCGGAGCAGATCACCGTGTCTTCCGGGATCGCCTCCCTGATTCTGCGGGTCACCTCGCGTTCACCGTAGAAGTGCGGTTCCGGCGACTGGTGCGGATGGTTCGTTCGGTTGCAAGTGCTGCTGCCGCCTCCAAGCTGGTCCAGGTAGACGATGTTGGCGTCCATGTCGCCGGCCAGAAAGGCCCACGATTCCACCATGTAATCCACCCATTCTTTGTACGAGAGGCAGGGTACATATCCCATCATGCCCCCGTAGTCGACAGGTCGATACCCGAAACCCCATTCGTCTCGCTTCGCCCCAAACCGGTGGGCATTCTCGTTGATGAGAATCGGATTCGAGTAGAGGCTGATGGGAATGCCAGCCTCGTTGGCCTGGCGGATGACGGACCTGAAATTATCTTTGCCGCCAACCGGGAACAGAGCATCCTGGTCATATTCACCTGAGTACTCTTGCCGGTGAAAGAAACCAGGCTCATCGGAGGTATAATCAGGATGATGCGTTGGGTTGTCGGGATGCACCCGGGCATGCCACCCGGTGAGGTTTACGGCATCACAGTAACCGAAGATATCTCGAATCTTCCGGGCGGTGGGGATCAGACGATCCAATCCCGAATAAACGTACCATGTCCCGGTCACGAATGATTTTTTGTACCAGTCCTGGGCTGGAGGTTTG
>CAUZJQ010000450.1:0-3415 GCA_963580095.1 Lentisphaeria bacterium | reverse complement strand
TCCTGACGCTGCCACACAAGTTCTGGAAATACGCCTGGGCAATGCTGCCGGCCGCACTTCTCACCATCGCGCATGCCTGGACTCCCTGGCAAACTTATGTCAAACATCTCAACGCCGCCGAGGCCTCCGGCGAGATCCGTGGCGTCGTGACCGAGGTCCGGCTACCGGTCACCGATTCGCTGCAATGGCTGGAGCAGCCACGGCAGGTCGAGCTCAAACTCACGCACCTGATGCACGACGGCGAGTGGCAGCGCTGTCGCGGCAAGGTCCTGCTGCGCGACGGTCCCGAAAATATCCGTTACGGCGATCACATAAGCGCCACCGGCGCTTTCCGCCTGCCATGGCGTTCCGCACTGCCCGGCACCATGAACTACGCGAACTATCTGCGCGGGCGCGGCATCACGCACATCTTTCACGCCTATGATGCCAACGTCGACTCTGGAGCCACTGGCTGGCGCCGGGGGCTGGCGGCGTTCTACTCGATGCGCGACTATGCTGCAGCCCATATCGTCGAAGGCATTGACAAACCCGAGGACCGCACCGTCCTGGCCGCCATGACCTGCGGGTTCCGGCAAGGCATGACACCGGAGGACCGCAACCTCTATCTGCGTAGCGGCATGCTGCACCTGTTCGCGATTTCCGGGTTGCACGTCGGCATCCTGTTCACCATTCTGATGCTGCTGCTGAGTCTGTTTCGCGTACCCTTTTCGATCAAATACTTTCTGGCGCCGGTACTGCTCTTCCTCTACGTCATCGCAACCGGTGCTGCGCCATCGGCGATACGCGCCTGGGTCATGCTGACCGTGTGGTCGGCCGGCCGCGGCCTCAAGTTTCCGATGGTCACCACAAATTTCGTTTTATTTGCCGCCGTCGCAATGCTCGTGCTGAATCCGTTTCACCTGTACCACTCGGGCTACCAATTTTCCTTTATCATCGTGCTGGCGCTCATCTGGGGTTGGCGACGCGGCCAGTTTATTGTCAACTACCTTTTCGAGCGCAAGCACTGGATACCGATCCGGGCGCAGAATCTGAATCACATCTGGGACCGCGGCCGGATCATCTTGTTGAAGTCATTCATCAGCATGTCCGCCGCCTGGCTGGGCGGGCTCGGGCTTACAGCGTTCTACAACAACCTGTTTCTGCCGGCCGGCATCCCGACCAACATGGCGGTCTGTGCGATCGCCTGGCTGATCATCTTCCTGAGCGTCGTGAAGCTGGTGTTCGCGGCGCTCTTCCTCGGCTGGTTCGCGACGGGCATCGGCTGGTTGCTGCAATGGCCGCTGCTGCTCCTGCGCACGCTCGCGGACATCAGCGCCAATAGCGTGGGCGTGATCACCGTAGCGACACCGCCGTTGCTGCTGATGTTCGTGTACTATCTCGTGCTGTTCGCGTTTCTGCTGGTCATTCCGCAATTGCGCCGGAGCTTTGTCATGGGGATTCTCCTGATCGCAGTGACACTCGTCCTCTGCGGCCGCTACCGCATCTATGACCAGCACCCGCCGGTGACGGTACTGGTGCCGGACTCGTCGATACATCCAGTCCTGCTGGTCTGTGCACCCGGGCGTGAGCCGCTGCTGATCAATACCGGCTCGAAGCGCTTCGCTTTCCGACTCTCCTCATGGTTACGCCACCAAGGCATTGACCGGCTCGACGGCCTGCTGTTGCTCGACAACCGCGCCGTGCACCTGGGCGGTACCGAACAGCTCCTCGAGTCGGTGCAGGCGCGGACGCTCCTGGTTCATGCCCGGGACAAACACAATCTCGTGCCGATCCTCGACCGGCAGATGCGCGCCGGCGGCTGTCGTCGGATCTACGACAGGGAGCACCCGCTGCGCTGGCAGAGCGTCAGCCTGGAAAAAACGATCGACGAAACGGAAGCATACCTTTGCGAGATCCGCACTCGCGAGTGGACGCTGGCCGTCGCCCTGACAATCAAGCCCCGACAGGAATCGACATTATCCCTGACCCAGACGTTCGAAAACAAACGCACAGAGTCAACATCGTGGACATACTTCTTCAGCAGTGAGGACATCCTGGAGGAATGGGACGGAAAGGTGGTGGGACCGGCAGGGCTCGAACCTGCAACCAGCAGATTATGAGTCAGCTGCTCTAACCATTGAGCTACGGTCCCTGCAATCTGATTGCTAACGTCTAATATATTGAGAACAATAGAGAATGAAAGTGACATATCACTCTCCCCAGCCATTCGGCATGGGCCCCAACCAGCCGCGGGTGAACGCTGAAGCGGGAAAAGACGGAGGAACCCCAACGCCCCCGCCCTTTTTGCAGCCGCCCCTCAGTGGCTGTATGCTATGCCCTGCAATCAGTTCACGCCTCAAACCGCCACCAATAATTTCACGACCCTCCTGAATGGATTCCATCGTCATCCTCGGTTCCGGCGGCATGCTCGGCTCGGAAGTCGTGTCGGCCTTCTCTGCGCGCGGCTATCGAGTTGTCAGTTTCGACCAGCCCGCATGGGATATCACTCGGCATGACGCGCGGCAGGAAGCCATCGCCGCAGGTGACGTCATTGTCAACTGCGCGGCCTATACCAATGTTGACGGCGCGGAATCAAACCAGAAGCTGGCGAACTCAGTCAACGGCGAAGCGGTGGGCGAACTCGGCCTTCTGGCCGCCGCCGCCGGACGCCGGGTTGTGCACTTCAGCACCGACTTTGTTTTCGACGGCACCAAGGAAAATCCGCACATCGAAGACGACGCCCCCTGCCCGATCAGCGTCTATGGCCACAGCAAACTGCTCGGGGAATCAGAGCTCGCAGCAAGCGGCTGCAACCACCTGACGTTGCGCCTGCAATGGACCTATGGACGACACGGAGAAAACTTCTTTACACGACTGCTCAAATGGGCCGAAACGCGCGATGTCCTCCAAGTTGTCGACGATCAGATCGGCTCGCCCACCGCGACCGTCGATGTCGCCGAAGCGGTCTGCGAGTTGGTGGAGAAGAACGCTGGCGGCACCTTTCACTATGCCGCGTCGGGATACGGCAGTCGCTACGAGGTTGCTGCGTTCGCAATGTCCACGCTGGCGCCGGCGTGCAGCATCGTGCCATGCACCTCCGACGCGTTCGAATCCGCCGCGCCGCGGCCCATGAACTCCCGTTTCGATTGCAGTAAGGTAGATAAACTCCTCGACCGACCACGATCGCACTGGCAAGAACCACTCGCCGCCTTTCTGGAGACTTTAATATGAGCCAACCGCAAACCATTCTGGTCACCGGCGGGGCCGGTTTTATCGGCAGCAATTTCGTCAACATGATGCTGGATAAGCAGCCTGACATAACCATCGTCAATCTCGACGCCCTCACCTATGCCGGCAACCTGGAGAATCTTGCCGCCAACCTCGACAACCCGCGACATACCTTTTTGAACGGCGACATCCGTGAGCCCGAGACGGT
>CAUZJQ010000449.1:0-3425 GCA_963580095.1 Lentisphaeria bacterium | reverse complement strand
CACGTTTCCTGCCGGCCTTTCGCAAGTACAATCCGGATGACGTCGCGGAAAAATACGGTTTCACCGGCGACGACTACAACGCCCAGATGTTCGGCTCCTTCCTCGACGGCACCAAGCACTGCATCGAAATGACCGCACTGTCCAACGCCACCGGCCTGGTACCGGACGTCCGTGGGCTGCACTTCGCCTCTGTCGATCTGCGCGACCTGCCGAACGTGCTGTGCTCACAGGAGAAGGGCGGTATCCTCAGCCAGGAAGGCGTCGTCGAGGCGATCAGCTCGATCGACGAGAACGAAAACGAGGTCGAGCGCAACCTGCGCGGCGGCCTGTTCGCGGTGATCGAGGCGCCGTCGCAATACTGCATCGAGTCGCTGGCATCCTACGGCATGATCATCGGGGCGCACATCGGCGAACGCAGCCGATACACCCTGATCTATCGTCCGTACCACCTGATCGGCCACGAGATGCCGCTGTCCGTTGTCCGCATGATGGTCACCGGCCTGGGCTCCGGAACCGCGATGACCAAGACCTCGGACGTCGTCACCCACGCCAAGAAGCCGCTCGCAGCCGGTGACATTCTCGACGGCGAAGGCGGTTTCGCCAGTTACGGCCTGATCGAGCGCACAGCCGTGGCAGCGGCTGAAAATCTCGTGCCCATAGGTCTGAGCGCCGGTGCCGAATTGCTCGCCGACGTCGCCGAGGACGAAGCCATCACCTTCGACAAGATCAAGATCCCGGACTCATTCCTCTACGATCTGTGGCTCGAGGGAAAGTAGAACGGCATAACGGCAGCTCTTGCTTAAAACGATCGCGGCGACTCCCTGCGAGCGTCGAAGACAGCTCGAAGACTGAACGGCCGCGCAGATCTGTTTGGCAGGCAACGCATCAAGCCATGTGAAACACTTCCTCGAGCTCGACCAGCATGTCGTCGGGGCGCTCACCGGAGACGCTCTCGAAGAACGGCGCCATGTACTGCTGCCATCGCACGTTAATTGCTTCCTCGTGCATCCCAGCCATCGCCGCCCACGGCTCCACCGACGTCTCCATATAACCGAACAGCAGCCCGTCCTCGCGCAGGAACAACGAGTGATTGTGTATGCCGTTGCGCTTCAACGCCTCGAGCATCTCCGGCCATACCTCACGGTGCGTCTCTTTGTACTCCGCGATTCTTTCTTTCTTGACCTTGAGCACGAAGCTGTAGCGTTTCATGAGGTGTCCCCGGGTTACAATTATTTGGTCAACGTTCCCGCACATCGAGACATTTAAGCTGCGCGTGGTCGCGCACAAGCAAGCGCCCGTTGCTCAGCGCCATTGGCGCCCAGGCTTCTTTGCCGGATGCCTCCAGCACCTTGGCACGCGCCAACTCCTTGTACCCCGCCGATGACGGCTCGATCAACCGCAACTCGCCGGTGTCGGCGGCGATGGCATAGATGAGTTGGCGTACAGGTAGCCCTCGTGCGGGATAGCCGAATGCGGAAACCGCTGCAAACAGGGAACGGATATGGGTGTTGCCCGGCATTGTCCCCTACTGTAGCTCAAAAGCTCATGGCATCACAGATCAATTTCAAATGGATGAAGAAGCGTGCAGCGATGCGGGGAACCTGTAGGCGGGACGATCACTCAGCCGATAGCTGGGCCACGATGAATTCGAATTCCGTAAACGTCGTAAGTGTATGGACTGAAATGAACAAAAAAAAGAAGCGCAGGGCGTCTGCCCTGCGCTTCTTTCGATAACTCTTTGTCTGGGACGATTTAGAACTTGTCGTCGAAAATCGCCTGGACCTGACCGTCGATGTTCTGGGCGCACGCGTCCGTAGCGTCATTTGGCGCACAGATGTTGTTACCAGAGCCAACGATCGAGACAGTTGCAATGGTTCCGACGCATTCTCTGAACTCTTCCACGGTGGTCGGCTGATGGAGCGTCAGCAACTTGCAAGCGAGTGCAAAGGCAGCATCGGCAATATCGTCACACTCAACACACGGAGCGTCCGCGCCAGCTGCGCCAGCCGCGCCAGCCGCGCCAGCCGCACCAGTCGGACCTGCATCGCCCTGCGGACCTGCAGGACCAGCGGGAAGGTTGTCGAGCTTGGCTTCGATCGCTGCAAGCGCGGCGTCAACGCCCGATAGATCGGTACCGCCGCCGCCGCCATCACCCGACGATCCCGCCTGGCCAACAAGTCCAGCCCCGAAATAGATGTGCCCAGTACCACAGCACATAGACATTGCACCTGAGCCGCCTAGGCTTGCGGTGGCAGGTGGGGCCCAGGCGCTACCCTCGCCAAAAGGGTCGTCGCCGCCCGTACCGTCGCCACCCCACATGATGATGGAGCTGTCCGCCTTGACGCGGAAGTAAACAAAGCGCGAGCTAACGCCGCCGAGAGGATGCGGGGTGAACCTGACTTCGATTATGTTCGGATAGCCGGTGTCAGTCATCTCGGTCACAACCTGCCGGTACGTGGGATTACTGGCGTTTAAGCTCGGCAGGGCCATTTCCGCCCAGCCGCTCTTTGGTGTGTAGATGGCGCCGACCCAGATTTTTTGCTCGTGACTATTGGATGAGGCGAACCCCGAGAATTTGTAGCCAATCTTATCATAATCGGAAGTATTCTCGAACCCGAGCTTAAATTCGTTCTGGACGATGTAGTTGATACTGACCACAACAAGGTCACCTTCCGCTGCCGCTGCCCTGTTTACAAAGCCCCCCATCAGCACGACCGCGACTGCCGTCATTGTCAGTTTCAGACACTTGTTCATCTTTCCTTCTCCTGTTGTTGTTTGGCCGGTTATTTCCCCAGCCTGAGTTCGTGTTTTTCGTGTTCGTATTTGTTGATTGCTTTGGTATTTCGCAAGCCTTCTTGCCAAGCACAATTCATGGTATAGGAAATCCGCCAGGCGATTCCAAGCTTTTTTTTTCGCTTTTTCCCGATTTTTTTAGAAAAGTTCGGACATATAAAACGCTGAACCTTCTGTCTGGTAAGGGTTTAAGCTGTTTTGGGGGAGCTTTTTACATCCGCAATCCCAAAAATTTGTGTTTTTCAGTAAATGCCCATGGTTAGTTTTTAGAGTAAAAGCGGCACTACGCAGCTTGTTTGATTCGCATTGGAGCAGTCGCAATGTCCGTTCCGTTTAGCCAACAGCCGTGAGAAAGTTTCAGCACCGTGAGAAATAGGATGTTTGTGGTGCTATTATTGCGGCTACAGTCATCCCTCCGAACCGAATGATCCAAAGTTCGGATAATCCAAGTTCAGATAAATCCAGAGAATTAGGAGCAAATGATGATGAAGAAACAGGCATGGATGACTGCAGCTGTCGCGATCACCGCGTTCGGTTGGCCCCTGAGCTTGAAGGCTCAGGATCAGACCCCGGCCCCCACCACCATCTCGATCGAGGAAGTAGGGGAGGTTCTTGCACGTGTCAATGGCGAA
>CAUZJQ010000448.1:0-3434 GCA_963580095.1 Lentisphaeria bacterium | reverse complement strand
GGTTTTGTTGTAACAGTTAGGCCGAGTTCACACATTCTGATGAACGAACGATTCCCAAATTCCGCCGCCGAGTTCGAACGCGCCCTCAAGGTTGTTGCCGAAGGCACGACCCAGACCCGTGCGCCGGCGCTGATGGCACCGTGCGATTATCCGATATTCAGCGAGTGTGGCAAGGGCGCCCGTATCTGGGACATCGACGGCAACTGTTATCTCGACTGGATCCTGAGCTTCGGCTGCATCGTACTCGGTCACAGCCATCCGGTCGTCAACGCAGCGGTGATCGAACAGGTCGAAAAAGGGCACACCCAGCAATTGCCGCCGGTATTGCAGAACGACCTGGCCGAGAAACTGGTCGAGCTTATTCCGTGCGCCGAGAAAATCTTGTTTCTGAAGACCGGTTCCGACGCGACGACGGCCGCGGTACGGGTTGCGCGGCTGGTCACCGGCCGTGACAAGATCATCCGGCTCGGCTACAACGGCTGGCATGACTGGTGCTGCAAGGTCGATCCTGGCATTCCGCAGGACGTGCTGGACCTAACGTTGAAGTTCAACTACAACGACCTCGATAGTCTGGCGGCGGTTTTCGAAGCGAACCCTGGCGAGATCTGCGGCGTTATCATGTGGGCCTGCGAGGTCGAAGAACCGCAGCCCGGCTTTCTCGAAGGCGTCCGCGACCTATGCCATCAGAACGGCGCACTGTTCATCATGGACGAAGTGCGGACCGGCTTCCATTTCGCGCTCGGCGGTGCGCAGGAATATTTCGGAGTCACGCCGGATTTGGCGACGTTCGGCAAGGCGATGTCGAACGGCTACCCGATCTCGGCACTGGTCGGCCCCGCCGAATACATGGACACTATCGGGCAGACCTGGATGTCGTCGACCCACTGCACCAATGCCATTGAATATGCTGCGGCGCTGGCGACGATCCGGTTCATGGAGGAGAACGACGCCATTGCCACGATGTGGGATATCGGCCGGAAACTGATCGACAGGCAGAACGCCCTGGCGCGGGACATCGGTGTCGATATTGAAGCTGTCGGCCTGGCGCCGACACCCGATTTCGCCTTCCACTACGACGAGCCGGACACCGCCCGGTCCGTGCGCAAGATTTTTTTTGAGGCGGTCGTCGACGAGGGGGTTTTCTTTCACGCCAACCACCACGGCTTTGTGTGCGCCGTCCACACCGATGCCGACGTCGAGGAATCTCTGGCTGCGACCGCTGCGGGATACCGCGCGGTGAAGGAAGCGATTTAGCTTTTTTGCAATTGTACTGTGCGGTCGAGGTTTGACTTCGCCGCGAGCAGTGAAGACGCACACGGGAGGCATCATGAATATTCAGAGTTTGGAACAGAAGATCAGGGCTACCGGCAATCCGGTAGAGATGCTTCGCAATTCGCAAATTGGTCCCTATGTCTTTCCTATTCCCAGCGAGTATACCAACTGGCGCGACGAGCAGGAAGCATGGCAACACACAGTAGTTCTTATGGACCTTTCCTATCATATGACAGATATCTACTTTGAAGGTCCGGACGTATACCGGTTATTGTCTGACATAGGTGTAAACAGCTTCAGGAACTTTGGACAAAACAGGGCAAAGCAGTTTGTGGCCTGCAATTACGGTGGATATGTCATCGGGGACGCTATTCTCTTTCACCACGCAGAAAATAAAGTCAGTATTGTTGGGCGTCCCTCTGCCCAGAATTGGGTAGCTTTTCACGCTGAGACCGGAGATTACGATGTCGAGGTTACACGCGATGAACGAAGCGTAAGCAATGACAAACCTCGTTTTACGTATCGATACCAAATTCAGGGCCCGAATGCGGAAAAGGTTCTGGAGAAAGTGAATCGCGGGCGACTCCCGGATGTCAAATTTTTCCACATGTGCGAATTTATGATTGCCGGCAGAACGGTTCGTGGCCTGAACCACGGCATGTCCCGCACGAACGGTCTAGAACTCTGGGGGCCATACAGAGAAGGGAAAGAGGTCAAGGCTGCACTGCTACAGGCGGGTAAGGAGTTCGGGCTCAGGCAGGTTGGCAGCCGCGCCTACTCAACCGTTTCCATTGAATCCGGCTGGATTCCTTCACCCACACCCGCGGTTTACGCTGGTGAGAAGATGAAGCCCTACCGTGAATGGCTGAGCGGGGACGGGTTCGAGGCGAATGCGTCCCTGGGCGGCAGTTTTTATTCGGACAACATACAGGATTATTACCAGACGCCCTGGGATCTCGGATATGGTAAGCATGTGCAATTCGACCACGATTTTATCGGCCGTGAATCCCTGGAAGAAATGGCGGATAATCCGCACCGCAGCAAGGTCTGGCTGAACTGGAACAAGGAAGATGTCCTTCGCATATTTTCGAGTGTGCTTGAGGGAGGCGATCGATTTAAGCATCTCGAAATGCCAGGTTCGCAATATGCAACTTTGCCTTTTGACCGAGTGTTGCACAACGATCAGATGGTTGGACTGTCAACGTACGCGGTCTACACCACAAACGTTCGCTCGTGGTTCTCACTGGCAATGATCGACGAAAAAAAGGCTGTAGACGGGACTGAGGTTACAATCGTATGGGGGGAAGAAGACGGTGGTACGGCAAAGCCGACCGTTGAAAGGCATGTGCAAACCGAGATCCGGGCACGTGTAAGCACGAAACGACTTAACCCGCATAATTCATGAACCGCCCGCCGCCGATGGCTGCTTTTGCCAGCCTGTATTCGTTGCCTTGCGGCGGCACCGGGGAATTCGCAGCGCGGGTTTTTCCGGGACTGTACGCTACTTCGATGGTGCAACGATTGATGCGCGACTGGTCCTCGACACCCTCGACCTGCCGTCCACTATGGGGCGGCAAGCGCCAGCTACATGGCGCTCACTGACAGCCGACGCAACGGCAGTCGATTGGCATGTCGGATTGTTGATCGGGAGGCGGGTGCGGGACATGCGGTCGACACCCGCTGCGGGAATTTTCCCCCGTTACTACTTGCCCGGCGACCTCGCATAGTCCGCAACGTTGCCCTGCGAAATTAAAGCCTGATCAAAAAGACAAGTGCCAGAATCGTGCCGACAATTGCCGCCAGGTACACGGCGACGGGCAGCGCACCGCTTTTATCTTTCAGGCCGAGGTCCGCAACCGCGAAGCGGAATCGATGTGCCCAGTGAAACAGTGGCAAGGAAATCACCAGAAAAAGATAAATCCGCGTCAGCCAATGTTGTAACAAATCGTACAAACCACTTCCGCTGATCAAGCCCGTCGACACCGCGAACCCGGTGATAATCATGGTGATCGGCAGAAAGAAGGCGGCGACCACGCCGCCGGCAGAAAACAAAGACCACCAAATTGGTTCATTAGACTTGGCCATACTGCTTACGTCCCCGCAATTGCCCTGACGATCACAAAAATCGCAATCGATAAGACGATCCAGCCCGCATGGTGAAC
>CAUZJQ010000447.1:0-3441 GCA_963580095.1 Lentisphaeria bacterium | reverse complement strand
AGGAAACTCTCGTGATGCGCGGCCACGACGGTCCCGTTCGAGATCTGACGGTATCGCCTGACGGCGCCAAGGTGGCCACTGCAGGTGCCGACAACACGGTGCGCCTTTGGGATATCCTGGCGTACCGCCGGCTGATGGTGCTCGAACAACAGTCAGCCGCCGTCCTTGCCAGCACGGCGTTCGGCGATCGCCTGATGACCGGTTCGCGTGACGGCAGCATCCAGATCTGGCAACTCAACGACGGTGCCCTGCTACACACCCTGCACAGCCATCAGCAGCCTGTATGTGACCTGGCATTGACAGGTGACGGCTTTGCCAGTATCAGCAGCGACGGCAAGCTGAATGTCTGGGATCACAGCGGCATGAAGCTGCGCACTGCGCAACGCCAGCCGATCGCAGCGCAAGATCAGCCCGGTAACGACCTGCAGAGACCGGTGTATTCCCCCGATGCTTCGCTGTACGTGCATACTGCAGAATCGCACGTTGGGCTGCTGTCGCTGGCCGCAACGCACAAACCATATGCCTTCTTCCGCGGTCATGCGGCGGCGATCACCTGCGCCGCTTTTTCGCCGGACGGCAGTCGTGTGGTCACCGGCTGTCGCGATGAGACCGCCAAACTCTGGGACGTCCAGACCGGTCTCGAATTGCTGACGTTCGACGGACACGGTGCGACGGTCACCCATGCGAAGTTCACACCGGACGGTCGAACGGTGATTACCGGTACCGAAGACGGCCGGGTCTTTGTCTGGAAAGCCGAGGAATGGGCGGAATCGCGGCAAGACAGGCCACGGTAATACGGGGAAATTTGCGAATGGATCATATCACGCACGAAAGCCTGCTGATTCGCATGCAGGACATCCAGGACGGGCAGGCCTGGGATCAGTTTCATCAATATTATCGTACGCTCATCCTTAACTTCGCGCGCAGCCGCGGCTGCTCAGGCGACATGTCGCAGGACGTGCTGCAGGAGAGTATGATTACTTTGACGAAGGTGATGCCGAACTTTCGGTACGACCGTGTGAAGGGCAAGTTCCGCACGTTTCTGTTGACCATTGTGTCGAGCCGAATCGTCGATGCTTTCCGGCGTGAACGTAAGTATCAGGAATGGCGGACCGACGACAACGAGCAGACTCCGATCCTCGAAAACACAGCCGAGGAATGGGTGTCGAATTGGGAGGACGACTGGGAGCACGAGTGGCAGCAGCATCTATTGATGCACGCGCTCGATCGTGTCAAAAAGCGGGTCAAACCGTATATCTTCGAATCGTTTCGCATGTATGTGCTGGAACAGCGGCCGGCGGCGGAAGTGACCGCAGCGTTGGATATTTCGGAGAACACGATTTATCAGCATCGCCGACGAATCGTTTCGATGCTGCAGCAAGAGGTCGAAGCGATAAAGCTGGAAATCGGAGAGGTGTAATGAGCAATGATTTCGAACAACAACTGGTGACCGCTTATCGCCGCACCCGCGCCGGTGATCAGCTCGAAGACAATTCCCTGCGCTTACGCAAGACCCGGCAACTGCTGCTGAACCATCCACCGCCGCTGGAGCCGGGAGCATACGTACTCGTGGTTCAGAGCGAAACGGCCCCCTACTGGTTGTCACTGCACAACGGTACGACGGTCGGGCGGAGTGACGACGCAGCAATCAAAGTGAGCGGAAAATGGGTGTCGGGTGTGCACTGCTGCTTCGAAGCGGACGGCACCGATTGGGTCGTCGTGGATCAGGACTCGACCAACGGACTGCAGGTCAATGGAAATCCCCGCGCGCGTCATATCCTTAGAGAAGGCGACGCGATCCAGGTTGGCAGTTGCCTGCTGATCTTTCTGCAAGTGCGGAAAAACGAGACGATGGTCGACTGACCGGTGGCTACCGAGTTTTTTCGGCGCGGATTTTCTTCTTCCAATGCGTCATCCACCCCCTGGATTTTTGCGCGAACAACCGCCAGTCCACCTTTGATGGGGTGATCCGCTGTTGGGTCATCCACGCGGGGATGCGCTCGGCCGGCAGGTCCGCCCGAGCAGGGAGGCGATCCGACTCATTCACCTGAATAACGAGTTCGCTACGGGTGAGAAAATTGTAAAAAACAGCAGACGCCTCGATGTTGGGCGCGCCGGCAACGACGGCGAGCCCTTCCACCTGCACCGGCGTCGGTGACACCGGCACGACTACCTCGAGCGAATACCTGCCGGCTTGCTGCTGGCGATGCACGTCGGCCAGGTGCCAGATGGATACCGGCGTATCTGCCGTCAGGTTCTCATAGAGTTTGTCGGGCTCGACGTAGACGGCGGTATTGCCATGCAGCCGCCGCAGCCAATCGAAGCCCTTCCCCGGTTTGCCGTCGCGAGCATGCAGCCGGCAAATCAAAAGTCCGAATATGGTCTGCATGATGTCTGACTGGACCGGATCTACCAGGACGATACGGTCTTGCCATTGCGGCTGCATCAGGTCGCCGAGGCTGGTAGGTGCTGTTTCGACGGTAAGGTGGTCGCGGTTGTAAACGATGACCGTAGGTGAGATAAACGTGCCGTACCACAGATCATCCGGGGAGTGATAGGCATCCGACACATTGGCAGCCCAGGCAGGCGTGAATTTCTGCAGCAACCCTTCGGCGGCAGCGGCGGCCAGCAGCCTGTCGGGCACGCCGCACCAAAGATCGGCGCGGGGCTCGTCCTTTTCCGCCCGGAGCCGTTCCAGCAGTTCGTCGGCGGGCAGTGCGACCAACTCAACAAAGATTTCTGGAAAGGCGTTCTTGAAGCGGTCAAGACAACCCCTTAGATGCGTCTTGCTGTGGGCCGAATAGAGCACGAGATCGTACTTTTTTTCGACCGCCGGCAAAGACGTCACCGGGGCCACCGGTGCGAGTTGCGTTGATCGGGACGTGTCATCGCGACAGCCGTTCAAGAGGACAATTGCTGTTGCTATGACAAAAGTGATTGGGCAACTCCGCATCAATGCTGCTCCGGCTGCACGTTGCGGCGGTTGTAGACGATCCGCCCTTGAACAATGGTCATCTGCACGTTGTGTTCGGCGTCGAGCACAACGATGTCGGCTCGGCGACCCGGCTTGATTTCGCCGCGGTCGGTAAGACCGGTACTGGCGGCGGGGTTGCTGGTGAAGCAGGCGGCAACTTCAGTGTCGTCGAGATTGGTGTAGGTGCTGAGGTTGCGGTAATCGTCGTCAAGGCAGCGGATCGAGCCGGCGAGCGTACCATCTTCCAGCTCGGGCCGGCCGTCCCTGATGTGGGTGTCGTCTTCGCCCATCTTGAAAGTACCGTCACCAACCCCGGCGGCAGCCATGGAATTGCTGATGCACACCAGCTTCTCATGCGGAATACAGCGGCAGGCCAGGTCTATCATGCCCGGATGAATGTGAATGCCGTCGGGAATGAGTTCGACCCAGAGGCGAGCGTCAGTAAGTGCCAGAGCTGCCAAACCGAC
>CAUZJQ010000446.1:0-3454 GCA_963580095.1 Lentisphaeria bacterium | reverse complement strand
CCAGATGAACGGGTCTGGAACGAACATGCCGGTGGCATAGCGCATGTCGGCACAGCGCTCGCTGTCGGCGTAGATGAGTCTGGCTGTTGGCATAGAATGGGGAGGGTAGGGAGGTTTTAGGTTTCAGCTTACAAAATACTGCATCGTTGCGAAATGGCGAAGACAGAAAATGATTGTCTTTGCGGTATCCGACTGCCCTGTTTCGGCTATCTTTATGGAGCGAAGCTTTTCGAGCGAGCGTAGTCTGTTCGAAAGCGCGTATTCGGAGCGCTTCACGCGACCATCTATCTACCCTCAACCCTGCCAATCAAATGCTTTCTTTCACTTTTGAAGAGATTGCCGGAATTCCGTGCGTAGTGCACCGTGACGATCAATTGACCGAGGCGCCTGTTCTCATTCATTATCATGGTTGGACCAGCGACAAGTCCACCAGCGGCGACGCGCGGGGGATGGCTGGCACGGTCGAGGCGGGATTTGTCGTGATAATGCCGGACTGTGTGGAGCACGGTGACCGGAAGACAGATGCGCTGGAGATTCGCGTGATGTTCAATGGCTGGGCAGCCATCTGTGATGCCATGGAGCGCACGAGGCAGGAGGGATCGGCTTTGCTTGACGCTGTGCTCGGACTGCCGTATGCCTCGGCGGTGAGGCCGCAGGTTGGCGGTGTCTCGATGGGCGGGTTGATTGCCCAGATGGTGTTTGCCGAGGAGAAAAGATACGCGTCTATGACTTCGATCGTCGGGCGGTCAAGCTTCTACCAAGCCGATGAGTGGTGCCGCCGGGCTCAGGCCGGCACCTGGTGTGACGAGTGGTGTGCGGAGTTCGCGACGCAATCGCATCCGGAGCGTTTCATGGATCGCCCGGTGCTGTTCATGGACGGAGAGAAGGACGCCGGCTGTCCGCCGGCAGTCAATGCGGAGACGGTACGGTTGATCAACGCCGCCGGGGGGGCGGCCGAACATTTCGTTGAGTCGGGGTTCGGCCATGGATTTTCGGAAGCTATGCAGGCACGATATATCGACTGGCTCGTGAAGCACCGTGATGGGGCCTCTTCTCAGTCCTGATTGATCCACTCATGACTCGGCTCACAGAAGACCAATAAGCCTGGGCAAGAAATGAAAAAAAAAATCTCAAAATACTATGTATCGCATTAATACCCATCTTGGGGATACTCACCTTCGGCATCTGTTATACATACTTCACCCAAGACGTGCCGGTAACAGAAGAAGACAAAAAACTGATATTAAGTGCCTTTGACATCAAAGATCTCTACGGGGATTACGAACCATCTGAGCAACATGAGGTCTTAAGTAAGATTAAGTATCCAGACGGCAGCAGCGAGTTATCCTACGAATATGATTCTCCGAATGAAGATGATCCTACATTTCAGTTCGAATTGATTTTGAATCCTCAAGATCAGAGGCGAGAACATTATTCCTAACATTATGGACAACCACTATACTCACATACAAAGCACTCGGCTTAGAGATTGAAGAAGCTCATGGATTCTATTCACCTGGAGATAAGTCTAAATTCGTGAATATAAAAAATGAATTTGGTATATGCGGTCATCTTTTATCGGTATTGAAGGGCAAAAATATATACACTTACACCATTACCGGTTTTTCGATTGAGATCCTGATATATGGCATGACCTTTTTGATGAAAGAATCAATTCGCTATGAATAAAGCCCACGCAAGTGGAGGCCGCAACAAGTAAGAGAGCTGGATTTATTTTGCGATTATAGGTGGGGTGGATCAGGCGGGGAGCTTAAGGCGGGCTCAATCCATGAATACCTGGGTCAGATAGAGCTGGCCGTCTTTCCGCCAGATACCCATGCCGGTCCGGTTGTAATTGCCGTTGAGGATGTTGGTGCGGTGCCCCTTGCTGTCCATCCACGCCTTGGCGGCGCCGTCGGGTGAGTTGTTGATCGCAATGTTCTCGGCGGCCGCTCGATAATCCACGCCGCCATCGCGCATGCGCTTGAAAGGCGTCCTGCCATCCTTGCCCCTGTGGCTGAAATAGTCCCGCTCGGCCATGTTGCGGCTATGGGCCCTGGCGACATCTGCTGCCTTGCTGTCGAAGGTCAGGCGGTTGAGGCCCTTTTCGCTACGGATATCGTTGATGATCTCAGCGGCTTTGATCTCGAGCTTTCGTAGCGTGTTGTCAGTTTTCTCGCGGGTGTCGGTTTTATTCGGGTGCTTCTTCTGCCAGCGCTTGATGATGTTCTGTTCGTGCCTGGACAGCTCGGCGATGGGGACTTCGTGCGTCCCGCCAGATTCGTCTTGCAGGAGTGCGTTCTGATCTTCGACAGCGACGAGTTTCGCTTCTACGCGCTTGCCGTCGAGACGCCAGAATCGATCGCGGGCAATCGTCTGAAGAGTTGTCGCGATCAGTAGGAGGATGAGTAATGCCCGAACCATGCCATACTATACTGGTGAACAGGCCCGTTGGAAACCGCTGGTGCCTTGCCGCTTTGTACGAGTTTGTAATCGACACCCATTCGGATACTGTCACCGTTCCCTGTGTAAAACGCATCATATAGAGAGGACTTTTTGTATGCCCAATGACTTCATAGAACGCCTCCTCATGGGGGAGTTCGAAACTGTTGCCAGCCGTAGAAAAATTATTGCACGCGCACGCCGGGTCGGGCTGACACGGGTCATGTTGTTCAACGTTTACGGCCATATCGAACCGGGCCACCATGACCTCGAGGAAAGCCGCCGCCGCGCAGTGATTATTGAGAAGGCCGCAAAGTCATTCCGGTCAGCGGGACTCGGGGTCGGCATCAACATTCATACTACGCTCGGCATGAACATGTCCCCGCCGCGCTCGAACCCGCTGCCGTACCAGCACCAGATCGACTTCGACGGCCAGGTGTTTTACGAGACTTATTGCCCGATCGATCCAGGCTTTCTGGCCTACACCGCCGAGACGTATGCAATCTACGCCGGTGTCGAGGGAGTCGATGAAATCTGGATCGATGACGACTTCCGCTACAAGAACAAGGGCGGCCAGTGCTTTTGCGATTTGCACCTTGCGGCGTTCGCAGAGATCACCGGGCGCGCGTGGGCTTGCGAGGAACTGCTTGCAGCCTTGGAGTCGCCGACGACGTTGCCAACTGACACAGCGGTGCAATGGAGCCAACTGCAGGACAGAACGCTGGTCGACTGTGCCCGGTCCCTGGCCGTTGCCGTTCATGATGTTGCGCCCCAGATGCGTATCGGCTTCATGCCGCCGTCGCATACCGTGTTGTTTTTTGGGGCCACCTGCGCGCGGGAGATCGGGCGCGTGCTGAATCCGCATACACGGGGCTTGGCGCGTCCGGAATACGGTGCTTACACGGACCTGGACCGGCTCGGCTGGAGTGTCTATGCACCGTGCTGGGGCATGCAGCGGGCATTTGGCTCGTCATACGACGGCTGGCCGGAACTGGAGACGTGGCCGGGTACC
>CAUZJQ010000445.1:0-3469 GCA_963580095.1 Lentisphaeria bacterium | reverse complement strand
TGCCAAGATGGAGCTGGTGGGCGGGGCTTCCTTCGCCAACAACGCACAGCCTTGCATGGTGACGTTCAACACCGCCGCGACTGGCGGGCAATTGCTTTTCGAATAGTCCGAACACGTTGCTGTCGACGTGGTGCGTCCTCCGGGCGCTGGCGAGGCGCTGCTTGGTGGTCGTATCGAGGCAACTATTGACGAAGATAAACCGTCAGGATTCCTCTTCGTCGCGTTTCCCGTCGTCAAGGGGACCAAACCGTTGTCTCCGGAGTCACAGCGGGACACATCCAGAATCTATCGCAAGTGGGCGATCACCGCGCCGTGGTCCGTGAAGGGGTGGATCCATGAACGTGCGGACTACCCGAAATTGCTAATCAAAGCACCGTATTGGTCAGTCGAAATGGCATCCTGGAAAGTCTGGGTGATATAGGCTGAACAGCCTTCGGGAGAACCGCCGCCCGACGTACCGTCGGGACAGACGTCGAGGCTGGACAAATCGGAGTTGCCGAAAACGGTAGCGCACAAGATAGATAAGCGGTACAGTGCTGGTATCCCCGGTTAGACAGCTATGCGGTACAGGACATTGAAAGACACGGTCCCGCTCTCGAAAATCGATGGGCATCCGTTCACCCTGCACGAGTGAATAGACAATAAAGATGCCCTGTGAATGGCAAAGCCGTCCCATGAATAAAGGAACCAGATTTTTTTGACACAGCCGGCCCCATTTTTGGGGAAGGATTTTCTTGATGAAGTGAATAATGGCACATGAAATCCAGCAAAACCAGGTTGTCGAGATCGTCCTGACTTCGGCCGTGGCGTATGGCGATCCGTACAACGATGTCGAACTCGACATGCTCGTCTCGGGCGGCGACGGCCAGCAACTTCGCGTGCCGGCGTTCTGGGCTGGTGACAACGTGTGGAAGGTGCGGTTTGCCGGCGATGATCCGGGCGACTACACCTACGTGACCGAGGCCAATGTGGATGCCGACGAAGGTCTGCATGGACAGACCGGAACGATCACGGTGCAACCGTACGACGGCGACAACGCGTTGTTGCGTCACGGCCGGCTCAGCATCGCTGACGATCGGCGACATTTCGAGCACGACGACGGCACACCCTTTTTCTGGACGGGCGATACCTGGTGGATGGGTCTGACGACACGCCTCGACTGGCCCGCAGGATTCAAAGAACTCACAGACGACCGTGTGGCGAAAGGCTTCAATGTCATCCAGATCATCGCCGGCCCCCTCCCCGACATGGATGCCCGGGACCCGCGCGGCTGCAACGAAGCGGGTTTTCCGTTTGCCGAGGATTTCGAGAGGATCAACCCGGCATATTACGAACATGCCGACGTGAAGATTGCCCATCTCGTCGAGGCCGGGCTCATGCCCTGTATCGTCGGCATGTGGGGGTTCCACCTACCGATCATCGGGCTGGATCGCGTCAAGCGTTACTGGCGCTACCTCGTGGCCCGCTACGGCGCCTACCCGGTTGTGTGGTGCATGTGCGGCGAAGCGGTCATGCCGTATTACCTCTCTGAATCGCATGAGGCAGATGCCGTGTTGCAAAAACAGGGCTGGACCGAAGTCATGGCTGGTGTACGCCACATCGATCCATACAACAACCTCATCACTATTCACCCGACCCGTTCCGGGCGGGCCCAGGTGGAAGATCCGGGCCTGATGGATTTCGAAATGCTGCAGTCCGGGCACAGCGATATTGCCTCTCTCCCGCAACTCATCGACGGAGTCGCCGAGTCGGTCGGTGCCGACCCCACAATGCCGGTCATCGAAGCGGAAATGAACTATGAGGGCATCCTCGGCCGGGCCTGGCAAAACGTGCAAAGACTGTGTTTTTATCACGCCGTCATGCGCGGCACGGCAGGCCACACCTACGGGGCCAACGGTATCTGGCAGATGAGCACGGCCGAGGCACCGTATGGCCGCTCGCCCCACGGTCGCTGCTGGGGCAATATGCCCTGGCGGGAAGCATCGCAGTTGCCCGGTTCCCGCCAGGTCGGACTCGGTGGACAGTTCATGCGACGGTTCGCGTGGTGGAAACTGGAACATCGACCCGACTGGATATCGAATACAGAGACAGATGTTCCGTACTGTGCCGTAGCCGCAGGCATCCCCGGCCAACTGCGAATCGTCTACATGCCGATGGTTTGGAGTCCCTGCCCGGTCATTGGTATCGAGCCGGACGTTGCATACACGGCGTATTGGTTCGATCCGGTTACCGGTGAGGATTTCGACATCGGCGCGGTACAGCCCGCCGAGGACGGTTCATGGATCGCGCCGCTGCCGCCGGAATGTCACGACTGGTTACTGGTGTTGGAGAATGTTTGATGGGAATGGCCCTGCCGGATTTTCCATTGGACACGGCGCGATATATGTTTGCGTTCACGTAACCCTCATGCATTCTTCCTCCCAATCCTCAAACATCAAGCCATTTTCCCCCCTATGAATGCATCCGTCACACCCGAGCAGATCGACCACTACCAGCGCGCCGGCTTCGTCGTTGTCGATGATTTTCTCTCATCCGGGAACTGACCGACTTGACCGTGGCCGTGACGGATACGGTCGAAGCGATAGGGAGCAAGCGCCTCGCAGTAGAAGGCAACGAGGATTTTTAAGATGTCGACTCGTATTACAGCAAGGTCTTCCTGCAGCGGATCAATCTGTGGAAGATCAATAAGACGATAAAAAGACTGCTTCCTCAATCCGAAGCTCGGCAGGATACTGGGCCTGCTGGCCGGGGTCGACGGCTTCCGCATGTGGCACGATCACACCCTGCAGAAATTGCCGTGAGCCAACCCGACCTCCTGGCATATGGACGGCCCGAACTGGTCTTTTCATTCCCGTAATGTGCTGTCGGTATGGATCGCCCTGGACGCGGCAACGATTCAAAACGGCGGGCATTACCATCTCTGACTGGGCGGGCGAAAGTGATCCGAACGGATCGATTGGGCAGGAACTGTCTTTCAACTTTGTCGAGATCGAACCGTATCTGATGGACTCAGCAGACGATCTGCTGGATGCAGAATGAACCGCTGATCAACGCCAATTTGTACCTACTCAAGTCGTATGTGCAGATGCGGTTTATTCTGGGAAAAGCGGGCGTCGATAATAAGGCCGGCGCGATAATCGAATTCTGTGCCGGACAGAAGGATCAGGTCGTCGTCGGCAAGCAATTCAGGGCCGCCTGTTCGTTGCGCACGTCAATCAAGGGGATCCCGGCCCGGTCCGCAGGCCTATATAAAAAGGACCGAGACCGTGGCCGTTCAGCGTTGCCGCGAAAGGGACGTCTCGAGCCTGGAGCTCTCTCTCCAACCAGTAAATCAGCTGCTGTCATTTGTCTTTCTACCGATAGGTTTTGATTGTTTCGCGTGGGGGGAGGTAAGCCGATGGCCAGGAAATGTAACAGCCTGGTCGATGTTGTCCGGCCCGGTGCCGAAGCGGACGTTGGCCTTGCGACG